>JBAZTJ010000120.1:0-7823 GCA_041662005.1 Candidatus Methylopumilus sp.
TTTGACCTGATAAGCCGTTAATACAGGTTTAGGTAGCTGCTGATACCACTGCCAGCCATAATAGCTGCCGCCAACGCCGAGCAAGGCAGACAGGACAATAGTGAGTGCGCGTTTGCGTGTAGCGAAAATCCAATTGGCGACTTGCCTGAGCTTTGCTGCTGACCATAGTGACCAGCTCGGGGCTTGCCAGGATAAGGAACCAAAAACCTGCTTGAGTATCCACCCTAAAATCGATTTGAAAAAGCTGAAAACTGCGGAGATAAACCTGAATATCTGAACCCAGATAAGTTGAAGGCGTGCTGGCATAAGTTATCCCCTGATGTGCTTTTTTGATTTTGTGGCGACCTTCTGCTGATTATTGCCTGAAAATTCAATTGGTGGAATGGGTAAAAATGGTTCTGGCATAAGTTTTCTGGGATAATGGTGATATAAGGCCGATTTCAAAGCCCATTGATTAATTATGTTGTTTGGAGAGGTGTGTCATGGCTCAGTTTGATAATGTCAGCGTTAAAAGAAAAGCAAATGTGTATTTCGACGGTAAATGCGTTAGCCATACCGTTTTATTCCCCAATGGAACACGCAGCACTATCGGCGTCATTTTCCCCAGCTTCCTAACGTTTAACACGGCTGCGCCAGAGTTGATGGAAATCAACCTGGGTGTGTGCAAAGTGCGTCTGCAGGGCGAAGATGACTGGAAAACCTATACAGCCGGCGAAAAATTCACCGTGCCGGGCAATTCCAGTTTTGAAATAGAAACCCTGGAAACCTTGGATTACGTTTGTCATTTTGAGTAGTGCCAACCGATACTGCTTGCTTGAACTTTGTTACTCACGCTTGCCGTACTTCAATGTACTGTCTACGCATTCGTGCCGCGTTCAAGCTGCGCATTATCTAGTTGGAAGCTTGTCTGATAGGAACTTTGGAGAAAGTTATGCCGTCATTTGATATTAGTTCTGAAGTCGATATGGTCGCGTTGAAAAACGCGATTGATGTAGTGAGTCGTCAAATCACTAATCGCTACGATTTTAAAGGCACAACTGCGAATGCAGAGCTGAATGAAAAAGATAGCCAGATTGTTTTGCTGGGCGATTCTGATTTTCAGCTGGATCAGATCAAGGATATTTTGCTGCCTGCCATGGAAAAGAAAGAGGCGGACAGCGCCAAACGTCTTGATCATCAGGATGTGCAAAAAATCTCCGGCAATAAGGTCAAGCAGGTATTGAAGATCAAGGATGGCATTGATACCGAACTGGCCAAGAAGATAGTCAAGTTGCTTAAAGATGGTGGCCTCAAGGTGCAGGCTAGTATCCAGGGCGATACAGTTCGCGTGACCGGTGCCAAGCGCGATGTGCTGCAGGATGCAATCGCGTTTGTGAAGAAATCGGTGACGGATTTTCCTTTGCAGTTTGGAAATTTCAGGGATTAAAAATTAGTCACAAACCACCTTGGTGGGTGTGGCAACAGGATGTAGGTTTTGAACATGGCAAAAACGCTGTATGACAAGTTATTTGATTCTCACGTGGTCACCGAGGAAAACGGTACTGCGCTGATTTATATCGACCGCCATCTGGTGCATGAAGTAACCAGTCCGCAGGCTTTTGAAGGTATTAAACTGGCTGGGCGCAAGATTTGGCGGGTAAATTCCATTTTGGCTGTGCCGGATCATAACGTGCCAACCACAGACCGTAGCACTGGCGTGGCGGGTATTGCCGATCCAATTTCGCGCTTGCAAGTACAAACACTCGATGAAAACTGTGTCGATTTCGGCGTGACCGAATTCAAGATGAATGACCATCGTCAGGGTATCGTGCATGTGATCGGCCCGGAGCAGGGTGCAACCTTGCCCGGCATGACGGTTGTCTGTGGCGATTCGCATACCAGCACGCATGGCGCTTTTGCTGCGTTGGCGCATGGTATCGGCACCTCTGAAGTCGAGCATGTAATGGCGACTCAATGCCTGGTGCAAAAGAGGTCCAAGTCCATGCAGGTTTTGGTTGAAGGTAGTTTGTCGCTTGGCGTGACAGCAAAAGATATCGCACTGGCTGTCATCGGTAAGATAGGCACGGCCGGTGGTACCGGCTATGCGATTGAATTTGCCGGCTCGGCGATTCGTGCCTTAAGTATGGAAGGCCGCATGACCTTGTGCAATATGGCCATTGAAGCGGGCGCGCGCGCGGGCATGGTGGCTGTGGATGACACCACAATTAACTACATCAAGGGCAGGCCTTTTGCGCCGACAGCCCAGCAATGGGATGCAGCGGTTACTTACTGGCGTACATTGAGAAGCGATGAAGGTGCGCAGTTCGATACTGTGGTCAAGTTGGATGCAGCTAAGATATTGCCCCAGGTGACTTGGGGTACCTCGCCGGAAATGGTGGTGGATATCAATGGTAGCGTGCCTGACCCTAAAAATGCGCCTAGCGAAGTGAAGCGTCAGGATTGGGAGCGTGCACTGCAATACATGGGTTTGCAGGCGAATACACCGATTAGCGAGATCAGCATTGATAAGGTGTTTATCGGTTCTTGTACCAATTCGCGCATTGAGGATTTACGTGCAGCTGCGTCAGTTGCCAAGGGCAAGAAGGTGGCTGGTAATGTCATGCTGGCGCTGGTGGTGCCGGGCTCCGGTCTCGTGAAGGCACAAGCTGAGGCGGAAGGCCTGGACAAGATTTTTATCGAGGCGGGTTTTGAATGGCGCGAGCCAGGCTGCTCAATGTGTCTGGCCATGAATGCAGATCGCCTGGAGCCGGGTGAGCGTTGCGCCTCTACTTCCAACCGCAACTTCGAAGGACGGCAAGGGCAGGGCGGACGTACCCACCTGGTTAGCCCTGAAATGGCCGCCGCTGCCGCGGTAACGGGACATTTTGTTGATGTCCGGCAGTTCATGTGAATTTAATCGTAAGTATTAAGTTGGCAATTATTAAACTCAAGAAATGACAGGAGCAAAAATGAATAAATTGTTTGCGTTGGTGGCTTTGGCGGCGGCATTGGTGTTGAGCGGCTGTAACACTTGGCATGGTTTGGGCAAGGACGTGGAAAAGGTTGGCGAAAAAATCCAGAAGTCGCCAAATAATTAAATGAAGCCTTTTACATTATTAGATGGGTTGGTCGTGCCATTGGATCGTGCCAATGTGGATACTGATGCCATTATCCCCAAGCAGTTTTTAAAGTCGATTAAACGTGCCGGTTTCGGCCCTAACGCGTTTGACGAATGGCGCTACCTAGATCATGGCGAGCCCGGTATGGATAATTCCAAGCGCCCCCTGAATCCTGACTTTGTGCTGAACCAGCTGCGTTATCAGGGTGGCTCTATCCTGCTTGCCAGAGAAAACTTCGGCTGCGGCTCAAGTCGCGAGCATGCGCCATGGGCTTTGGAAGATTACGGATTTCGCTCGGTGATCGCGCCCAGTTTTGCCGATATTTTCTACAACAATTGCTTTAAAAATGGCATGTTGCCTATTGTTTTGCCTGCAGAGGTGGTGGATGGATTGTTTGCTGAGGTTGAAGCAAATCCAGGTTACCAACTCAAGGTGGATCTGGCTGCACAAACCGTGACGACTCCTGGTGGTGCGGTGCATGGGTTTGAGGTGGATATGTCGCGCAAGCACAACTTGCTGAACGGGCTTGATGATATCGGCCTGACCATGTTGCAACAGGATAAGATTAAAGCTTTCGAAACCAAACATAAGGCCGCACAGCCTTGGCTGTTCAATTAACACAGCTCCCTTTATTCAGTTTTTAGGAAATAGAAACAAATGAAAATCGCAGTATTGCCAGGTGATGGCATCGGCCCGGAGATCGTGGCGCAAGCAGTTAAAGTATTGAACGCATTAGATATCGGTATGCAAATGCAAGAGGCGCCTATTGGTGGTGCCGGATATGAAGCCGCTGGCGATCCGTTGCCAGATGCTACATTGAAGCTTGCCCAAGAGTCGGACGCGGTTCTGCTTGGTGCCGTTGGTGACTGGAAGTACGATAGTTTGCCGCGGGACCAGCGTCCTGAGCGCGGTTTGTTGCGCATTCGTAAGGGGTTGAACCTGTTTGCCAATCTGCGCCCGGCCTTGCTATACCCAGAGCTGGCTTCTGCTTCAACACTCAAGCCTGAGGTGGTTGCGGGGCTGGACATCATGATTGTGCGTGAGCTGACTGGTGACATTTACTTCGGCCAGCCGCGCGGTATCAGCACTTTGCCCAATGGTGAGCGTGAAGGCATCAACACCATGCGCTATTCCGAATCTGAAATCCGCCGTATCGGTCATGTGGCTTTTAATATTGCGATGAAGCGCAACAAAAAAGTCTGCTCTGTGGATAAAGCTAACGTGCTGGAGACCACTGAGCTGTGGCGCCAGGTCATGATCGAAATAGCAAAGGAATACCCCGAAGTCGAGTTGAGTCATATGTACGTGGACAATGCTGCCATGCAGCTGATCCGCGCGCCCAAGCAGTTTGATGTGATGGTGACCGGCAATATTTTTGGGGACATCCTCTCTGATGAGGCGTCTATGCTGACTGGTTCCATAGGCATGCTGCCATCTGCATCACTGGATGCCAATAACAAGGGTATGTATGAACCTAGCCATGGTTCGGCGCCTGATATCGCCGGTAAGGATATTGCCAATCCGTTGGCGACTATTCTCTCTGCTGCCATGATGCTGCGCTATACCTTTAATGATGAAGTCAACGCGCTGCGCATTGAAGATGCGGTGAAGAAGGCATTGGCACAAGGTTGCCGCACTGCGGACATTTATACTGAAGGCACCCGTAAAGTGAAATGCAGCGAGATGGGTGATGCAGTAGTCGCAGCACTTTAATGAATGGCTGAAAAATGGCTGATCTGGCGCGTTAAGTGCTGGAAAGTTTAGGAAGATAGCAAAATGTTAAAAGTTGGGTTTATTGGTTGGCGTGGCATGGTGGGTTCTGTACTGATGCAGCGCATGGCAGAAGAGGGTGATTTTGCCCGTATCGAACCACAGTTTTTTACTACCTCTCAAATTGGTGGCAAAGGTCCTGTTGTTGGTAAGGATACTCCACCGCTGGCAGACGCAAAAAATATCGCCGCACTTAAGGCGATGGATGTCATCGTGTCGTGCCAGGGGGGTGATTACACTACCGAGATATTTCCCAAGTTGCGTGCTGAGGGTTGGCAAGGCCACTGGATAGACGCTGCCTCCACATTACGTATGGAAGATGACGCCACTATTATCCTGGATCCGGTGAACCTGAATGTGATTGAAGGTGCATTGGCTGAGGGCGGCAGAAACTGGATAGGCGGCAACTGCACCGTCTCCCTCATGTTGATGGCGCTGGATGGCTTGTTCCGCGCTGATCTAGTCGAGTGGGCAACTTCTATGACCTATCAGGCTGCATCTGGTGCGGGCGCGCAGAATATGCGTGAGCTGCTCAAGCAAATGGGTGAGGCGCATCGTGTTGCCAATACCTTGTTGGCTGACCCTGCTTCGGCGATTCTGGATATAGACAGAGAAGTGGCCGGTATATTGCGCGATGAGCGCTTCCCCACTGCCCATTTTGGCGTGCCCCTGGCTGGTAGCCTGATCCCCTGGATAGATAAGGACCTGGGCAATGGCCAGAGCAAGGAGGAATGGAAAGGCCAGGCGGAAACCAACAAGATACTCGGGCGTGAAAGCAACCCGGTGCCTATCGATGGTTTGTGCGTGCGTATCGGCGCCATGCGTTGCCATTCCCAGGCTCTGACTATCAAGCTTAGAAAAGATGTGCCGTTAAATGATATTGAAGCCATGCTGGCCAGTGCTAATCCATGGGCGAAAGTGGTTCCCAATGAGCGTGAAGTTACCATGAAGCAGCTTACTCCTGCCGCAGTGACCGGGACGTTGACTACTCCGGTCGGGCGATTGCGCAAGATGGGCATGGGTCCGGAATATCTGTCAGCTTTTATCGTGGGCGATCAGTTGTTGTGGGGAGCCGCGGAACCTTTAAGGCGAATGTTGAAAATATTAGTTGAGCATTAGGCGGTTGGGAGGGGTAAATATCAATATAGATTAGGGTGCAAATATAATGTGTGGGATGAGCTTGCAACTCTAACTATTTGATGTTAATTTAATAAAGCTACTAAAAAGTTCGATAAAGGTGGGATAGTGCATCAATCCAAATTAAAGCGAATTTCGCTCGGGGTGTTTCTCGCATTTCTGCCATTGGCTGTTAATGCTGCTGGTTTAGGCAAGCTTAATGTAATGTCAGGCTTGGGCGAGCCACTCAGTGCTGAGATTGAGGTGTTATCCGTCAGCCCTGCTGAGATGGAAGGTTTGACTGCAACTATTGCATCGGAAGAGGCCTATACCCTGCAAGGTATTGAGCGTCCTCCCCTACATGGTGCTATCCGCGTTGAGGTCAAGAAGAAAGCTGATGGCTCACCTGTCATCAAGCTCAGTAGTAGCCTGCCGATTACCGACCCTTTCCTGGATATGCTGGTTCAAGTGGATTGGGCAACGGGCCGGTTGTTGCGCGAATTTACCTTGCTGCTGGATCCTCCAGGGTATGCCAGTCAAGGTGCAAACAATACAGTGTCGTCTCCGGTTGTCAGCACGCCTGCTACTGGTGCCAGGAAGTCTGTGGCAGCAACACCCGCAAATGTGGGTGAAAACCCGACTGAAAAGCCTTTACGCAAAAAATCAAAAAAGTCCGTAAGCCAGCCCGCAGTTAATACGCAAGACGCCGCTGCACCCAACTCTATTACCACTGCGCGTGGCGACACACTTAGTACCATAGCGAGACAAACCCAGGTTGAGGGCATTAGCCTTGATCAGATGCTGGTTGGTATTTACCGCGCCAACAAGAATGCATTTATAGGCGAAAACATCAATCGCCTCAAAGTTGGCCAGCTTATTCGTATACCTGCTACTGATGAACTGCAGTCGGTTAGCAAGGGCGAAGCTAGCGAAGAAATACGTGTTCATGCGGCAGACTGGAAAGCCTATCGTAACAAGCTCGCTGGCGTAGTTGCCGAGGCAGTGCCGGCTAGCGATGATGCTTCCAGTAATCAGTCTGCAGGTGGCAAGATCACGACCAAAGCCGAGGATAAAACAGCTCCGCCTGTTACCGGCCCCCGCGATGTAGTCAAGTTATCCAAGAGTGATACCAGTGCTGGCAATGTTTCTGTGGCCGATGCCAAATCCA
Organism: Candidatus Methylopumilus sp.; assembly: GCA_041662005.1. Taxonomy (GTDB): domain Bacteria; phylum Pseudomonadota; class Gammaproteobacteria; order Burkholderiales; family Methylophilaceae; genus DATHXC01. Next base: position 7,153 of record JBAZTJ010000120.1, read on the forward strand.
TGCAGGATAAGATTGTCGCGCTGAAAGAAGAAGCAGTTGCGCGTGAAAACAGTATCAAAGAGGCGAATGAGCGCGCTACTGCCTTGGAAAAGCAAATCCAGGATATGCAGAAGTTGCTGGCAATGAAGAGTGAGCTCATGTCTGAGATGCAGAAGAACGCATCAGCAACGCCTGCGCCGGTTGAAACGCCTAGTGCAGAGGCTGCTAAGCCTGAGGTTGCAACCCCTCCCGTAGCCGATACTCCACCAGCTGCGCCTCCTGCACCTGAGGTGGCGCCAACCGCTCCCACAGCGGCAACAACAAAGCCTGAACCTAAGCCAATTGTTGCGCCTGTACCAGCACCTGCTCCAATCGAGCCACCGGGAATGCTTGATGACCTAACTGGTGACCCGCTTGTATTGGGCGGCGGCGGTATCATTGCCTTGTTACTGGGTGGTTGGTTATATATGCGGAATAAGCGCAGGCGCGGTCTGGATGGGTTCGAGAAGTCCATCCTGACTTCCGGCGGCTTGAAGGCAAATACGGTATTCGGGAATACCCTTGGTGGTAGTGTAGATACAGGTGATACCTCATTCCTGACTGATTTCTCGCAGAGCAGTGGCGGGATGATAGACACCAATGATGTTGATCCGATTGCTGAAGCTGAAGTCTATATGGCATACGGACGGGAC
>JBAZTJ010000121.1:0-7808 GCA_041662005.1 Candidatus Methylopumilus sp.
GCCGAATTATAGACACTTCCCAAAAGTTCGCAAGTGCTTTCAACTAAAATTCTTTAACATTTTCTCAACACATTGTTTTTTAAATAAATTAATTCAATAAACCAACTACTAATAGCTCACCAGAAAAGCAGTAAAAGCAAAAAAACACCCGCCATGAGATTGACCGCGCGCGGTCAGCGAATCCCCGCTGCCCAGTCCAACGCCCACATTATGGACAGGACAACCCGCCAAGCCTTTGGCCGGATCAATTCGCAGAACAAGATGGGAGGGGGTCACATAAAGATACTGCGGGTCAAATATTTACAGCAAAATACAGAAGCCTTGAGACGTGAGCACCGACTCAATCAGCAGGCACCTCCAACATCGTTTCACTAGCGAGACAGATGAATAGTTGGCTGAAAACGATCATCACCAGCAGCTCCACGCTGAATTCTGGCAACAACTTTCCATGAAACAGCAAAGCTAACGCCGCCACACACAACGGCCAGCCAGTTCGAATCCGACAAAAGACCCGAAAGAATGGTGCCAGCAAACAAAAACACAAGCGGCAAGCCATACATAATTAGAGCACTTCGACCGACCACCCCTTCAGAAATAGAGACTGTGACTACATCTCCTATCTTCGCCCCCTCTGGATTAAGAACCCGATACTGGCGGGGAGATGCACACATCATTTGTACTAAATTATTACCACCGCAACCGCCTGGTTCGTTGCAACGGCCACAACCGCCTTGCTGCTCAGCCCGAACAATTGCATAAGCGCCATCGTTGGCAATGACGGTAGCCTGGGTTTCAGTCATGACACCATTCCGTACAGAAAAAATCACTCGGGAAATACAAAGCAGAGGCAGATCCCCACGTACAACTAGATCAAGAAAAAGTAGCGCCGCTTACCAACGTCGATCAGGTGCAATATCGAGGAGAGGCCGCAGTTTGTTAGCAACAGCTTCGCGCGCCCTAAATATGCGAGAACGGACAGTGCCTATCGGGCAATTCATTGAAAGAGCGATCTCTTCGTAACTGAGTCCATCAATCTCTCGGAGAATAATTGCCGTACGCAACTCCTCGGGGAGTTCGTCAATTGCCGCATTGACAGTCTCGCCCACCTGCTTTGATAGCAGAAGATTTTCAGGCGTATTGATATCGCGAAGCTGGTCACCATCATCGAAGGTTTCAGCCTCATCAGCGTTGTACTCGGTTGAAGTAGGCGCGCGACGGCCTTGCGAGACTAGATAGTTTTTAGCTGTGTTGATACCAATGCGGTAAAGCCAAGTATAGAACGCACTATCCCCTCGAAAAGAAGGCAACGCCCTAAATGCCTTAATAAAGGCTTCTTGGGTCACATCTTCCACTTCGGCTGTATCGCGGACATAGCGAGACAACAATCGCGCCAATTTGCGCTGGTATTTAGCAACCAGAACATCAAAGGCGTGCTTATCGCCGCTCTGCGCTCGCTCAACCAGCACTTGGTCAATTTCGCGTTCGCTCATGCTATCTAGGTGCTTGGGGAGGTGAATATTCAGACACCCAGTATAGCGCACCACATCGCGCCGCAACAAAAGCCACCACCAAATTGATTAGGTTAAGACGCGCCTTTTGCGAAGCTTGCGGCAAAACGAAGCTTGGCACATGGCGTGCTATAGTTTCATCGGAAAAAATAACAGCAATAAAACGTTCAATGAGGATAGCAAAGCGGTGGTGAACGAATTTGATGTTCTGGTAATAGGTAGCGGCTTGGCTGGGCAATCAGCGGCACTTCGTTTGGCAAAAAATCAGCGCGTTGCAATGATCAGCAAACGGACGCTTGAAGACAGCGCATCGAGCTGGGCACAAGGTGGTATTGCTGCAGTTCTCGACAGCAAAGACTCCATCGAGGCTCACATTCGTGACACTTTCGAAGCTGGCGCCTACCTCAATGATGAAAAGGCAACTCGTTTTGTCGTTGAAAACGGCCGCAAAGCTATTGAGTGGCTAATCGAGCAAGGCGTACCTTTTACACGCAGCGAAGACGGTTACCACCTAACCCGAGAAGGCGGCCATAGCGCTCGCCGGGTAATCCACGTCGCCGACGCTACAGGCCAAGCCGTTCAGGACACGCTGACGAAAAAAGTCCGCAACCACCCCAATATCAAAATCTTCGAGCACCATATTGCCATTGACTTGATAACCGGCAGCAAACTCGGACTCAGTAAAGAGCAGTGCTATGGCGCATACGCTCTTGATACACGTAGCGGAGAAGTCATTACCATTGGCGCCCAAGCAACATTATTGGCAACAGGTGGGGCGGGAAAAGTCTATCTTTACACCACGAACCCAGACACATCGACAGGCGATGGCATAGCCATGGCATGGCGCGCAGGCTGCAAAATATCGAACATGGAGTTTATCCAGTTCCACCCGACCTGCTTGTATCACCCACAAGCCAAATCATTTTTGATTTCGGAAGCCGTTCGCGGAGAGGGGGGAATTCTACGACTGCCCGACGGCACACGCTTCATGCCCGATCACGACCCGCGTGCAGAGCTGGCCCCTCGCGATATCGTTGCCCGCGCCATCGACTTTGAAATGAAAAAGCGCGGTCTCGATTGCGTTTACTTGGATATATCGCACCAAGATGCCGACTTCTTGCGCAATCACTTCCCGAACATTTATGCACGTTGCCTCGAGCTGAGTATAGACATAACCCGCGAACCGATACCAGTTGTTCCAGCAGCCCACTACACATGTGGCGGGATAATTACCGACCTCAAAGGCAGAACCAACATCCCGGGTCTATACGCTGCCGGCGAAGCCGCATGCACAGGGCTGCACGGTGCCAACCGCTTGGCTTCGAACTCCCTGCTCGAATGCATCGTGTTCTCAGAAGCTGCCGTAGCCGATATTCTTGCCTTGCCAAAACACGGCTACCCTCCACTCCCCGCCTGGGACGCCAGCCGAGTAACCGATGCCGACGAAGAAATTGTAATTTCACACAACTGGGATGAACTTCGTCGCTTTATGTGGGACTACGTAGGAATTGTCCGCACCACAAAACGCCTGCAACGGGCCCAGCATCGAATTCGCCTGTTAATGAATGAAATTGACGAGTACTACGCCAATTTCCGCATCAGCCATGACCTTATCGAGCTACGGAATCTTGTTGTTACCGCTGATCTGATCGTTCGCTGCGCCCTCAAGCGCAAGGAAAGCCGTGGATTGCACTTTAGCCGGGACTACCCAGCCCCCCTCTCCAAAGCACGGCCAACCATACTCACCCCTCGTCGTCGTCAACCTTTTCAGAAATAGTAGCTCGAGCACGAAGCCAGACCTTCAAGCGGCGAAAGTCAGCACTCACGACAAAGCTATCTGGCAATAGAGACAAGACGATCGGCGCTCTATCTGCACGCAACTGAAGCACGACCAGGTGCGAAAAAACTACTGTGTTTGGCAGCACAGTTACGGGCACGCTACCGCCATCGATCAATAAAGCAAAAAGATCGCCGCGCCCCCCCAGACGTAGCGCAGCGATTGATGGGGCCCGTAAGCAATAAAACAAAGAAAGCAGCGCGACGCCAACTGCAACAACTCCTGCGAACCATGCCCACGAAAACAGCACGCAGACACTCAATAATGCAAGGACATGCAGTGCGATAAGAAACAAACTTAAGCGCCGTGAACGACAAAGCGGAATGAGCCTCGGCAGGCGCATTCCGCTCATTAGGAAGTCGAATCAGACTCGTTTGAAAACGACAGTGCCGTTAGTGCCGCCGAAACCAAATGAATTGGACATCGCTGCATCGATTCTCATTGGCCGCGCCTCGTTGGCGCAGTAATCAAGATCACACTGCTCATCCGGTGTAGCCAGATTGATGGTGGGTGGCGATACTTGGTGGTACACCGCCAAGGCCGAGAACACCGCCTCGATACCACCTGCCGCACCCAACAAATGGCCCGTCATCGACTTAGTCGAATTAACCACAAGATGCTTTGCATGATCCCCGAAGCAGCGCTTAACAGCCATGGTTTCTGCAAGATCGCCCAACGGCGTCGAAGTGCCATGCGCATTGATATATTGGATACCAGTAGGAGTAAGACCTGCATTACGTAAAGCGCTAGTCATGCAGCGAGCAGCACCTTCGCCATCCTCGCACGGAGCAGTCATGTGATGAGCATCTGCGCTCATACCATAGCCAGCCAACTCACCATAAATACGCGCACCACGTGCCTTGGCATGCTCATACTCTTCAAGAACAACAACACCGGCACCCTCGCCAAGCACAAAACCGTCGCGATCTTTGTCCCATGGCCGGCTGGCTGCCTGTGGATCATCATTGCGAGTAGACAAGGCGCGTGCGGCACAGAAGCCGCCAACACCCAATGGGCTTACCGTGGCTTCAGCACCACCGGCAATCATGATATCGGCATCGCCGTACTCAATAAGACGGCCCGCCTCACCAATACTGTGCGTACCTGTCGTACATGCGGTTACGATCGCCAGATTCGGGCCTCTGAAACCGTACATGATCGATAGGTTGCCGGAAATCATGTTGATAATTGAGCCGGGCACGAAGAAAGGTGAAATTTTACGAACACCGTTGGCCGCAAACTCATGCGCCGTTTCTTCGATCAGCGGCAAACCACCAATCCCGGAACCAATGAGGACACCAATACGTTCCGCATTGTCAGGATTTGCCGTCAACCCAGCGTCGCGAACCGCCTGGATACCAGCAGCCATGCCGTAATGGATAAAAGTATCCATCCGGCGCGCTTCTTTTGGCGACAAATATTGGCCAATGTCAAAATTCCTGACCTCGCCGGCAATGCGTGCCGAAAAAGTGGATGCGTCGAAGCGAGTAATCGGGCCGATGCCAGAACGGCCGGCAACGATGTTTTGCCAAGCTTCATCGACGGTATTCCCAACCGGGGAAACGATTCCCAAACCGGTGATAACGACTCTACGGCGTGTCAAGTTTGAACTCCGGGGATGATTTTATGCGGATAGCCGGGGTTTTCTCTGGTGCGCGGTTGCCCCACCCCGGATTGAATTCATACAGAAGCGCATATAAAACGGGACCGGCAAGCCGGCCCGCAGTATTTGTGCTCTTAATTACTTCTTGTGCTTGGTGATGTAATCAATAGCTTGCTGGACGGAAGTGATTTTCTCTGCTTCTTCGTCAGGAATTTCAGTCTCGAACTCTTCTTCAAGAGCCATGACCAGTTCCACGGTATCCAGCGAATCTGCGCCAAGATCATCAACGAATGAGGAGTCATTCTTGATGTCTGCTTCATTGACGCCGAGTTGTTCGGCAACGATCTTCTTGACGCGCTGTTCGATATTTTCCATTGATGAAAACTCCTTCCCTGTTTTTCAGGTGTGTAACAAACTTGTTTATTTTACCAAAAGGGCCCGCGCATACCAACCGCGGTCACTCCATGTACATACCACCGTTCACATGCACGGTCGTTCCTGTTACATAAGCAGCGGCGGGTGACGCCAAAAATGCCACCGCAGCCGCGATATCCTCCGGGCGGCCAAGACGCCCGAGCGGAATATTTACCAGCAGGGCATCCCGCTGCTTTTCGTCAAGCGCCTTGGTCATATCAGTGTCGATAAAACCAGGCGCTACACAATTGACCGTGATATTGCGACTACCAAGCTCGCGGGCCAGGGAACGAGTCATCCCGGAGACGCCGGCCTTGGCAGCACAGTAGTTTGCTTGCCCAGGGTTGCCGGCATGACCAACGACCGAAGTAATAGTGATTATCCGCCCCGTCCGGGCCTTCATCATCCCGCGCATCACTGCTTTTGAAAGGCGGAATACAGACTTGAGATTGGTATCAATCACCGCATCCCATTCATCGTCCTTCATGCGCATCGCAAGATTATCGCGTGTAATCCCAGCGTTATTGACCAGAATCGAAATCGCACCATAACGCTTCTCGATATCGCCCAAGACTGCATCGACTTGTGCCGCATCACGAACTTCGAGCACCACACCATGGCCAGCAATTGAGGCATCTGCAAGATAGTACGATATTTTCCCGGCGCCATCCTCAGTAGTAGCGGTGCCAACCACCGTAGCTCCCAGACGACCGAGCTCAAGGGCAACAGCTTTACCGATGCCGCGTGAAGCGCCGGTAACCAGCGCAATTTGTCCTGCAAGCGATCCATTCATACTTTTACTCCAGAGTGGAAACAGCCGCTTCGAGCGCAGCAAGATCCGCCAAAGCAATGCCATTGACTCCTTCTACACATCGCTTGGTCAGCCCAGCCAAAACCTTGCCAGGACCACACTCGGCAACCGTGGTTACGCCAAGAGCAGCCATTTTCTGAATGCTTTCAACCCACCGCACCGGGTTATAAGTTTGACGAATCAAAGCGTCACGAATTTTCGCCGGATCACTTTCAAGCGAAACATCAACGTTATTTACCACGGGAATTTTGGGCGCACTCAAGGTCAATTCAGACAATCTGGCCGCCAACTTATCCGCAGCAGGACGGATCAATGAAGAATGAAAGGGTGCAGATACCGGCAGCGCAACAGCGCGTTTTGCGCCTCGCGCCTTGCACGCCTCCATTGCCCTCTCAACGGCCGCCTTATTGCCAGCAATAACAGTTTGACCTGCAGCATTGAAATTGACGGGCTCAACCACCTCACCCTGGGCCGACTCTTGACAAGCGGAACGTATGCCATCGTCATCAAGACCAAGAATAGCAGCCATGGCACCAGTTCCCATGGGCACCGCCTCCTGCATCGCTGCGGCACGCAAGCGAACGAGCGGCACTGCATCCTTGAATTCGATGACCCCGGCAGCAACCAGCGCCGAATACTCACCCAAGCTATGCCCTGCTACAACAGAGGGCAGTTTCCCATTTTTTTGAAGCCACAAGCGCCATACCGCGACACCGGCAGTCAACATCACCGGCTGGGTATTAACCGTTTGAGCCAACAGTTCTGCCGGCCCCTCAGCAACCATCTGCCAAACATCTTGCCCTAAGGCCGCAGAGGCCTCGTCAAAAGTGGCACGGACAACCGGAGACTCACCATAGGCGGCCATCATGCCGACAGACTGAGACCCCTGACCAGGAAACACAAAAGCAAAAGCCATTATTTACTCCTCAACAGTCCGCCTCAGAACTGAAGCAGAACGGCGCCCCATGTGAAGCCGCCGCCAACCCCCTCAAGCATGACCTTCTGCCCAGGCTTGATTCGGCCATCCCGCACCGCCTCATCAAGAGCCAAAGGCACCGAGGCCGCCGAAGTATTCCCGTGACGATCAACGGTCACAATCACCTTATCCATATCCAGCCCCATCTTCCGGGCAGTGGCTTCAATGATCCGAATATTGGCCTGATGCGGCACCAGCCAATCGACTTCTGCTGGAACTACACCTGCCGCTTCGCAACACTCCCGACCAACATCGGCGAGGACCCGCACCGCGAACTTGAATACGGCTTGACCATCCATCCGCAAAAAAGGATCCCCGATAACCTTCCCAGCGGCCACATGCCCAGGCACCGACAAAATATCGTGGTATGAGCCATCTGCATGTAGGGCGGTAGCCAAAATACCGGGCACCTCGGATGCTTCGAGGACAACCGCGCCGGCACCATCGCCAAACAAGACACAGGTGCCGCGATCCTCCCAGTCAAGAATCCGGGAAAAAGTTTCGGCACCGACCACCAAGGCTTTTTTATGACTGCCTGAGCGAATGAATTTTTCAGCAACCGACAGGGCATATACAAAACCGCAACAAACGGCCTGCATGTCAAAGGCTGCAGCAGACTTGTTCCCAAGCTTGGCCTGAAGCAAGCAGGCGACACTGGG
>JBAZTJ010000122.1:0-3526 GCA_041662005.1 Candidatus Methylopumilus sp.
GTGTCTTTAAACAGCAACTAACACTCACTGCGTTACGCGGCGACTTTCCTGCTCCTTCAGTTGATCAAAACGCCTGGTTTGTTCTGGAGTCAGTAAGGCATATACCTGATATTCACGCTCAGCCTGGAGCAAAGCCAGTGCTGCCGAGTTGTCTGCAATCATTTGGGAAAGCGTCACGGCAGTCGCTTCGTCATAATGCCTGGAAACCGCCATCTCACGCAGCATGGCATGGGCATTTTCAAGTGACTGCACCTTTTCACGTATGGTCGGCAACTGGTTCTGTACTACTTGAGAGATCACACTACGCTGCTCTTCGGTCAGCTCTACACCCAGCATAAACGAAGGCGTGGCGTCATTTTTACCCAAGCCTAATATGCTGCCTTGCTTTTCATTCTGCGCTTGCACCTTAGGGCGGGCTTGGCTGTTGCAGGTGCTGCCATTGTCACAAGGAAAAGTCTGCGCTAGCGCCAACCCTGGCAGCGTTAATGCGGTAACCAGTAGTAATGGCTTGATGCTTAGTAATGGGAATTTCATGATATCGAGTCTCCTGAATGATGGCCGGGGCAAGCTGGAAAATCCAGTTACATTGCCTGTAATAACGCCTTCATTATAGAAACCGACTTGGTAAACTTAAGTTAAGCCAATGTAAATATTGGTAAAAGCCAGCGCTATGTCACTAGCAGGTAACCGCCAGCCAGCATAATCAACCATCCCATCATCGTATGCATGGATTGCGCTATCCTGAACCGTTGTGCACCCAGCGCCACGCCTACAGCATGTAACAAACCGGTTGCCAGTAACATGCCGGATATCACTTGCAAGCCGCTATGCTGAGACAGTTCAGCGCCATGAGCCAGTCCATGCATGAAAGCGAACAGGCCAACCAGGCCAATACGTAGCGCGGGCTTGATGGGCAGGCTGATGACCAATAACAGCCCCATTGCCATCACCGTCGCGGCAATGGCTGTTTCCACCCCGGCGAAGCTGAGCCCGGCAAACCCCAGCAGGCTACCAAGCGCCATCACCAGCATGAACGTCAACGGTAACTGCCAGCGCGCATGGCCGCCCAGCTTGCCTGCCCAAAGGCCTACCGCCAGCATGACTAGCAGATGGTCCCAGCCGCTAAAGGGATGCATGAATCCGGCATAGGTACTTTCCAGCCCATGGCCGGGATGCGCCATGGCAAGCGTTGATGTTCCAGCTAATACTAATCCGAGTAGTGTCTGTTTCTTCATGGTTGATCCCTTATCTATTCTGTCTGAGTGCGGCTTTCGTTTAACCAGTCAATCTTTCATCAAGCCCTGTTTTTCAATAAACCTGACGATCTCTTCCAGGCCCTGGCCAATCTTAAGATTGGTAAAAATAAATGGCCGCTCCCCACGCATGCGTTTGGCATCGCGATCCATCACCTCCAGCGAGGCGCCCACCATGGGTGCCAGGTCTATCTTGTTAATCACCAGCAAGTCGGATTTGGTAATACCGGGGCCGCCTTTGCGCGGGATTTTCTCGCCTGCCGCCACATCAATCACGTAGATGGTGAGGTCTGAAAGTTCGGGGCTGAATGTAGCCGCCAGGTTGTCGCCACCACTTTCCACAAACACGATATCCAGCGTGACAAAACGTTTGCTGAGTTGCGCTACCGCTTCCAGGTTCATGGAGGCATCTTCACGGATAGCCGTGTGCGGACAGCCGCCGGTTTCCACGCCTATGATGCGCTCCGGTGCTAGTGCTTCGTTGCGGGTGAGGAACTCGGCATCTTCCTTGGTGTAGATATCATTGGTCACCACGGCAATGTTATAAACATCTCGCAGGCGCTGGCACAGGGCCAGAGTCAGCGCAGTCTTGCCGGAGCCAACCGGGCCACCGATGCCGACGCGTAGCGGTTCTGAATAAGTTAAAGGGGTTGGTTGCAGCGCTTGTTTCATTAAATATCTCTCCGAAAAGTATTTATTGTGGATGAAGTACGAGGCGCACGGAGCGGAACAGCCGAGACAGTACATTAAGTACGGCGAGGTTGTGAGCACCGTGCAACGACGTAATTCGCCGCAAGAAATACTTTTTTGTCATGATCTGAATAACCTGCTGTATTGGGTCTCATGTAAACACCCGGCGATGGTCAGTCCTGGTGCAAAGTTACTTATTTCGTGCTCTTCAAGGCGCATGGCCTGATCAACTATCTGCGGCAGCTGCTGTCCCAGTGCGAGCATGATTTTCTGGCCTGCCACCTGGCCCAGCGGCACCGTTTTCATGGCGGCAGACACCTGATTCTCCATCCATGACCACAGGTAGGCATGCAGCATATCTTCCGCTGCAATCTGCCAGTGACAGGCAATGCCGGCATAGATGGTCGGAAATGCAGGCTCGCTCAACGCATTCATCTTCGTCATCAAGTCTAGTGGTAAATCTTTCAGGTCATTCAACAAGCGGCACAGCGAATAGCCCATCTGCCGCGTTTCTGCCAGCGATTCCGCGGTATCGCGACCAGCTTTGAAGAATATATCCCACTCGCTGACCGTTTCAGCCTCGCCGCGCTGCCAGGCCAGATATAAGCGATACAGCACCGGGAGCTCAAAGCTGGCCTGGTAAATGTGCAGCACATCGCTGACCCAAGTTTGTGCCGTGGCGGCGTCATGCACATCACCGGTTTCTATAGCCCACTCCAGGCCTTGCGAATAGCTGTAGGCGCCAACCGGCAGCATGGTACTGGCAAGTTGCAGCAAGCGGCTGAATGCCAAGCGGTTGCTGATATTGACTGATGCCTCAGGCATGTCGCCTCACCCTCGCGGGCGGCCGTATTGATAAGCCATCATCATGGCTGTGCCTGTGCCCGCCGCCATAAGCACCAGCTTCTGGCTCGAACGCAGCCTCCGTTTCCGTCACCGTCATCCCCAAGCCCAGCAGCATCTCTTTCAATACATGGTCCTGCTCCAGGCGTAGCCAGCCATCACCCACCTGCAGCGGCACATGGCGATTACCCAGATGGTAGGCCGCACACGTCAAGGCTTGCGCAGTTTGCGCCACCACATCGTGCACAGGCTGCTTAGCGGCGATAATGCTGATGACAAGGCCATTCTCTGCACGTAGCAAATCACCGCCCCGTAATATCGTGCCACGATCAAGCATCAGCGCGGCTTCCAGGCCAGACTGCAAAGTCACCCGCAGACGGCTGCGCTGGCGAAGGTCGAATGGCAGTTCCAGATAATCATCTACTTTTTCTGCAAGCGTGATACGTTCGATAATATTCAACATCGGTTGACTCTTCAAAACAAAAAGTAGCGTTGCGCCATCGGCAATACGGAAGCCGGTTCGCACACCAGTAACATGCCATCGGCACGCACGGCATAGGTTTCAGGGTCTACATCTATCTTGGGCAACCAGCCATTGTGGATCATGTCGGCTTTCCTCACGGTGCGGGTCCCGCTCACGGCAACCAGCGGCTTTTGCAGACCCAGTGCAGCCACTTGTGGGTTTTGCAGCGCGGCCTGTGAAACGAAAGTGACGGATGTTTTCAAGCCGCCACCATAAG
>JBAZTJ010000122.1:3536-5592 GCA_041662005.1 Candidatus Methylopumilus sp.
AAGCACCAAACATAGGCCGGTAATGCACGGGTTGCGGAGTCGGGATAGAGGCATTAGGGTCACCCATCGCCGCCGCCGCTATCATGCCGCCTTTGAGGATAGTGCTCGGCTTGACGCCAAAAAAAGCCGGGCGCCATAGCACCAGGTCAGCCAGCTTGCCGACTTCGATGGAGCCAACCTCATGTGCGATGCCGTGCGTCAACGCAGGGTTAATGGTGTACTTGGCGATATAGCGCTTGACGCGGAAATTGTCGTTGCGTGCGTTGTCTTCTGCCAGTGAGCCGCGCTGGATCTTCATCTTGTGTGCAGCTTGCCAGGTACGGATGATGACTTCACCCACGCGCCCCATGGCTTGCGAATCCGATGACATCATGGAGAAAGCACCCAGGTCATGCAGGATATCCTCGGCAGCGATGGTCTCACGGCGGATGCGGCTCTCGGCGAAGGCAATGTCTTCGACAATGGCAGGGTCCAGGTGATGGCACACCATGAGCATATCCAGATGCTCATCAATAGTATTCACGGTGAACGGCCGTGTCGGGTTGGTGGACGATGGCAGCACATTGGCGTAACCAGCCGCCTTGATGATATCCGGTGCATGACCGCCGCCCGCCCCTTCGGTATGGAAAGTATGGATAGTGCGGTCTTTAAACGCGGCGATGGTGGTTTCGACAAAGCCCGATTCATTCAAGGTGTCCGAATGGATCGCTACCTGCACATCCATGTCCTCCGCTACATTCAGGCAGTTATCAATGGCGGCGGGTGTGGTACCCCAGTCCTCATGCAGTTTAAGACCGATGACACCCGCTTCCACTTGCTCAGTCAGGGGGCCGGGCAAGCTGACGTTACCCTTGCCGAGGAAACCAATATTCATAGGGAACGCATCCGCCGCCTGCAGCATCCGATGGATATGCCATGGCCCCGGCGTACAAGTCGTGGCAAAAGTACCGGTAGCCGGGCCAGTACCGCCACCCAGCATGGTGGTGACGCCCGACATCAGCGCCTCTTCTATCTGCTGTGGGCAGATGAAATGGATATGGGAGTCGATGCCGCCTGCGGTGATTATCATGCCCTCACCGGCAATGATCTCGGTGCCCGCACCAATGGGGATGGTGATGGCAGGTTGAATATCCGGGTTACCAGCCTTGCCGATGGCCGAGATACGCCCGTTCTTGATGCCGATATCCGCCTTGACGATACCCCAGTGATCGACGATCAGCGCATTGGTAATGACTGTATCAGCCACATCTGCCGACAGGCGCTGGCTTTGACCCATGCCATCACGGATCACCTTGCCGCCGCCGAACTTCACTTCCTCGCCATAAATCGTGTAGTCTTTTTCCACCTCTATCCACAGCTCAGTATCGGCCAGGCGCACTCGGTCACCCACAGTCGGGCCGAACATTTCGGCATAAGCCTGCTTGGCTATCTTCACGCTCATTTCAAGGCCCCCATCACCTTACCGGCAAAACCATAGACTTTCCTGTCGCCCACCAGTGCCACCAGCTGCACCGTGCGTGTCTGACCCGGCTCGAAGCGCACAGCTGTGCCGGCAGCAATATCCAGCCGGAAACCATAAGCCTCTTCACGCGGAAATGACAGCGCTTCGTTAGTCTCAAAAAAATGAAAATGCGAACCCACCTGGATAGGCCTGTCACCGGTGTTCGCCACCTGTAACACCACCGTTGCACGGTTATCGTTAAGGGTGATTTCGCCTGCTTCTATCTGCATTTCGCCTGGGATCATTTTCTTTACCTGTTAAGGGATCGGCTGGTGGACGGTCACCAATTTAGTGCCGTCAGGAAATGTCGCTTCAATCTGGATATCCGGAATCATCTCAGGAATCCCTTCCATCACATCATCACGTGTCAGCAGGGTCGCGCCATATCCCATCAGGTAGGCCACGCTCTGGCCATCACGCGCGCCTTCCATAATGGCGGCGCTGATGTAGGCAATGGCTTCCGGGTAATTGAGCTTGAGGCCACGTGCCTTACGGCGTTCAGCCAATAAAGCTGCAGTAAAAATCAGCAGCTTGTCTTTTTCGCGAGGGGTTAAC
>JBAZTJ010000122.1:5602-7790 GCA_041662005.1 Candidatus Methylopumilus sp.
AACTGTTTTAATTCCATGACTGTTTTATTTCCATCAGCTGTTTATTTAGTTTGAATACGCTATGAATCTACGAAAAATTGTTCAAGTGTTCCAGATGCGAGGGCGAGTTGCCTGCCGATTGGCATACCAAGGCCGCAGAATATGCCACAGCGCCTCAAAGTAATGCCGGGCCGATTGTGATGACTGCCCGATATACCTTGCCGAGAATATTTCCGGCAAAGCCGTCACAGCGACTTTTGCACTATCCTCAGCCATTACCTCCCTGCATGCCGCAAGCACCTCTGCCGGCACTAAGCCCGCTGCCACCACAAAACTCCCACTGATGACATTGCCACCCAGCCCCGCCATAGCGCTCATTACTTTACTTGCTGGTGACAAAAATGCACGCTCCTGCCAGATCATTTTACCGTGGCGCCGGATCACCAGTTTCTGTTTTAATCGCCCTGCCTGCCACTGTTCTTTGCTGGCCTGGCGGCCAAAGCACAGGATCTCCCAGCCGGCGTAAGTAGCCTCATGCGCCAGATTAATCTCTGCGGATAAATCCAGCATGGCACCATCAAACAGTATATTTTCCTGCGGCAGCCATTCCAGACTGGCACCTGTTGCCAAGTCGAATTTCAATAACTGGCTGGCCTCCCGGCCATTAGCCTTGTACCACTTGGCTGCGCCCGGGGTAGTCAGCAAGGCATTTGCGTCCTCGGCCAGCTGCACAGCCAATGTCAGCGCATCACCCCCTGCCACGCCACCCGGCGGGTGCACGATAATGCCGTGGCAAACGGCATGACCTTCGGGATACAGCACCTTCTGTATGACCAGCGGCCCGCTATGCTGCTTACGAGCGAGCAGTGTACGTTGCTCGCTACGTTCAAAATCCAGTTGCAGATGCGCTTGCCAACCGCTAGCAGCTACCTGATGCAGGCAGTGCGCATTCATTGTTATTTCGCTGTCATCCATCAGCGCATCATGCCATAAAAGCTACGCTCTATAACAAGCGCAAACTTGTAATCACACAGATAGATAGCCCTTGATCTTGGCAGCATCGACTTCTTCACGCTTGTTCTCGTGGATGAACTTACCCTTCTCAATGACGATGATGCGATCGGCAATCTCCATAGTAAAACTCAACACCTGCTCAGATACTATGATGGTGATTTCGCGCATTTTTCGAATTTCGTTCAGCACCTTGGCGATGTCCTTGATGATGGAGGGCTGTATGCCTTCGGTAGGCTCATCCAGCAGCAGTACCTTGGGATTAGTCACTAAAGCACGGGCGATAGCCAATTGTTGCTGCTGGCCGCCAGACAGGTTGCCGCCTTTGCGCCTGCGCATGTCATATAACACCGGAAATAATGCAAAGATTTCCTCTGGTATGTCCCGATTCTTCGATTTTTCTAATCCGGTTTCAATATTCTCCTGCACTGTCATCGCAGGAAATATCATACGGCCCTGTGGGACATAGGCCATGCCATTAGCAACGCGCTGGTAACTGTCTTTTCCAGTCAAATCCTGCCCGTCGACCATCGTTTTATTGGCCTTGCTTGGCAGGATACCCATGAGTGACTTGAACAAGGTAGTTTTACCCATGCCGTTTCGGCCCATAATGGCCAGGGTTTCATTTTTCTCAGCTTTGAAACTAAGGCCATGGATGACCTCGCTTTGGCCGTAGCTGACTTGCAGGTTTTCCACTTCAAACATGATTGTTCCTTTGCTTAATCTAGAGTTGGCACCAATGCTAGGCACTAATTCATCGACACTAGTGGCCTAGATACACTTCGATCACCTTTTCATCTGCCTGTACCTTGTCCATGGCACCTTCCGCCAGAATTTTGCCCTGGTGCAACACGGTGACCTTGTGTGCGATCTTCTTGACGAACTCCATGTCATGCTCAATGACAATCACCGAGCGGTTCTTGCATATGCGGTTGAGTAAATCAGCGGTTTGGTCGCGCTCTTTGGCGCTCATCCCTGCTACTGGCTCATCCAGCATGAGCAGTTCGGGATCTTGCATCAGCAACATACCAATCTCCAACCATTGCTTCTGACCGTGGCTAAGCAGTGCAGCCTCCATTCCCAACAAGTCAGTTAGCATGATCTCATCCGCTATTTTCTTGACCTGGGCGATCACGGCATCAGTACGTTTAAAGAACAAACTACCCCACACACTGCGACCAACAGGATAGGACACTTC
>JBAZTJ010000123.1:0-7550 GCA_041662005.1 Candidatus Methylopumilus sp.
AACCCTTCATCAAATAACCTCTTGTATAGCTGCTGGCTAGCCTCAAGCTCTGCCTCAGCTTTGGCGCGTATCCTGGTTTCCTGCAGCAGATCAAATAGCCTTCGGTATGAAAACCAGGCGGCCATGACCGCAGCGGCAAACATGACGATCGGAATTTCATCAAGCTGCAGCGACTCATCTATGCTTGTGATTGCAATTAAACGCTCTGCCAGATCGAAGTGAATGGCGAGCAAGTGAACAATGACAACCATTAGCAATACAAAAATCAGATCCCGTTTGGGTTTGTTCATGGTTCTGTGTAACGTGCGATTGAGAGGGGTACCGGATAGATAATTATGCATGTGCAATTATCGTATTAAAAACCGCATATTCGTTAGGGAATTTTTCCCTTAGCAGGCACTTCCACCGCACCTTATCCAGAGTCTATATCCGCCCACCATAGGCATCACCGACACAAAATCCATAATCCAAATTAGCACCCAACTGCCTGCATGCACTATTGCTATGACAAGGTCTGCACATCACACCCCCACCAAGGCAGGCACCTCATATCCTAATAAAAAAAACAATTTAAATCAATAAGTAAGATTGCGAATTTCACCTCATTACCCGTCCATTTGATTGTCTGCAAATTTTCAAGTGGCTGGGATTTATTGCTTCCTTGAAAGGGAATCTTTCATCTATCTGCTTTGTTACAAATTGTTAACAATTGCCGAGCCGTAAGTAACAGGCGGCAGGGAGTTTGAATCTAAATCAGAATTTAGGAGAGACACACAATGAATCGCAGATTATCCAAAGTTGGTTTTGGTGCTTTGGCAGGTAGCCTGGTCATGCTCGCGACCATGAATGCCGCACAAGCCAATCCAGCGCTAGAAAAAGCATTAAACACGGAGGGCAACTGGCCTATACAGACTGGTGGTTACTACAGCCAGCACAACAGTCCTTTAGCTCAAATCAACAAAAGTAACGTAAAAAATGTAAAAGCAGCGTGGACCTTTTCTACAGGGGTACTGAATGGGCATGAAGGCGCGCCACTAGTCATTGGTGACATGATTTACATCCACTCGGCATTTCCCAATAACACCTATGCCATCAACCTGAATGACCCAGGCACCATCGTCTGGCAACACAAACCCAAGCAGGATGCGTCAGTCAAGGCAGTTGCCTGCTGTGACGTTGTTAACCGCGGCCTGGCTTATGGTGAAGGTGAAATCATCAAGACCCAGTTGAACGGTCACTTGGTGGCATTGGATGCCAAAAGCGGGAAAGTGAACTGGGAAATTGAAGTATGTGATCCAAAAGTTGGTTCAACCCTTACCCAGGCTCCTTTCATTGCGAAAAACACGGTACTGGTTGGATGCTCGGGTGCTGAACTTGGGGTACGCGGCGCGGTGAATGCTTTCGACATCAAGACCGGCGAGTTGAAATGGCGTGCCTACGCAACCGGCTCCGATGAATCTATCCGTATCGGCAAAGACTTCAACAAGGACAATCCGCATTACGGTCAATTCGGCCTTGGCACCAAGACATGGGAAGGCGATGCCTGGAAAATCGGCGGCGGCACCAACTGGGGCTGGTATGCCTATGATCCCAAGTTAAACCTGTTCTACTACGGTTCAGGCAACCCTGCACCATGGAATGAAACCATGCGCCCAGGCGACAACAAATGGACCATGACCATCTGGGCCCGTGACCTCGATACTGGTGAAGCCAAATGGGGTTATCAAAAGACTCCGCATGATGAATGGGACTTCGCCGGCGTCAACCAGATGATGCTGACCGACCAACCCGTAGACGGCAAAGTGACGCCACTACTCACTCACATTGACCGCAACGGCATCATGTACACCCTGAATCGCCAGACCGGTAGTCTGGTACTGGCCTCCAAGGTAGACCCTGCAGTTAACGTGTTCAAGAAGGTGGACATGAAGACTGGCGTGCCTGTACGCGACCCAGAGTTCAGCACGCGCATGGACCACAAGGGCACCAACATCTGTCCTTCAGCCATGGGCTTCCACAACCAGGGCGTAGATTCTTATGATCCTGAGTCCCGTACGCTGTATGCAGGCCTTAACCATATCTGTATGGACTGGGAGCCGTTCATGCTGCCATATCGTGCAGGTCAGTTCTTCGTAGGCGCAACGCTTGCGATGTACCCAGGCCCAAATGGCCCAACCAAGAAGGAAATGGGCCAGATCCGTGCATTTGACTCCGTGACCGGCAAGGAAAAATGGACCAAGTGGGAGAAGTTTGCAGCCTGGGGCGGCACGCTTTACACCAAGGGCGGCCTGGTTTGGTACAACACGCTGGATGGCTATACCAAAGCACTTGATAAAGACAATGGTAAAGAGCTGTGGAAGTTCAAGATGCCATCTGGCGGTATTGGATCTCCCATGACTTACACCTTCAAGGGCAAACAGTACGTTGGCAGTATGTATGGCGTAGGTGGCTGGCCTGGTGTTGGTCTGGTATTTGACCTGACTGATCCAAGTGCAGGTCTGGGTGCTGTAGGTGCGTTCAAAGAGCTGCAAAACCATACTCAAATGGGCGGTGGCCTAGTTGTGTACAGCCTGTAATCTGTTTATCGGCTAATCGTAATAATGCCGGGGCGTCAGCCCCGGCACTTTGAAATACAACATAGAGAAGTGCCGCATAGGATGATGAATATGTGTTTAAAAATAAGTAATGTTTTACCCCGATTCAAAAAATCGCTCAAACAGTCTGTACTCTCCGGCATGCTGATGCTGGTTGCATCTGGCGCTGGCGCTGCTGATCTTAATGTGTGCGCAGGCAAGGATGAACTGCCATTTTCAAGCCAGAACCAGGAAGGTTTTGAAAATGAAATTGCCAAAGTCATTGCTGGCGCAATGGGCCGAAATATCAATTTCGTCTGGTGGCCTGATGCGCGCTACGTAGTCAGGGATTTTCTCGACACTAAAAAATGTGATGTGATGCTTGGGGTAGACGAAAGCGATCCGCGCGTCCTCAAGACAGGCTCCTATTACAAATCCGGCTACGTTTTCATCTCACGTGCTGACCGCAACATTGATATCAGTTCGTGGGACGACCCCATTCTTAAAGAACGTAACTTCCGCATTGGAGTTCTGCCCGATAGTCCAGGCAAAAACCTGCTGTTACAGATCAATCGCTACGATGACATGTTCGACTACTTCGCAGAGTTAACCAACTACGAATCAACCCGTAACAAGTACATAAGAATCAGCCCTAAAAAACTGATAGATGACGTGGAATCAAAACATTTGCATGCGGCGATGTTATGGGGCCCGGAAGCAGGACGTTATGTACGCGATGCAAAAATACCACTGCGCATGCAACTCATAGATGACACCGTTAAAAAACCAAACGGGCAAAAATTACCTATGCACTACCAGGTGTTTATGGGTGTGCGCAAAGATGACGCCGCGCTTAAACAACAACTGGATGATGCAATCAAATCCAAACAAAAGGAAATTGAGGCCATCCTGAAGAAGGAAGGTATCCCTCTCCTTTAACCCCGACCGTCAGGTTTGTATTCAATTATCACCGCAGGAGCTTAGTTTGAAGAATTCGTTATTAAAGGTAATGGCTGTAGTTTTGGTGTGTGTGGGCGTGATGATGTTTGGTCCAGCCAGAGCCGCACTCGATTTCAGGGGCACTATCTCAGGAGATAGCCTGGACTTTGAAGGTTTGGACGAAGTGGAAACTGACGTAGTTAAACATTTCAAGGAAACCGGTGAAAACAAATATGTCGGGGATCCTGAAATAGCCAAAGCTGGCTACGTTATTTTCTCCACCGCCTGTGCCGGCTGTCACGGCCATCTGGCTGAAGGGAAATTGGGGCCAGCACTCAGCGATGATTACTGGACATACCCAAAGAATGAAACGGATAAAGGCCTGTTTGAAACCATTTTTGGTGGTGCTAACGGCATGATGGGCCCGCAACGAGGCCATCTGACACAGGATGAAATCCTGCGTGTGATTAGTTTTGTCAGAAGCTTTAAGGATGGCAAGACGGACGCAGTGCCAGCACATTAATTTATGAATTTCCATTAACTTATGAATTTCAAGATCCGCTAACTGGTGGCGATCATTGAATAAGCAGTCTCACCAGCAACCATTTCACAAGGAGATAACCATGAAACATGTTTTGACATTAGCAGCAGCTGCGGGTGCATTGGTTGCATCCAGCCTTGCATTCGCCTATGACGGCCAAACCTGCAAGGAAGCAGGTAACTGCTGGGAAGCAAAACCAGGCTTCCCGGAAAAGATTGCAGGATCCAAGTACGACCCCAAGCATGACCCGGTTGAAGTAGCCAAACAGGAAGCTGCCACCAAAGCCCTTGATGAGCGCAACGCAAAACGCATTGCTAACGCCAAGGAAACCGGCACGTTCAAGTTTGACGTCAAGTAAGTCGTTTCGGCTGGTTGATGCGAATACTGCATCAACCAGCCGCACTGCTTAACAAGTATCTTCCACGAGTTATTTGAATAGCGCTTTGCCTTGCCGAGCGCTATTCAAATAGAGATGAAACCGCTTAGTCACCGGCTGTGTACACAGCTAAAGCCCAAACATTGAAAGAAACCCATGGCAAATCAAGAAATCGACCTGAATGATTGGCGAACGCGCGCCTTAGCGTTTGAAGCCTCATTAAACTCAGTGGTACTGGGCTTGCAGCCACAAGTTCGGGCACTCACCATCGGTATATTCTCTCGCGGGCATGTGTTGCTCGAGGGCGATGTTGGTGTTGGCAAAACCACCTTGCTGCGTGCTGCAGCCAGGTTGCTGGGCGGCGGCTATCAGCGCATAGAGGGGGCAATCGACCTCATGCCCAGCGACTTTCTTTACCATGCCTATATTGACGAAAAAGGCCAGCCAGCGGTACAGCCCGGCCCTTTGCTACAACAAGGTTCATCACTCGCCGTATTCTTTTTCAACGAGATCAATCGCGCCCGCCCGCAGGCACACTCGCTGCTGTTGCGCCTGATGGCAGAACGTAGCGTCAATGCATTTAACCGTGAGTATGAGTTCCCCCACCTGACCGTTTTCGCAGACCGCAATCGCCTGGAACGTGAAGAAACCTTTGAACTGCCTGCTGCAGCACGCGACCGCTTTTTTATGGAAATCTCGATTGATGCCCCGGATGACCGTCAGCTGCAGCGTGACCTGATGTTCAATAGCCGCTTTCACGATGTCGATGCCCTGATTGCCAGCCTGGATCCCGGATTAGCCCCATATAACCAGCTTAATGCATTGGCACAGGCAGTACAGGCCTCGGTACGTGCCGAGCTTGCACTTCAGGATTATGCGGTGGAACTGTGGCGTGCATTGCGCAACCCGGCTGCGGCAGGCATTGTGCTGGACGATGTTGATATGCCAACGCTCGTGTCCGGCGGAGCCAGTCCGCGCGGCATGGCCATGCTCATGCGTGCAGCACGTTGCCGTGCCTGGCTGGAAAATCGCGATTACCTGACGCCGGATGATATCCGTGCCGTGTTTGAGGTGACCGTTGCCCATCGCATATTCTTCACCCCCGCCTACGAACTGCGCCGGAGTGAAATTGCGCCACAGTTATTGCAAGCAGTGCTCCACAAGATTTCTGCACCTTGATCCCGGCAAATATTGATTAGGCTAATAGCTTGTTGATGCAAAACAGATTCACCCCACAGGAGTTTTATTACCGGCTTAATTGGCGTGCTCATGGCATGAATGCTACGGCACACCAGACCAACAATCGTGGAGCCGGTGTGGATTTTTGCGGATATGCACCATTCATTGATTACCCTAATCCACGTCGCCTGGATTTGCGCGCAAGCCTGCGCAGCATACCCAGGCAATATGTTGTACGCACTTATCACGAGCGCGGTGCAGTGACTGTATATGCCCTGGCAGACCTTTCCAGCTCCATGCGCTATGTCGGCAATAGCAGCAAGCAAGCCCTGCTTGCAGATATCAGCGCTTCGATTGCATGGTCAGCTAGCCGCACTGGCGACGCCTTTGCGCTTATCGCCAGCGATGATGTGGTGCTAGCCGAGTTAAGCACCCCACCCTCCAGGCAGCGCAATAGCGCCCAGGAAACCTACAACATGTTGCGCAACGCCTCCATCGCAACCATGCATAGTGCTCTGGCTCTGCCCATGGCGGCTGCACAGGTCAGTCATCATCGCTCGCTGGTATTCCTGATTTCGGATTTCCATCTGGATAGCGCATTGCTTAAGCGCACTTTTCAGGCACTTTCTATGCACGATGTCGTTCCGGTGGTGTTATGGGATAGCGCAGAGCATGCGGATTTACCGAGTTGGGGATGGGCAAGGATACGGGACATGGAAAGCGGTCGGGAACGCAGCCTGTTTATGCGAAAAAAAATCACCCGCAATATTCAGGAGGGCTACCTGCAGCGACGAGCTGAACTTCAGGCCCTATGCCGGAAATTCGGGCTGCGTAGTCCATTTTTTGTCGGGGATAGCTTTATTGCAGAAGACCTGACCCGCCATCTGCTGGGGTAACCGGATTGAAAGATTTTAACGACATGAGACACTTGTTATTCATTGTGCTGATGCTCTCCATCAGCGGGCATGCAGAAAATGCCGCCGGCGAATATGCTCCCCGCGTACAAAACCAGCTGCGTGAAATCAATTACACGGTAGGCGATATTGCACGGCAAAGTATCACTATCGAAACCCCGTTGGGCTATCGCCTGGACAAAAGCACATTACCCAAAACAGGCAGCCGCAAGGCTATAGAGGTTCGCGATGTACAGGCGTCTTACCAGGATAAACGCACGCTGACCAGGCATGTACTGGTCATCGACTGGCAGCTGTTCATTGCATTACGAGAAATTCGCGCCATACCTTTGCTCGACCTAGACCTGCAGTTCTTGCGCGATGGCAAGATGCTGCCGGTGCATATTCCTGCAGCAGAGGTGATTGTGTCGCCGTTGCTGCCGACAAAAATGGACCCGGCTTATCTGGTACCGAAAGCGGATGTAGCGCCCATGCACATCCGGTGGCAACCCTATCTCTATACGCTGGAAGCCGGGCTAATTGGCATGCTGCTGGCATCCCTTTATCTGGCCTGGCATATGGGCTGGATACGCCCTGGATTGGATGCCGCCCTGCCCTTCCGGCAGGCATGGCACTCCATCCGCAAGCTGCGCAGGCAGGCTAGCGCACCTGAACAGAATGTCAGGCAGGCCATGGTGCTGCTGAGCCGGGCATTTGACCAATATGCGGGGCACAGCATCAGTAACGAGAGCCTGCAAACGCTATTCATACAGCATCCCGAGTTGCAAGCGCAGCAGTTAGCCATTGTGCAGTTCTACCAGGATACGCAAAGCCTATTTTTTGCAGGAGGTGCACCAGCACACAGCCTTGAGCAGATCGAACACCTGGTGCGCCAGTTAAGCAGGCGGCAGGTGGCATGATGGAGCATTATGGGCTGCCCCATCTCGACAATGCCGCATTGCTGCAGAATGCTGGTTTCCAATCACCCTGGCTGCTGCTAGTGGCACTGCTGGCATTACTGCCGCTATTGGTGCGTGGGCATGAACATT
>JBAZTJ010000124.1:0-7463 GCA_041662005.1 Candidatus Methylopumilus sp.
TGCCTTAGTCATGACTGACTTGATCTGCGTAATCACCGACCTTGCGGTGGCGTCACCCAGCAATGCGCCGTTGGCCTTGCCGGTTTCATCATATTTGGTCAGGTTACGCAGCGTGGTTTCCAGCTTGTTGTAGGCTTCTACAAAAGCTGTGACCGAGGCTGTCACCTTGTCCGGATCACTTGCCACACCCAGGCTGACGGCTGTGCCGCCACTAACCTTCAGCAAATTGAGCGTAACCCCATCAATGGCATCAGTCACGGTATTACTGGCTTTCACCACGGCAATGCCATCAATGTCCAGTAGGGCATTTTTTGCCACTTGCAGCTCAGTCAGGTTTTTACCATTGCCTGCTGTGGCAGTTGGGTCGTATGCCAGTTGCGACAATCCGGCAGCCGTCAGGTTATTGCCGTCATCATCGGCCACGGTGATCTTGAGGGTGTTCACCTCGCCGGTATCTTTGGAGGTAATGACCAGGCGATTGGTGGTGCCATCATTCACAATGGTGGCATTGACGCTGGAGTTGGAGGCATTGATCGCATCTCGCACCCCGGCCAGCGTATTGTTCGAAGTAGTAATCGGAATCACGACATCTGTCTTGGCGGCGTTGCTGGTAAAGGTATTACCAACCGAGTTATAGCTGCCGAAAGAGATAGTCATGGTGCCGGTACCGACGACATCGGTGGTATTGGCAAAACCACCCAGAGCAAGCTTTTGCGACTGCGCCAGCTGGTTGACCTTGACCGCATAATTGCCCACGGTAGCATTGCCATTGGCAGTTGCAGTAAACATGCTGGGGTCGCCAGAAGTCACGGTCTGCGAATTGAACTTAGAGGCTGTGGAAAGTGCACTTACCGCAGTCTGGAATGTAGACAACGCGCTCTTCAGCGTGCCATAGGCAGATATTTGGGACTGATAATCCGTTTTTTGTGTCGTTACCGCATTTAATGGCTTTTTCTCGACATTCATTAAACTGGTGACGATGGACTCCACATCGAGGCCGGATCCTATCCCTGCAGATGAAATACCCATGTGAATATCCTTTTAAACGGTTATCAATTAATCAATTACTTAGCCCCAGATAAAATGCCCAACCTAAATATGCATTCATTGCACAGCTTTATTAGCACGCGCTGTGAAGCATAATTAGGCTGTTTGCCTGATGACTAAGCCTTGCAACTTATCCAGTGTTTTGGAGATTGCCAATACTTCTTCATTGGGAATCTGCCGTAATACCTTTTGCGTTGCGGTATCTACCACTTTTACTACCATGCGCTCAGACTCTTGATCTACTGAAAACTGGATCGTCTGCAACGCAGGTGCTACAAACTCATTCAACTTCTTGACTGCAGCATCCAGCTCGGCCTTATCCACTTTTACCGGCTCCTTATCTTCAACCTTGCCGAGCGACTTAAGCCCTGCTGTGCTCACTAACGCATTTTGGCCGCCCGCAACACTTTGCACGGCAGCCAGACTCTTACCTATACCATAGGCATTTAAAGAGGGATTCAACATGATTAACTCCTTCGCAAAAACCCACAGGACGATTAATCCTGTGGGTGTTAGGGTTTAAACGCTGTTTACGCTTAGCCTCTTAAGAGTGATAACACATTGTTAGGCAAGGAGTTCGCTTGGGCTAACATTGCAGTACCAGCTTGTTGCAAGATCTGACCGCGGGTCAAGTTTGCAGTTTCTGCTGCGAAGTCAGCATCCATGATGCGGGACTTAGCTGCGGTTTGGTTTTCAGAAGCGATTTGCAACTGGCCAATAACTGCTTCAAAACGGTTTTGCACAGCACCCAAAGTAGCGCGGGTTGTATTCACAGTATCCAGTGCAGTGTCAATCGCGGTGATCGCAGTAGTAGCGGCAGCGGCAGTAGTAATCGCACCACTGATCGTACCGGCAGTCACTGAAGAAACAGCGATAGTGTCTGATGTGTTTGCACCGACTTGGAAGGTGTAAGCAGCACCGAATACGTTAGTACCGTTAAAGTTTGTCGATGAAGCGATACGAGCCACTTCAGTAGACAGTTGTTGGAATTCAGCATCCAGGTTGGCACGGTCGGTCGATGTATTGGTACCGTTGGCTGCCTGAACAGCTAGTTCACGCATACGTTGTAAAGCATCTGTTTGTTTGCTCAGACCGCCTTCAGCAGTTTGTGAGAAAGAAACAGCGTCGTTAGAGTTACGGATCGCAACGTTCATGCCGCGAGCTTGTGCATCCATACGTGTTGCAATTGCCAGACCAGCAGCGTCATCCTTGGAGCTATTAACACGCAGACCAGAAGACAAACGTTGCAGTGAAGTATTAAGTGCGCTTTGTGAGTTGCTCAAAGCACGTTGTGTGTTCAATGAAGCTAAGTTGGTATTGATGACAGCAGCCATGATAAATCTCCTTCAAAATTAAGTTAAATTTCAATTACACCGTATTACTTTTCAGCTTGCTAACAGCTTGTAACTGCGCTGCTGTTGAAACTTTATCGGCAGTGTTTTGAGAAAATTTAGGGTAGAGCTGAATTTTTATTTTCTCGTCCTGCCGATTAAGCAGTCCTGATGTAAGTAATGTCGGCCTTAATTTTTAAATCTTTAGGATTAAGTACATAGCATTGCCTGTTTGCATCTACCAACTAGTCGTAAATCCGCCTGCCAGCCTTGCTTGCAGGCCAAAGCAGACGGTTTACACAAACTTGATATTACCCGGCGGTTATTAAAGAGCGAGTCGAACTATTCCAGCTATGGTAGCCAAAAAGAGTGATTTACAAAGGGGTTAACAAAGAGGGGAAAGCAGGTTAAATCTTGAAATGATGCTTGGAACTTACTGATGAGGGCTATGCCTCTGAAGAGGTGGCATCCTTTGCGAAACGTACTTTAAGTATCCTGGCCGAACGATGCGCTGCGTGCCTTAGCGCATCCTAACGCGGGCTTATTAAAATAAAGAGGTTATAAGGCTTCGATGCTTGGCTACAACAACTCCATTTTCCGTGTCAATTTTGCAAATGAAATCCGACCCGGGGTAGTACCCTGTAAATGCTGCGTAAAGACTTTTCTGTGAAGCTACGCTATCCCAATATGAGCCACTTTTTCTTGCACCGCTTTCGATTGCTCTTTCTAGCAAGCTGCTACCCGACACTCCAACTGCTACAGAATCACAAAACGACTCTGCTTTACGTTTAGCTGACATTTCAGACATCGTGATATAGAACAATAGACCAAGAATTATTATAAATATTTTTTTCATGTGCTCAGAAACAATAATGTTTGACACAAGTGGTGCCGCAAGGCAGCCCTCTTGAGGGATAAGTTAAGCCGGGCTTTAGCCATTAAGAATGTTTTTATGGCTTTCCGCATAGCTAAAGACTGGGGCTTGGCAAAACACATGAAAAATATTTTTGCCCCAGTTGTTTAGAAACCGCTTTTTGACTAATCATATTGGGTGCGCCAACCATTAATGTGCTCTCGCAATTATCATGAGTTTTTGTCACTCTGTCATGGCACTGCACCGGAGTGTGTTTTGTTAAATTAACATCCTCTGCCGTGAAGTTACCGCAAAATTTCAATGCCTTCTCTTGCCATAGCTTGAATATAACCTCTTTGGGAATCGGCTTTTCATTGACATTAGCCAGGCTATATTGGCTTATATCCATATTGGATTTAGCAACAACTAGTTTTTGATAACTAATATAGCCAATGAATAGAACTATGCAAATAGTGATAATGTTTTTAATGATAATTTCTCCAGACTATTAACTAACATGTCAATCCACCAACTTATTCTTGATCGCATAATGCGTCAGTTCAGCATTATGGCGTAGCTGCATTTTCTCCAATAGACGTGTGCGGTACATGCTGACGGTTTTGACGGAGAGGGAGAGTTTATCGGCGATTTCGCCTACCGACAGGCCGGAGGCGATCATGGTGAGGGTCTGGAACTCGCGATCGGAAAGCGTTTCGTGCGGGGCTTTCTGGTTTTCCATGCCGACCTGGTTGGCAAGTATCTCGGCGACTTCTGCGGTGATGTATTTTTTGCCTTTAGCCACGGTATGAATGGCGCTCACCAGCTCTGACGATGCGCTCTGCTTGCAGAGATACCCTGCCGCACCCGACTTAAGCGCACGCACTGCGTATTGGTCTTCTTTGTGCATGGACAGCATGAGCACGGCGATGTGGCTGTTTTCGCGCTTGATGTATTTAAGCGCTTCTATACCGCTGCGGTCCGGTAACGAGATATCCAGCAGCAATACGTCGGCATCCGGCTGGCAGCCAAGCTTGATGGCCTCAGCAGCGTTTTCAGCCTCTGCAATCACCACAATATCCTCTGTCTCAGCCAGTATCTGCTTAAGCCCGGCTCTCAAAATTGCATGGTCATCTGCGATGATGACCTTAATTGTTTTAGCTTTCATTACACCCCAAGTTGTATCAACACTACCTGATGTTACAAGAAATCACTCACTCTGCTCAATTGGCAACCTGATCGTAATGCATGTGCCGTGCTTGCCTGATTTCGCGATGTTGAAACTGCCATTCAGCGCGGCTACCCGTTCCTGCATGCCGCGCAAGCCAAACGAATTGGCTTTTAATGCATCGCTAGGCTTGATGCCCACGCCGTCATCACTGATCGTCATGATGATTTCATTTGCGCTAGTGCTCAAATCAACGCTGGCATGCGTGGCTTTTGCATGCTTGGCAATATTGGACATGGATTCCTGGCAGATACGAAACAGCGTAATCGCCTGAGCGGTATTCACGCTTATATCTGGCTGGTTGCATGAGAATTCGCAGGCAATGGCGATCTGCTTCTCAAACTCTTTCGATTGCCACTCCAGCGCAGCTACAATGCCCAGCTCCAGTATATTCGGCCGCAAATCGCTGGATATCCGGTGGACGGCTTCAAACGTATTATCCACGATGGATTCCAGGTTCAGCGCCTGTTCTACAGGCACTTTCTGGTCGGTACTGAGGCGATTAATGATAGAGGATAAACCAATTTTAATCGCCGTTAAATTTCCGCCCAGGTCATCGTGTATTTCACGCGCAATGCGGCTGCGCTCCTGCTCTTTGATATGGTTCATGTGCGCAGACAGCTCAGCCAAGTCGCGACGCGATTGCTCTATTTCATGCTTTTCGTTCTTGCTTTGCGTAATGTTGGTCATGATGCCTTCCCACTGGATCACGCCATTATTGAGCACCCTGGGGATAGAACGCACATTGATCCACTTGGTATCCTGCCAGTCATCGATCCATACCCTGCCCTCCCAGTTCAACAGGCTAAGCTCAATGGTGGAAAGCTCCAGGCGCTTGCGCAAGGAGGTGCGATCCCGTGCATTCATCATGGCATAGAACAGCTTGGGGTCCTGTTTGAGCTCATCCGAGCTCAAACCCAGTAGCGCATTACATCCCTCACTGAGGTAAACAAAAGATATTTCACCTTCATGATCCAGCTGAAACTGGAACACCAAGCCGGGGGTATTGGAAACAATGGCCTGAAAGCGCGATTCGCTCTCGCTCAGCGCCTGCATGGCCTCCTCTTTGGATGAGAAGTCATTCTTGATAATGAGCACATACTCATCATCCCCTGACTGCATGAGCATGACCCGCAACTGGTCATTATTGATATTGCCGCTGAACGGTGCCTGATCCGGCAACAGATCAATAAAGTGCGTCTGGTCGCGATGGCAGCTCACATGGATCTGTAAGGTCTGCTGGCTGACCCCCAGCAAACTATCCAGGCTGTGTTGCTTGAGGCCCTCCAGGTTACAGCCGGAATTTTTCATCACACTCTCGCTTGCATGCACAAGCTCCAGCGTGGAGGCGTCTATCAGGTATATCTCATCCGAAACCCCCAACATGAGGGCATCCAGCAATTTGCGACTATCGGGTAATGAAGACAATCTTGTTACCTTTATATATGCATTAAATTTTTGACTAATGCTTAGCGCTCATTTCACAGCATGAACCGCCATCTAACCAAGACACTAACATGTGTAGCGACAGGCCGGGTACAGATCGCAATTCACCAATATAGCGCTGAAATCCATGACTGTTTCGGCTTAGGGGCTATAGCCGATGCTACTACAATCGAGCGCATAGTAAATATGGAGTATGTCATGATTAAACCTGCTTTCGAATGGCCGGCGCCACCTTATTTTAATTTTGTGGCAGATGATAGCCAGCTGCAGACTGTCAATAGCTGCCTGATTTATTATATCAATGGTAGTAAAGTTGTTGGCACACTCAATCTTTTTATTCCAGAACAATCCATTGTCATTATTCAGCCTAAAGATAAGGCTACCGCTGAAACCATCAATCTTCACCAGATTAAAAGCATACAGTTGCTGCATCCGCGTGCCTTACAGCAGGACAAAAGTTTTCTTGAGGAGCGAGCCCAAGAAGCTTTGCCAGCCGCCGAGCGCCAGACCTATACAGTGGAGTTCGTTGATAATGAATTGATTGCTGGCTACACACTGGGCTACCTCAATACCGAGTATGGATTATATGTATACGCAGTCACCAAGAATGACAAGGTCGTACCATGTTTTATACCCAGCCATGCCATTAAAAGCTACAAGATAGGCTTGCTGATTGGCGAAAAATTGTTGGAATCAAAGCTGGCCAGCAAGGATCAAATTGATACTGCGCTACAAAGGCAATCCGAGTTGCGCGTGCAGCGTATTGGTGACTATTTGTCTGAAAACCAGATTATCTCTGCCGAGCAGTTGAAACAGGCCATCCACTTCCAGGAAAGCCAGCCTATCCTCAAACTGGGCGAAGCTTTGCAGCAGTTGCAACTGCTGTCAGCGGAGCAACTGGAAGAGGCATTGGAGAAACAAAAAGAAAATCGCCAGACCCCTCTGGGCCAGATCCTGATTCAAATGGGCATCATCGATGAGCGCACGCTGAAAGGTGCAATGGCCAGCAAACTTGGTATCCCTTTTGTCAGTCTGGCACACTTTGATTTTGACCCTAACGCTACCAAGTTGATTGCTGCCGAAGTCGCCCGGAAAGAAATGCTGTTCCCGCTGTGCATCTATAATGGGGCTCTGGTGGTTGCGCTGGAAAACCCCATGAATACGAAAGCCATCGCAGAGCTTCGTTTTATGACACAGTTGAAGGTCTTGCCCGCCATGGCATCGCGCGAGGACATACTGGGTGCAATTACTGCCTGCTATGGTGAACAGGGTCATTCCTCCCATCAAGGCAACGGGGATGCCAATGAAGTCAATATCGATGACCTGGCTACCAGACTGTTTAGTGAGGACACCATACATGAGTTGGCGGATGAAAAGGCCGTCACCGAGGCAGACAACACACTGGTTCAGCTGGTTAATAAAATGATACTGGATGCCTATCGTGATGGTGCTTCCGACATCCATATAGAAACCTATCCCGAGCGAAAAAACACTCAGGTACGTTTCCGCAAGGATGGCTCACTGGTGCCTTATCTCGAGATCCCAGCCAACTATCGCAACG
>JBAZTJ010000125.1:0-7433 GCA_041662005.1 Candidatus Methylopumilus sp.
CGTACCGATGGCTTGGGGTGAAATCGCGTGGATTCCACACTGAACACGGTTTCAAACATATCGTCTATGCCGAGTATTTTCAGCACACGCAAAGCATAACTCATCGGCGCGTTAGTGAATACTACCTTACGCCCTGAGAGGCGCTGAATCATGTGTCGTAACCCTTGCGTCTGCTGAACCATGGTGTCGAGCTCCATGAGCTCATGCGTTTTTTGTAGGAAGTGATAAGGGTCCGCTCCGTGGTGACGCATCAGGCCTTTTAGCGTTGCACCATAAATACGCCAGTAATGCTGGCGCAATTTGAAGGCTGCCGGTTCATCCATCTCCAGCGTATCCATGATGTATTGCGTCATGGCGCGATTCATCACAGGGAAGATGTGGCTGCTGGCATCGTGCAGGGTGTCGTCCAGATCAAATATCCAAATTCTAGAAGCCACTTTTTTTACTCACGCTAAAACCAGATACGGTTTTTAGCCGTATTTCGATGCTGAGACAAGGCGGCAACGAGCAATCGACGCAGACAGTGCATTTGGCACGGCAAGGAGATTGTGAGGCAGCCAACGCAGTATCAGGGAAGAAATGAGTGCTAAAAATTACTTGGCCTTGATCAAGGTGCCTACGCCTTCATCGGTTAACACTTCCAGCAGCAAGGCATGTTCTACCCGTCCGTCGATAATGTGCACCGATTTTACGCCGCTGCGTGCCGCATCCAGCGCGGAGCTGATCTTGGGCAACATGCCGCCGGAGAGTGTGCCATCTTCCACCAGGTCATCAATCTGCTTGGGGGTAAGGCCGGTGAGCAGGGTGCCGCTCTTGTCCAGTACGCCGGGGGTGTTGGTGAGGAGTATCAGCTTTTCTGCACCGAGAATCTCAGCCAGCTTGCCTGCCACTACATCGGCATTGATGTTATAGGTTTCGCCATCCGGACCCACGCCGATAGGCGCGATGACGGGGATAAAGTCGCCGCTGTCGAGAAAGTTGATAATGCTGGGGTCTATGCCGGTAATGTCGCCAACCTGGCCGATGTCTATCATCTCATCGGGCTTATCCTTGTTAGGCATCAGCAGTTTTTCGGCATGAATGAAATTACCATCCTGCCCAGTCAGGCCGACCGCTTTGCCGCCATGGCGGTTGATGAGGTTGACGATTTCCTTGTTGACCTGGCCGCCCAGCACCATTTCGACGATATCCATGGTCTCTTCATCGGTCACGCGCATGCCCTGAATGAACACGCCTTTTTTACCGAGCTTATCCAGCATTTCGTTAATTTGCGGGCCGCCGCCATGTACTACTACCGGATTCATGCCGACGAGCTTGAGAAGCACCACATCCTGTGCGAAGCATTGCTTGAGGTGCTCATCTGTCATGGCGTTACCACCGTATTTGATGACGATGGTCTTGTCGAAAAAGCGCTTGATGTAAGGCAATGCCTCAGAGAGTGTCTGGGCTTTTTGGGTGGCGCTGGTGTCGTTAAGCATTGTGGTTTTCAGTCAGTGTTTGTTGGCGATTATTTTACCTTGAAACAATAGCAAAAGCGGTGTTCTAATGTGATGAAATCTTCGGGAATAAAAACATGCCCAGTGACCTTGAAATGCCACGCGATATCGAACAGCCAAGTGACATCGCAATCGCGCAAAAAGCCAGGATGAAAAAAGTCACCGAGATTGCACAGTCTCTGGGTCTGCCGGAAGAAATAGTAGAAAGCTACGGCCACTATAAAGCCAAGATTGATTTTGAAGCTTACCCCATGCAGGATAAAGCTGACGGTAAACTTATTTTAGTGACGGCCATCAGCCCGACGCCTGCGGGCGAAGGCAAGACTACCACTACTGTCGGCTTGGGCGATGCCCTGAGCCGGTTGGGCAAGAAAGCTATTATCTGCCTGCGTGAACCTGCTCTGGGGCCAGTGTTTGGCATGAAAGGCGGTGCTGCCGGTGGCGGTCATGCGCAGGTGGTGCCGATGGAAGATATCAACCTGCATTTTACCGGTGATTTTTCTGCCATTGCTGCCGCACATAACCTGCTTTCCGCGCTGATCGATAATCATATCCACCATGGCAATGCCTTGCAGATCGATCCGCGCCAAGTCTGCTGGAAGCGCGTCATGGACATGAATGACCGTGCTTTGCGCAAGATCGTGGTGGGCCTGGGCGGCAAGGTGAATGGCCAGACCCGCGAAGATGGCTTTGATATTGTGGTGGCCTCTGAAGTGATGGCGATTTTCTGCCTGGCGAATTCGCTGCAAGACCTCAAGAAGCGCTTGGGCAATATCGTGATTGGATATGGGTTTGATGACAGGCCCATTACTGCGAGCGACTTGCGGGCACATGGGGCAATGGCGGTACTACTAAAAAATGCGCTTAAGCCTAACCTGGTACAAACGCTGGAAAATACCCCTGCGTTCATTCATGGCGGCCCATTTGCCAATATTGCGCATGGCTGCAACTCGCTGATTGCCACACGCCTGGCGCTCAAGCTTGGCGATTATGTGGTGACTGAGGCTGGCTTTGGCGCAGACCTGGGGGCTGAGAAATTCATTGATATCAAGTGTCGTAAATCCGGCTTGAAACCTGCTGCCTGTGTGGTGGTGGCCACCATACGCGCACTCAAATATCACGGTGGCATAGAGGTGCCGGAGTTGCTAGCTGAGAACCTCGGTGCATTGCAAGCCGGTTTGGCCAATCTGCAAAAGCATGTGGAAAATGTTACCCAGCATTATGGGTTGCCTTGCGTGGTTGCCATTAACCGATTTACCCACGATACCGATGCCGAGATCGATCAGGTGTGCGCACACCTGTCGCGGCTTGGTGTGAAGGTGGTGCTGGCAGAGCATTGGGCCAAAGGGGGAGCTGGCGCAGAAGATCTGGCGCGCGAAGTGATTCGGCTGGTGGAAGCTAACGGCCATAGCATGCATTATGTGTATGAAGATGCAGACCCGCTATGGGAGAAAATGCATAAAGTTGCCACCAGGATTTACGGTGCGGCCGATATCAATGCGCCACGGCACATCCGCGTCCAGATTGATAAGTTGCAGGCCGATGGCTACGGGCATTACCCGATTTGTGTGGCAAAAACGCAATATTCATTCTCTACGGATGCCACTCAGCGCGGTGCGGTAACAGGCCATACCATTAGCATACGCGAGGTCCGCTTGTGCGCTGGCGCCGAATTTGTGGTGATGATTTGTGATGACATCATGACCATGCCGGGCTTGCCCAAGACGCCTTGTGCCATGCGCATAGATATTGACGAACAAGGACGCGTAACCGGGCTGTTTTAATATGCTGCCAGCAAGCTGGCATGGCAATCATTCACGAAAGATTCATTTAGCTTGTTTTCTGTCAGAATGCATCCTCAAAAACCGCAAATGAGAATTTAGGCTTTATAGCCTGCCCATGGCTGATAACCTGCTATTAATTGTTTTAGCTTTCCTGTTAGTCCTGCTTAACGGGTTCTTCGTAGCGGCAGAGTTCGGCCTGGTAAAATTGCGGCAGACCCGTGTTCGCGCCATTGCCAAAGCCTATGGCTGGCGTGGCCGTTTACTTGCTAAAGTCCACATCGACCTGGATGCCTATCTTTCAGCCTGCCAACTTGGCATCACCTTAGCTTCTTTAGGGCTAGGCTGGGTTGGCGAACCGGCTTTTGCCGAGCTGCTAGCACCGGCACTGAAAACACTGGGCATGGATAATGATGAGTTAATTCATGGCATCTCCTTTTTTATTGCCTTCTTCACAATTTCATATCTGCACATCGTTGTTGGTGAGCTGGTGCCCAAGACTCTTGCAATCAGGACAGCCGAAGCCGTCGGACTATGGACAGCACCTGGGCTGTATGCCTTCTACTGGGTGATGTACCCGGCGATCTGGATACTCAATCACAGTTCAAATCTGGTGATTCGCCTTTTGAAGCTTAATGCCATTCCCAAGCATGAAAGTCATTATTCCAAGGAAGAGCTCAAGCTGATCTTGCGCAGCTCACGCACCAGCGATCAGTTCAGCAAATCGGAATGGCGGGTACTGGCACAGGCAATCGATTTTCGTGATCTGGACGTATCAGACTTGATGCGGCCTTTTAATGAGGCCATTGTGCTGCATGATGAAGATTCAATAGAGGCCAACCTGCAGAAAATGGTAGAGCACCGCTACAGCCGTTATCCCTACCTGAATAAACAGGGGCAAGTGATTGGAATCATTCATATCAAGGATGTATTCCTGGCGCAGAATAAAGGAGGGCTTGCCCCCGGACTCAGCAAGCTGGCACGGCCGGTCGAGTTTGTATTGCCGGATAGCGCCGCAACTGAAGTCTTCCGTGATTTCAAACAGGGTGCTTCGCATATGGCGATAGTGGGCTATGACAAAGGCGCGCCGATAGGGTTTGTTACCCTGGATAATGTTTTGGGTGCCTTGGTAGGGGAAATCAAGGATGAGTTCAGGCAGTCCCAGAGCGAATGGACGCGCCTGGATGATGGCTCACTATTGGGTAAGGGCAGCCTGCCCATCCCCACGCTTGAGCGTACCCTAGGCATTGATATCGAGTCTGAAGATGCGGATACCGTTGGCGGCTTAATATTATGGAAGCTTGCAGAGCTGCCTAAAGAGGGTCAGCGCGTTGTTTTTGATCAGTTTGATGTGGTGGTCAAAAAGATGATGGGGCCGCGCATACTGCTGCTGCGGGTTTATCCCAAGTATGAATCAGCCAGTTACCTGGCACAGCATTAAAGTGCCAGATTAGGCTTGACTGCTGCCAGTCGGTTCAAACTGGAAGTCACGCATCCAGTAACTCTCTAATCGCCGCATCAATAAATGCACTTTCCTCAGAAAATCTGCCAGGTGCTCCTGCGCAATGGCCTGCAGATGAGTGTATCGGTCTTAATTCCGCATTGGCAGTCAGCACGGCTTCTATGCTGTTTTCGGTCAGGGTAAAGTATTGGTCCTGATCGCAAGGCATGATGATGGTTCTGGCTGTGACCTGGGAAAGTGCCAGCTCCAGATTACCATCAAATTTTTCATGTGCGCTGACATCGGCATGCTGCCATGTCCAGAGCTTGGTCAGCAGGTTATTGGCATCCCAGCTTACATGGTCTTGTTCCCAGTCTTCCAGTAGTTCGTCTTGGGTGGCAAAACCGATTTCATTAAAACGTTCCTCCCGAAAAAACGCTGCTGAATAGGCCCACGGCGCATAAACTCGCCCAAATGCCTTGAGCCCGGTCGTGGGTGGCGCCGTGTAATAACCACCAGCATAGCTGGCATCTGCCTCCAGGGCGGCACGCACGCTTTTGAGAAATGCCTGGTTGTAGGGCCAGCATCTGCTGGCACCGCAGATGGGGAGCAGATTTTTTACCATGTCGGGATACAGCACCGCCCAATGCCAGGCCTGTATTGCCCCCATCGACCAACCCAGGACCAGTTTGATGCTGGATATACCCAGTGCATCCAGCAACAGCTTCTGGCAGGCTACGTTGTCGTACACTGTGACATTAGGGAAGCCGCCGCCATGGTAGCGATCCAGCGTGTTGCTGGGCGAGATGGAAAGCGCATTGCCGATCAGGTTGGGGACGACGATAAACCATTTGGCAGGGTCAAGCGCATGCTGCTCACCGATGATGCGGGCATTGGATAAATGGGTGCCGGTATAATAGGTGGGGAACAGAATGCAATTGTCGCCTGCCTCATTCAGTTTGCCCCAGGTAGCATAGCTTAGCCATGCGTCGTGCAGCGTTTGCCCGCTTTGCAGGTTGATATCGCCCAAGTCGAAGCGTTGCTGGTTCATGAGTAGGCCGGCCTATATTTTCTTAACGAATACTTTTGAACGCCGTTGCAAGTTATACAGCTTGCGCTTTTCGGTCGGCAACTTATTGACATCAGCCTCGACAAAGCCGCGCTCCAGAAACCAATGCTCAGTGCGCGTCGTCAGTACGAATAGCGATTTCAGTCCGAGTTCACGCGCCTGCTCTTCACAGAAATTCAAAAGCCTGTCACCGCGTCCGCCACGCCGGTATGACTGGTGGATAGCCATGCATGCCAGTTCTGCGGTTTTTTCTTCGGCAAACGGGTACAGGGCTGCGCAGCCAATCACCCTGCCATCATGCTCCATCAGGTAGAAATGCTCGATCTCCATTTCCAGCCGCTCGCGACCGCGGCGTACCAGCACGCCCTCGGCTTCCAGCGGTTCTATCAGCTGCAGTAATGCACCTACATCGTCAATATTGGCCTGACGCATGGTTTCCAGCGGCTCTTCGGTGATCATGGTGCCTATGCCGTCGTATGTGAACAGCTCCTGCAGGATTGCGCCATCGGTGTGCCGGCAGATCAGGTGGGTGCGTGCGACGCCGTGGTTGCAGGCCTTGATGGCGGCTGGCAGGTAATAGCCTTCGTCTTCGCTGATACCTTTTGCGCCTTCGTTCTGGGCGTGGTTCAACAAATTCTGCGCCTTGAGTGCCGTCATTTCGCGCAGCAACTCGCCGCGTACGTTATGTACGCCGGAAGAGTCCATGAGGAAGATCAGCTTGTCGGCATCCAATGCAATGGCGGCGCTAACGGCGACATCTTCCAGAGTCAGATTGAATGCTTCACCTGTGGGTGAGTAGCCCAGGGGCGAAAGCAGCACCAGTTCGCCATCATCCAGCCGTTTCTGGATGCCGATGGCATCCACTTTGCGTACCTCGCCGGTGTGCTGCAAATCCACACCCTCCAGTACACCCAATGGTTTTGCAGTGACAAAGTTACCACTTGCCACGCGGATATCCGAACCGGCCATGGGGGAGTTCACCAGTCCCATGGAAAGCAGCGCCTCAATTTCTACGCGCACCGAGCCATTGGCTTCCTTTACGGCCTCCATGGCTTCGTCATCGGTTACCCGCTTACCGCCAACAAACCTGGGCTCGATCCTGGCGCGTTTCAGGCGCGATTCAATCTGCGGGCGCGAGCCGTGCACCAGCACAAGGCGCACTTCCAGGCTTGCGAGCAGGTTAAGGTCATGCGACAACGCGACAAACTGGCCGTCATCCACCACCTCGCCACCGAAGGCGATAACAAAAGTGCGTCCACCAAAGGCATGGATGTATGGCGCGACGGAGCGGAACCAGCTGACAAACTCTTGCGGCCGCTGCAAGCTGAAACGCGAGCTCGATTGTGCGGTGGTTGCTGGCGATTCGGTTTGCGCGTAAAGAAAAGCGGGTGAGCAGTCCAGCGCAGCGCACAGCTTGCGTAGCATGATCTCCGAGACTCCCTGGCTGCCACGCTCTATGCGTGACAGGTTGCCGCTGTCCGCATCCACGCGCTTGGCCAGCTCCTGCAGGGTGAGGTTAAGGGCTTTGCGTCTTTTGCGCAGGGCGAGACCGATAGACATTGCTTACCTTTAAATATGCTTTATACGCATATTTTTATATAAATTTATATTTAAAGCAAATTTAAAATGAATTGATGCTGGGGATC
>JBAZTJ010000126.1:0-1410 GCA_041662005.1 Candidatus Methylopumilus sp.
TGCATTTCTTTTACTGCCTCGCTGCGTTAGCAACGAGAGGGGCGCATTATACAGACGCTGTTTAATTCGTCAAGGGAAACGTGAAACTATTTATTTCCCAACCTTGCTGCAACCCGCTTCGTTGTTGAAGCGAAGGGGCGCATTGTACAGACCTGACTTAATTGGTCAAGGGGGAAATGAAACTATTTATTTCCCTGCTTTGCTACCCGCTTCGCCGTGTTGCTTAAGCGAGGGGCGCATTCTACAGAACAATAAAATTGGGTCAATAGAGCTTATGCTTTTTTACAAAGTAATTACATTTGACTTAATTTATTGTGATTTTAGCGAATTTTCGCTTACCCACCTGAGCTACCACCACTCCGCGATTAAGCTGCAAGGCCTTATCGACAACCTTTTCCCCATCCAGCTTCACGCCGCCCTGCTCGATCATGCGCATAGCCTCAGAGGTGCTAGCCACCAAGTTGGCTTGTTTTAATAGATGCGAGATACTAATAGCCTCTAGCGTCAAATGTACGGTCACTTCGGGCACTTCATCAGGAATACCCCCCTTGGAACGCAGCTCGAAATCCTGCAACGCCTGCTCAGCTGCCATTTTGGAATGAAAGCGCGCGACAATCTCCTGCGCAAAACTCACTTTAATATCCCTTGGATTGGCACCATCGAGAACAGCCTGCCTCCAGCCGGCTATAGTTTCCAGACTGTCAAACGACAATAACTCTATATATCTCCACATCAAGTCGTCCGAGATGGACATGATCTTACTGAAGATCTCGGTTGCCGGCTCGGCGATGCCTATATAGTTACCCAGCGATTTGGACATTTTGTTGACACCATCAAGGCCCTCCAGTAATGGCATGGTGAGCACACATTGCTGGCTTTGCCCGGCCTGCTTTTGCAGCTCGCGCCCCATCAACAGGTTGAATTTCTGGTCGGTTCCGCCCAACTCGACATCCGATTTAAGCGCTACCGAGTCGTAGCCTTGTAATAAAGGATATAAGAATTCATGAATGGCGATAGGCTGATTGCTTTTATAACGCTTACTGAAATCATCACGCTCCAGCATGCGCGCCACAGTGTGGCTGGCCGCGAGCTTGAGCATACCGGCCGCACCTAGCTCGGTGAGCCATTTGGAATTGAATACCACTTCCGTCTGCTCAGGTTTCAATATCTTGAATACCTGCTCGGCGTAAGACTTGGCGTTCTGCTGCACCTGCTCCGCCGTCAATGGCGGACGTGTTGCACTCTTACCGGTTGGATCACCGATCATGCCGGTGAAATCACCTATCAGGAAAAACACCTGATGGCCAAGATCCTGAAACTGGCGCAGCTTATTAAGCAATACCGTATGTCCCAAATGTAGATCCGGCGCAGTGGGGTCAAAACCCGCCTTGATTCGTAAGGGCTTACCTG
>JBAZTJ010000126.1:1420-7369 GCA_041662005.1 Candidatus Methylopumilus sp.
TCAGCTTTTCAACCAGCTCATGTTCAATCAGTAGCTCATCGCTGCCGCGCTTGATGATGGCCAAACTATTATCTATATGCGTCATATTTTTAGAATTCATCCACTTTTACCGCTTTTATCAAAGCTTCACCATATAAAGGTTTTCTGTTACGATTCGTAGCCATATCCAAATTTGAGGTAGCGCCGGTGCAGTTAAGCGAACCCAATCAAGAAGCAACACCCGAGCAAAGCATTTTAGCGCAAAAACCATCAATTCAAGAACGCAAGCTGCGTTTACGCTGGTTACTGGCAATTTCTACCGTCCCGCTTTTTGGTATTTATGCCGCCTTCGGTATTGCTCCACAAACCGTTACACAGGATATTCCGGTAGCTACCATCATTGAAGAAGTGGCATTACCGCAAGCAATAGTCTCTTTACAGCAAGCTAAAGATGAGGCCTTCTGGCAGGCTGACCAGGTGCGTCGTGACGATACGCTGTCCAGCCTGTTAAAACGCCTCAATATCCGCAATACAGAAGCTGTCGATTTTCTACGCGGTCCAGATGCAAGTGCACTTTCATCCCAGCTACGCCCAGGACAGCCCATTCAGGCACAAACCACAGATAGTGGTGAGTTACTGAAATTGCAATATCAAATCAGCTCAACCTCCACCTTTACAGTAGAACGCAAAGAGTCCGGTTATGTGGCACAGACCGTTGATGCCAGCCTAAATACGATTTCTGTTGTAAAAAGCGCAGAGATTAAAAGCTCATTGTTTGGTGCCACTGACAGCG
Organism: Candidatus Methylopumilus sp.; assembly: GCA_041662005.1. Taxonomy (GTDB): domain Bacteria; phylum Pseudomonadota; class Gammaproteobacteria; order Burkholderiales; family Methylophilaceae; genus DATHXC01. Next base: position 2,193 of record JBAZTJ010000126.1, read on the forward strand.
CAGACATCCCGGACCAGATTGCATTACAGATAGTTGAAATATTCTCATCCGACATAGACTTCCATACCGACTTGCGTCGTGGCGACCACTTTGTGGTCGTGTATGAAGCCAATTACAACAACGGTGAACAAGTCACCACGGGCAAGATATTAGCGGCTGAATTTACTAATGCCGGTAAAACCTATCGTGCTGTCATGTATCGCAACCCTGAAGGCCAGGTAAGTTACTACACTCCCGAAGGCAAAAATCTGCATAAATCCTTCCTGCGTTCACCGCTGGAGTTTTCACGGATTAGCTCAGGATTCAGCTTAGGTCGCTTCCACCCCATATTACAAAGAATGCGCGCCCATAAAGGTGTAGATTATGCTGCCCCTATCGGCACTCGGGTAAAAGCTTCGGGTGACGCTATTGTAGATTTTGTTGGCATTAAGAGTGGTTATGGCAACGTAGTTGTACTCCGTCACGCGAATGGCGTCAGCACTGTTTATGGCCATTTATCGCGCTTTGCACCTGGACTGCATAGAGGCATGAAGGTAGAGCAAGGTGAGATCATTGCTTTTGTTGGCATGACCGGGTTAGCGACAGGTCCGCATTTGCATTATGAATTTCTGCTGAATGGCGAGCACCGCAACCCATTAACAGTAGCTTTACCGACAGCTGTGCCTATGTCAGGGAAATACGTTGCAGACTTTACTGCCCACAGCGCTAGCCTGACAGCCCAGCTCAACCTGTTGAGCAAAAGCAATCTAGCCTCGCTGGATAGTGAGTAAAGCGCTATTCATAGGGCTGATGTCCGGCACCAGCCTTGACGGCGTTGATGCAGCACTCACCGAGTTTGATGATGTAGCGCCTGTCGGCAGTGCACACTGCCGTGTCATTCACACCCACTCGCTGCCTTATAACGACGAGTTGCGTGCTGAGCTCCACGCCATGCATACCAGCGGTGAAAACGAGTTGGAGCGAACAGCACTTACAGGCAACAGCCTGGCCAGACTTTACGCCGAGACAGTCAATCAGTTACTGGCTTCCTCCAAAATAGACAGATCCCAGATTATCGCCATTGGCTGTCATGGGCAAACCATACGCCATCGCCCAGAGCTAGGCTTTACCATACAAATCGGCAACCCCGCCTTGCTGGCAGAACTCACCGGTATTACCGTGATTGCAGATTTCCGTAGCCGTGATATCGCAGCAGGCGGCCAGGGAGCTCCCTTGGTTCCGGCTTTCCATCAGGCGGTATTTGCCCATCCTGCTTTAAACCGTGTGGTGATTAATATTGGCGGCATCTCTAACTTGAGCCATTTGCCAATTGCCGGTGAAATAAGAGGATTCGACTCCGGCCCCGGCAATATGTTGATGGATGCATGGGCAGAGCGACATATTGGCCAGCGGTATGATGAATCAGGCAAATGGGCATCGACCGGGCAAGTTATTGAACCTTTACTCAAACAGTTGCAAGCAGAACCCTATTTTGAACAAGCCCCACCCAAAAGCACAGGGCGCGACCTGTTCAGCGTAAAGTGGCTGGAGCAATACCTAAGCCCCGGATATTTGCCGCAAGACGTACAGCGCACGCTACTGAACCTGACAGCGCAAAGTATTGCCAATGCAGTACGCCAATATTGCAAACATGTCGATGAAGTGTTTCTGTGTGGCGGTGGTGCTCATAATCACGCACTGTTTCAGTGCTTGCAGCAATTGCTACATCCTGTGAAAATCCGCTTAACAGATGAACTGGGAATTGCTGTAGGCTGGGTAGAAGCTGCGGCTTTTGCATGGCTGGCCCGACAAACCCTGCTAAAAGCCCCTGGCAACCTGCCGGCCGTCACTGGCGCGAAGGGCCCAAGGATCTTAGGTGCAGTTTATGCTTAGGCTAACTCAAACTTAACAGAAGCAAACTGAGATAGTTGCGCTTGCATTGCATCACTGAAGAAAAACCTAGAATAATCGTAGAAATTTAAACTTATGACTAAGCCAACTAAAGTAACACTGACTTTCGATAACGGTAGTCCACCAATAGAATTACCCATGCTATCAGGCAACTTAGGGCCGGACGTCATCGACATCCGCAGCCTGGGTAAGCATGGCGTCTTTACCTATGACCCTGGATTTCTGTCCACTGCCTCTTGTAACTCAGAAATCACCTATATCGATGGAGAAGAGGGCCTGCTCTATTATCGCGGCTACCCTATTGAGCAACTGGCGCAGAACTGCGACTTTCTTGAAGTTTCTTACTTGCTGATGTACGGCGAACTGCCCAAGGCCGAACAGCGCAAGGAATTTACCGACACCATCCAGCAACACACCATGCTGCATGACCAGTTGACGAATGTTTTTCGCGGATTCCGTCGTGATGCGCACCCTATGGCAGTCATGGTCGGTGTGGTAGGTTCGATGTCCGCGTTTTATCATGACTCAATTGATGTGCTAGATCCAAAACTGCGTGAAGTTTCTGCTTATCGCTTGCTGGCAAAAGTCCCTACCGTCGCCGCGTGGAGCTATAAGTACAATATTGGTCAGCCTTTTGTGTATCCGCAAAACAGGCTCACCTATGCAGAAAATTTCATGCACATGATGTTCGCCACACCCTGCGAAACCTACACACCCAATCCAGTGTTGGCCAAAGCGTTTGAGCGTATCCTGATATTGCATGCAGATCACGAGCAGAACGCTTCCACCTCAACCGTACGTCTTGCCGGATCCAGTGGCGCCAACCCATTCGCCTGTGTCGCGGCGGGTATAGCATCACTGTGGGGACCGGCGCATGGCGGGGCTAACGAAGCCACGTTGCATATGCTGGAAGAAATTGGTGATGTGAGTCGTATCGGCGAATACATCAAGCGCGCCAAGGACAAGAGCGATTCCTTCCGCCTCATGGGCTTTGGTCACCGCGTATACCGCAATATGGATCCGCGCGCAGCCTTGATGCGCGAAACCTGTTATGAAGTGCGGAATGAACTTGGCTTGCAGGACGACCCTATGTTCAAGCTCGCCATGGAGCTGGAAAAAATCGCATTGGAAGACGAATACTTCGTGAGCAAACGCCTATACCCCAATGTCGACTTTTATTCCGGCATTGTCATGCGGGCGATGGGTATCCCCAACTCCATGTTCACTGCCATCTTTGCATTGGCGCGTACAGCAGGCTGGGTAGCACAGTGGAATGAGATGATAGGCAATCCAGAAGCTAAAATTGGGCGTCCGCGTCAATTGTATACTGGCTCAGTAAGACGCGATTTTGTACCTATAGACAAGCGCTAAGCAGGATCCAAGCAATAAAAAAGGAGCCATAGGCTCCTTTCTTATTGCTCATTACTGGATTAACTATCTCAACTTACACCAGCTTCAAATTACACTGAGAAAGATGAACCACATCCACATGTTGTAGTAGCTTGTGGATTACGAATCACAAACTGAGAGCCTTGCAGGCTATCCTGATAATCAATTTCTGCGCCCATCAGGTACTGCAGGCTCATAGGGTCGATTAACAAAGTAACGCTATCGCGTTCGACCTGGGTATCATCTTCGTTCACGGTATCTTCAAAAGTGAAGCCATATTGAAATCCGGAACAACCGCCACCACTCACAAACACGCGTAGCTTAAGATCTGGGGAGCCTTCCTCTTCGATCAGCTCTTTTACTTTTTTCGCCGCATTGTCTGTAAAGATCAATGGGCTTGGCATTTCTGTCACTGCATTCATATTTAACTCCTTAAATTCATTACCCTAAATTTATTATCCTGCGTGGTGGTCAACGGGTCAATCTTTATTCTCAACAGGCAAATCTTTATTGGTCAGCAGTCGCGTTTCCTGACTGTCGCCCTGGTAAATCAAATTGCCTTCAATCACCGCACCAGTATGCATTTCGAGGGATTTATAATATACATCTCCTACGACTCTGGCCTTGGGCTGTAGTTCAACAAATTCTTTTGCATGTACCGGCCCGACTACCTTTCCGTTAAGCACCACCTGAGACACCACGACAGCACCTTCAATCGTGCCCTGTTCGCTCAATACCAGCGCGCTGGGCGTGGAAACCTCCTCATTCACATTACCGCGCACCGTGCCGTCCACCCGCAAGCCACCAGTAAAGAAAATATCTCCATTGATACGCGTCGCAGCCCCAATCAAAGTGTCGATTCTGTTTTGTGGCTTATTCCGGTTTTTAAAAAACATACTGCCTCTCTAGTTTGCCTATATTTTTACATATGGATCATGCTGGTAGATCAACTTTCTGATTCAGCCTAGGCTGATCGGCTCGTGCCTCGGTAAAGTCGAGCTCTACTGAGCGGCCCAAGGTATCTTTGGGCACTACAAAACTACCATCAATGCGTTGATAATACTTGAAGTTAATATCAACAGTCCGTACCGGCACATTACCATCGCTCAAAGGCAGCTTCACCGCCGTATCCGCCTGCATGGCATTCAGCGACAACTTCAGGCTGCCTTGAACCTGCTTATCGTGACGTCCCGACTGTAATAACAGAATGTGGTAGTCATACTGGTTAGGCTGCACACCCTTGGTCACCTTAAAACTGTATAACTTAACCTCATTGGCACCAGCATTTTCATTCAGGATATTTTTATAAAAAGCCACATCCTCTTTCAGGCTCATGGACTCATCCTGCATGTTGGCAAGCTCTCTTGCCAGATTAATTTGCGCCGCCTGCGCCACTTGCAACTGGCGTTCACTTTGCACCAGCCGACCCTGCAACTGCTGGTTATCCTGGGTGGTTTTCTTGAGATTATTAGTCAGGCTACCAAAGTCGCCCTCCGTCAGATGCCAATAGGCGAGCAGGTATCCCGCTGCAATATAGGCCAACGCTACCAGCACCTGCCAATACCACAAGCGATGTGAGCGCACCGCCACATGTTTTGCCGTTGCACCGAAGTGACGCTTAAACCTGCGAGATACGCGCTTCATCTATCAGGCCAGGATGTATGCAGAATTTTCAATATCAGACTAGGGTAACAGCGGCACCACTTCCAAACCTGCGCTCTCAGGCAAGCCAAACATGATGTTCATATTCTGCACTGCTTGCCCTGCCGCCCCTTTTACCAGGTTATCTATTACCGATAACACCACCACCGTATCGCCGCCCTGTGGTCTATGCACTGCAATACGGCATTGGTTGGAACCGCGCACAGAGCGGGTTTCAGGATGAGCACCTTGCGGCA
>JBAZTJ010000127.1:0-7278 GCA_041662005.1 Candidatus Methylopumilus sp.
TGCCAGCCCGTCCTGTGGCCAACGCAGCCTGTCTCTTCCAGTGCGCTCAGAAAGGCGTGGCTTAAAATTGGAGCGCCATCGGTCAACGCATTCCAGGATTGCGCGTCCGCTTGGCTGATGCTGGTGAGCGTTTTTATTTCAGTAGACATGCTGTATTCCATACTACCTAAAATTAGCTGGACGCGTAAGCAACTTGCTGGCGCAAACATGGAATCATGATTCAGGTCATAGTATGAAAAATAGGCGATATCACATGCTGGAGGAGTAACTCAGGAGAAGCCGAAAACAGCTCTGATGCGGGATTAAATCTAAAGTGTGCGTTTGCGATTACTGAGCATTGCATCCTTGCTCTTACGCTTACTTGGTTCGGGCTCTTGCACTTCCATCCGAATGGCAGAGGCACGCTGACGCTCAACAATCTTTGCCTGTAGCGCCTCCAGTTCATCCAGCGACACTAAACCGTCACCGTTGAGATCGACAGCATTAAAATGCCGGGCAACTTGAGGCAGGCTTTCCGCAGCCTCCTCCATGGAAATAGTACCGTCATTGTCCTTGTCGGTCTCAGCGAATCTACTTTGAATTCGCTGATGCATCAAACGCCGTCTTTCCTCGATCTGGACGTGGGCGGGATCTACGGTACGCGAGTACTCGTCAAGATCGCGGCGTAAACGGATGCTTTCTTCAATACTAATGGGGCCGCCCAGTTTTTTGGGGGAAGCCGGCTCTTGAGCATCACTGTCCACACCTTTATTTGCCGCCTCATCAGCATTACTTTGATTATCGCGAGGCGCAGCAGATAAATGCCCGGAAAAAGCCAGTAAAATACACAGTGCTAAACACGCATGTTTATGATGTGAAAATAGATTTTTAGCTATCAACATTCTTCATGTGCACCATTAATTTTTTGTAAGCTGCATTTTTATGCTGTTGTTTTAATGCTTGTTATGATGAGCCCCAAACTGCTTTTATTATCTAACTTTAAGTAGACTAGCCCCAAGAAAGCAAGTTTCAAGATCCAATTATTATTAGAATAATGATGTTTGACGCGCAATAATGCCGCATGAATGTAAATCGATTGTTTCAATGCATGCTGTGATTGTAAAAATTTGTAACAACTGAAAGTTTAGGCTATCTTGTTACGCTAACAGTATAATAAGAAAACCAAATTCAACTAATTTCGGTGTGATTCAACCCTTTAAAAAGGTAGCCATTTCTCCAAATATAATCTTATGCAAACATCCTTTAAAAAAATCCTGATGGTAGATGATGACCTGCGCATGCGTGAGCTGTTGCAGCGTTATTTGACTGAACAAGGCTTTACTATAAAAACAGCCTCCGACTCAACCGAAATGGACATGATATTGGCGCAAGAGCATATAGATCTGCTGGTGCTGGATTTAATGTTACCGGGAGAAGATGGCCTGGCTATTTGCCGCAGGCTCAGATCCGCCGGAAATGCTATGCCTATTATCATGCTGACGGCTCGCGGAGATGAAGTTGACCGCATTATCGGGCTGGAAATGGGGGCTGACGACTACTTGCCAAAACCTTTTAACCCACGCGAGTTATTGGCGCGCGTCAATGCCATCATGCGCCGCCATACCCGCAATCCGCCTAGTGCGCCGGCACTGAATTCAGAGTCCATCAGCTTTGGTGATTTTGTGTTTGACCCCTCTACCCGCAGCTTAAGCCGCGATGGTGTGCCCATCACTATCACCAGTGGCGAATACGCCTTGCTTAAAGTGTTCATCGATCATCCGCGTCAACCACTGTCCCGTGACAGGCTCATGCAACTGGCACGCGGGCGGGAGCTGGATGTATTTGACCGCAGCATAGATGTGCAGGTATCACGCCTGCGCCGACTAATTGAAGTCGACCCTTCTCACCCTCGTTACCTGCAAACCATGTGGGGATTCGGCTATGTATTTATCCCCGATGGTGAAACCTCTAAAAATTGAAGCTGCTTCCCCGTACTTTACTAGCCCGCATCATGTTGTTGATTGCGCTGCTGCTGGCTGTTGGCCAATATGCAGCGCTTAAACTTTTCGACTACTTCGAGCGCGAGCCTCGCGCTATTGCCTCTGCGCTACAGGCAATCACCGTAGTCAATTTCACGCGCGCCTCCCTGTTGGCAGCTCATGAGAACCGGCGACTGGCGTTACTCTCAGAACTGTCCGGTAGCGAAGGTGTGCGCATCTATGCGGCTGACTTGCTGGAAGAAGTAGAGCCGCTACCGGATGACCCTTACATTCGCATGATAGGCAAAAAGATTCGCGATCAGCTGGGGAAGGAAACCCTGGTTGCCATCAATCATTTTGGGGTGCCTGGCTTATGGGTAAGCTTTACCATCGGCCAGGATGACTACTGGGTGGTCATACCGCGCATCCAGGTGGAACGGCATTTTCCATGGGAGTGGCTGGGCTGGGGCGCGCTCGTCATCCTACTCTCCCTGATAGGCGCTTACCTGATCGCAGCCCGCATCAACCAGCCCTTACGCTTGTTAGTAAAAGCTGCTGACCGCATACGCGATGGCGAGCTACCGCCGCAACTACCTGAGGATGGGTTTGATGAGCTGCGCGAAGTCAGCCGCACATTCAACCAGATGACGGAGTCGCTGACACAACTGGACGCCGAAAGAACCCTGTTGCTTGCAGGGGTTTCGCATGACTTGCGCACACCGCTGGCCAGGCTGAGGCTGGCAGTAGAAATGCTACCGGAAGAACAGACCGGCAGCCTGAAAGAAGGCATGGTGCAGGACATCACGGATATGGATAGCATCATCCACCAGTTTCTGGATTTTGTACGTGGCGTTGAAGGTGAGCCCACACAGATGATAGACCTGAATGCACTGCTGAAATCCCTGTTTGACCGACACACCAGGGCTGGGCGTAAACTGATATTGCGCCTGGCACCGACCCACCTCATCCCACTACGCCCGCTTGCAATGCAGCGATTGCTGAATAACCTGATCGATAACGCCTTTGCTTACAGCCAAGGCAGTGAAGTTATCGTCGAAACAACCATTATGGCAAACTCGGTAATTTTGAGCGTACTGGATAATGGCCCTGGCATTCCACCTTCGCAAATGGCCAGGCTATTGCGGCCCTTTGAGCGGCTAGACACCGCACGCGGCAATAAGAGCGGTAGCGGCCTGGGCTTGGCGATTGCCAACCGCATCGCCAAGTTGCACAAGGGGCAACTGGAGTTAATTAACCGGCCATCTGGCGGGCTGGAAGCCCGATTAACCCTGCCTATCTAGGCAAGAACTCCAGGCTGGAATTTCCAGGTAAGCGTTAATAGATAACAAACCGGGTCAGGATGCTTGGCCCGGCTCAAACCAGGCTAGTTTTTCGCGCAGCTTCACGACTTCACCAATGATAATCAGGCACGGCGCTTTCAGCTCTTCGGCAGCCACTTTGTCGGCCAGTGTCAATAAGTCCGCCACCACCACCCGCTGCCTGATAGTTGTGCCCTGCTGTACCACAGCCGCAGGCATAGCTCCAGGCATGCCATGCTCGACCAGCTTCCTGCAAATCTCAGGCAGGCCCACCAGCCCCATGTAAATCACCACGGTCTGCTTGGGCCTTACCAATACAGACCAATCTAGGTCAACTGAGCCATCCTTTAAATGACCGGTAGTAAACAGGCAGGATTGCGCGAAATCGCGGTGTGTCAGCGGAATGCCCGCATAACTGGAAACGCCGCTGGCCGCAGTAATGCCGGGGACAACCTGAAACGGCACGCCATTTTCCATTAGCGTTTCAATTTCCTCACCGCCACGCCCAAAAATGAATGGGTCGCCACCCTTCAGACGTAATACACGCTTACCTTCTTTAGCCAGTCGCACCAACAACTCATTGATTTCCTCCTGTGGCAAAGTATGTCGATCGCGCGCCTTGCCAACATAAACCAACTCGGCATCACGTCGCACCAGCTCCATCACTTCGGGACTGACCAACTTATCATAGACACACACATCGGCCTGCTGCATCAGGCGCAAGGCTCGGAATGTCAGCAAGTCCGGGTCACCCGGGCCGCCGCCAACCAGATAGACTTCGCCGCGATGAATCACCTCAGCATCCCCTGCCAGCATCTCTGCCAAAGCCTGGCGGGCTGTTGCCTCTTGGCCGGAAAACACCAGTTCAGCGATAGGCCCCTGAAAGCTTTCCTCCCAGAAAATTCGGCGCTGTTGCGAGCTGGCAAAACGTTCTTTCACTTGGGTACGGAACTCTGCGGCTAAAGTCGCTAATCGTCCATAAGCGGCGGGCACCATGGTTTCAATCTTGCTGCGTATCAACCGTGCCAATACCGGCGCCGCACCACCGCTGGAAATTGCAATCACGATAGGAGAGCGATCAACGATTGAGGGCATGGTGAAAGTACACAGCGCAGGCGCATCCACCACATTCACCGGAATATTGCGGGCTTTGGCTGCCTCAGAAACAGCAACGTTTATAGCCTCATCATCCGTGGCAGCGATGACCAGACAAGCGCCTTGCAATTGCTCGGGGGCAAACAGCGCCTGGGTGTAGCTTATTTTTTGCGCAGCCGCCATATCTGCCAGTTCATGGCAAAGCTCAGGTGAGAACAGGTCAACAGCCGCATCCGCCTTAAGCAACATCGTCACCTTGCGAGTTGCTACATCGCCGCCGCCGATAACGACACAACGCCGACCGGCTATTTTCATAAAAATGGGGAGTGAGTGCATGCGGCTATTTTACCCCGTCATTGGCAATCCGCGTCGCCTGGGCTACAATTAGGCCTTAGCCTACTGTTTTTTTAAGAAATTTTGCACCCTCACCCACCCCGCTTCACATCCCATGGCATGCCCTCGCCTCAATCGGCACGCCTCAAAAATCCAGTTCTACGCCAGCCAATATCATGAGCACACCACTTAAGCCCGCCGCCAAAACGGTCTTGCCAAAAAAGGTATTCATCAAGACTTTCGGCTGCCAGATGAATGAGTATGACTCTTCGCGCATGGCCGACATGCTGCGCTCATCTGATGGCATGGAAGCCACCGACAATGTGGAAGAGGCGGATGTCATCCTGCTCAATACTTGCTCCGTGCGGGAAAAGGCCGAGGATAAGGTATTCAGCCATCTGGGGCGATTTATTCCATTGAAGGAAAAGAATCCCAACCTGGTGATAGGCGTTGGCGGCTGCGTTGCCAGCCAGGAAGGTGCGCACATCATCGAGCGAGCACCCTATGTCGACGTGGTGTTTGGCCCGCAGACACTGCATCGCCTGCCCGATATGATCAAGGCAAGGCAGTCGTCCGGTCAGTCGCAAGTCGATATCAGCTTTCCCGAAATCGAAAAATTCGATCGCCTGCCGCCGCCAAAAGTAGAAGGCGCGACGGCGTTTTTATCCATCATGGAAGGCTGCAGCAAATACTGTACGTTCTGCGTGGTGCCATACACCCGTGGCGAGGAGGTTTCGCGTCCGTTTGAAGATATCCTGACGGAAGCTGCCCAGTTGGCGGAACAAGGCGGGAAGGAAATCACGTTGCTAGGGCAAAACGTGAATGCTTACCGTACTACTACCCAGGATGGTGTACCTGCCGATTTGGCGATGTTGATCGAATATATTGCCGAAATTCCGCAAATCGAGCGTATTCGTTTTACCACCAGCCACCCCAATGAAATGTCACAGGCGCTCATCGCATGCTTTGCCAATACGCCAAAGCTGGCCGCGCATTTACACCTGCCGGTACAAGCGGGCTCGGACCGTATACTGATGGCGATGAAACGCAATTACACCACGCTTCAATACAAATCCATCATCCGTAAACTGCGTGCTGCCAATCCAGCGATCACTTTTACCTCGGACTTCATTATCGGCTTTCCGGGTGAAACCGAGGCAGACTTTGAAGCCACGGCGCAACTGATGCAGGACGTCGGCTTTGACAACAGTTTCAGCTTTTTATATAGCCCACGCCCCGGTACGCCAGCAGCATTCTTGAAAGACGATACCCCCGAAGCTACCAAGCTGGCTCGCCTGAGCAAGCTGCAAGCCATCAATGAAGCACAAGGCAAGAAAATCAGTGCAGCCATGCTGGGCACTACCCAGCGCGTGCTGATAGAAAGCGCCTCGTGGAAAGATGCCAGCGAACTAGCCGGCAAAACCGACAACAACCGCATCGTGGATATCGCAGGCAGCGCCGAACTGATACATCAGTTCGTCACTGTCAGGATTACCGATGTTTCTAACCCTCGCCGCTTGCGTGGCGAAATAGTGACCGCCTAAATGGAAATTACCCTACAGCCTGAAGACAACCATCGCCTTGCCAACCTGTGTGGTGCGCTGGACGAAAACCTGAAGCAGATCGAAGATGCACTGGATATCAGCATCTCCAGGCGCGGCGCGCACTTTCGCCTGACGGGCGACAAGCAGAATATGCAACTGGCTGCGCAGTTTATCGAAAGCTTTTACGAGCGCTCCAAAAAGCCTATCGACCTGGAAGATATCCAGCTGGGTCTGGTAGAACTCAACAAACTCAGCCCAGAAGTGATCACCACTGCCGCCATGCCGGTGCTGATGACGCGGCGCGCAGACCTGCATGGCCGCACCCCACGCCAGATCAGCTATTTGCAACAGGTACAGGATTTCGACATTACCTTCGGTATCGGCCCTGCTGGTACCGGCAAAACCTACCTGGCTGTAGCCTGTGCGGTTGATGCACTCACGCGGGACAAGGTAAAACGTATCGTACTGGTGCGCCCTGCTGTCGAGGCTGGCGAACGCCTGGGCTTCTTGCCTGGCGACCTGGCGCAAAAGGTAGACCCTTACTTAAGGCCGTTATACGATGCGCTCTACGACTTGGCCGGCTATGACACCGTGAACAAGATGTTCGAGCGTGGAGCGATTGAAGTTGCGCCACTGGCCTACATGCGCGGGCGCACGCTTAACCAGAGCTTCATTATTCTGGATGAAGCACAGAACACCACACCTGAACAAATGAAAATGTTTTTGACACGTATCGGCTTTGGCACCAAGGCAGTGATTACCGGAGACGTCACCCAGATCGACTTGGGACGGGGCCAGAAAAGCGGACTGGTAGAAGCACAGCAGGTACTTAAGGATATTCGCGGTATCGCATTTACGCAGTTCCTGTCGGAAGATGTGGTGCGTCATCCGCTGGTGCAAAAAATTGTGAATGCGTATGAGAAATTCGACAGTGAAAAACATGCGCAGCCCAATGCAGACAGCAGGAACGGGACAAAACCCAATGCCTAAACTAGCATTAGCGGTGCAATACGCTACAGTACAAACCGG
>JBAZTJ010000128.1:0-7051 GCA_041662005.1 Candidatus Methylopumilus sp.
ATTTGAGGCAACTACGTTTTTACTGTTGCGACAAGCTGGCTGATTTTCAGCAACCGAGAAAATTCTTTGTGGTGGATGAATTACCCAGAAACGGCATGGGCAAGCTGATGAAATTCCAGCTGGTCAAGACATTTGCAGCCGCGCCGATATAAATGAATAAGGTAAAAAGCTGAAAGGCTGGAAAATTATGCAAAATCCTACTCCAATCAAGGCTACACCATTGCAGCTGGGCTTTATCGGCGGCTCCATCAACTCTGCGGTGGGATACTCGCATTTCGTCTCCAGCGGTATGGACAGGCAATGGCAACTGGTAGCAGGTTGTTTCAGCAAGACAACGGCAGTGAATCATGAAAGCGCCGAGGTGTACGGCGTCAGCGCGGAGCGTACCTACGATACCTGGCAAGAGATGATTGCGCAGGAAGCAGGCCGCCTGGATGCCGTCGTGATCCTGACTCCTACGCCAGCCCACTTCGAAAGCGTGATGGCCTGCATGCGTGCCGGTATCCCCGTGATTTGCGAAAAGTCACTGGCGATCAATAGCGCCCAGGCGCAGATCATGCTCAACCTGCGCAAAGAGCTGAATGCTTTTCTCGCGGTCACATACAACTATTCTGGCTACCCCATGCTGCGCGAACTGGCGAAACGAATCGCCGACGGCAAGCTGGGCAAGATTTTGCACTTTCAGGCAGAAATGCCGCAGGAAGGTTTTGTGCGTGTCGATGCGCAGGGCAACAAGCCGGTGCCGCAGTCATGGCGTCTGGCAGATGGTGATATCCCGACCCTGCATCTCGATCTGGCTGTGCACTTGCACCAGATCGTGCATTACCTGACAGGCGAAAAGCCTATCGAGCTGGTTTCCGACCAGAACCATTATGGCTGGTTCTCCGGCGTGGTGGATAACGCCAGTTGTTTGGCCCGATATACCGGTGATGTACAAGGGCAGCTGTGGTTTAGCAAATCTGCGCTTGGTCATCGTAATGGCCTGAGAATCCGCATCTATGGCGATCAAGGCTCGGCCGAGTGGTATCAGGTTAATTCAGAAGAGTTGATGCTGTCCTACGTCGATGGCCATCGTGAAATACTGGACCGTGCCGCTGCGGTTGAAGTCACCAACCAGCGCCGTTATAACCGCTTCAAGGCTGGGCATCCGGCAGGTTTTGTCGAGGCGTTTGCCAACCTTTACAGTGATATCGCAGATGGTTTGCAGCAGTACAAACGCACAGGCGAGTGGCATTCCACCGAATTCTTTAGTGCAGAGCTGGCGCTGGAAGGTATGCACTTCCTCGAAGCCATGGTGTCATCGGCCAGGAGCCGCGCCTGGCGTGTGGTGGGCGATCCCCTCAATAGCGTCAGCAAGGAGCTGCCATTAAAAGAGGTACCGGACAAGCACCATGCCCACAAGACACCGAAAGCGATCGCTGCTGTGGGGTCCGGCACAGTGCGCCGCTCCTCCAAAAAACCTGATTATGTTGAAGTGCTTTAGTGAGCCACGCGATGCAAAACGATATTCGATTATTTGTGCTGGGATTACTGGAAAAGAAATCCAGGTTGCCCCAGGGCTTTGATGATGCAACGGATTACTTAAAAGCAGGCATCATCGATTCGATCGGCATTATCAAATTCATCCTGGAGCTTGAATCCAGATTCGACATTGAAATCGTCGATACCGATATCGAGGCGGATGAGTTTCGCTCGGTGCAGGGATTGGTCGCGATGATCAGCCGCAAGCTAAATGCCTAACAGGGTGGCCGGATAAAATGACGAAGGAAACGAACATGATAGAAGCCCAAGCCCCACAACCAGGCAATCTTGATGCTGCTTTTGCCGCGCTGATGGCGAGCGGGCTTGAGGGTGCAGGCACGGCTTCAGGCCACTTTAAGCAGTTGGCGGGTGAGTTTCTTGCCGCCAAGCCTGATGGCCTCAAATTCCTGCTGGGGCGGAATGAGCATTCTGCCGCGCTGGTGCAATCCATCGCTGTCGATGGCATAGTCGATGATTTTTCACCCGGAAAGCTGTGGAACGGCAAGCCAGTGATCAAGTGCGACGATGTTCCCAAAGATGCCATCGTCGTTAACTGTTCCATGTCCATCAGCCCGATCTCGGCAGGGCGCAGGTTGCAGAAGCTGGGCCTCAAGGGATGCATCAGTTATGCCGACCTTTACCAGGCCAGGCCGGATTTGATTCCAGCGCCGGCATTCGTGGCAGAAATGCGCAAGGATTTTGCCGAGAATGAAGCCCACTGGACTGCCTTGTTGCGCAAGCTAGCGGATGAACAATCCCGCACGGTGTTTAATGACCTGGTGCGCTATCGCCTGACAGCGGATCCGGTCTACATGGCCAATTATTCCACCAGGTTCTCTGACCAGTATTTCGAGGACTTTCTTGCGCTGAGTAATGAGGTGTTTGTCGATGCTGGCGGCTTCAATGGCGATACCACCGAGGAGTTCTGCAAGCGCTATCCTGATTACAGCAAGGTGATTTTGTTCGAACCCTCCGGCATCAATATGCAGGATGCCAAGGAAAGACTGGCCAACTATCGCGACATTGAATTTATCGCCCTGGGTATCTCTGATGTCCCTGGCACGCTGTGGTTTAACCCGGATGCAGGCTCGGCCAGTGCGGTAAGTGCCGAGGGCTCTTGCAGCATAGAGGTCACTACGCTGGATATTTCGGTCAGCGACAAGGTGAGCTTTATCAAGATGGATCTGGAAGGCTGGGAACTGAAAGCGCTGGAAGGCGCTAGGCAACATATCCTGGAAGACCACCCCAAACTTGCCATCTCGGTATATCACAGTGCATCAGACTTCTGGCGGATTCCGGAGTACATCTTCAGCATCCGCCAGGACTATGACATCTACCTGCGCCACTACACTGAAGGCTGGTCTGAGACCGTGATGTTTTTTGTGCCTAAAGCCAACTCATAATTTAACTGGAATATTGATATGACTGCCCAATTGATAACTAAAGAAGTGATGGCGAAAGAATTGACTAACAGGCCAGCTGAAAACCACCTGGAAAATGGCGTGCACGAGATCCGCCCCAAGGTGTTGTTTAAAAAAATCGAGGCAGCCTATCCGGATAGCAATGTGATGTTCAGCGTGAGCATCCCCTCCAGCGCCATAGGCGGCATGACCTTGCTGGAAAGCTCGATACTGGTGACGCTGGCCAAGCTGATTTCACCCTCAGAGTTTTTCGAGTTCGGCACTTATATGGGTGCGACTAGTGTGTTGCTTGCTGTGAACTCATCTGCGCAGGCCAAGATCACCACGGTTGACCTGGAACCAGAAACTGTTGAACTGAGTGACAGTAATGACGATGCGCTGATATTGCAGGACGACGTGGAAAACGATAACTACCTGCGCCGCATGTTTGCCCAGAAAGGCGCGTTTTATATCGACCGCGCCGATGATGCAACCAAAGGCAAAATACATCGCATGTATCACGACAGCCGTACGCTTGATCCTATCAAACAAGGCTTGACCAACCGTTTCGAGTTTATTTTTATCGATGGTGGCCACGATTATGAAACCGTGCGTATCGATACGGAAAATGCATTGAAAATGGCGAAAGAGGATGCCGTGATCATCTGGCATGATTACCGCTCAAAAATCCATGGCGATGTCACCAGCTTTGTTGATGACTTCAGTAAAGCACACCCGGTTATTCATGTGCAAAACACCATGCTGGCCTTCATGCTGAAGGGGAAACTAAGGAGCATGTTGTGAGCGCAGAGGATCAACGGCAAGACCAAGTTGACTGGTATCGTACCCCGGTTGATCAGCAGCAGCTTGCGGCCTTAACCAGGCGCAGCGACTGGCAGGGATTTACTCATGTCCTTGGCCATCTGCTATTGCTGGCGACCACTGGCGCTATTACTTATTGGGCCTATCTTGGGCATTACTACCTGCTGGCGGCTGCGGTGCTGTTTGTACACGGCAGCTGCTACTCATTCCTGGGATGGGCTGGTGCCGGTCATGAGTTAGTACACCGTACTGTTTTCAAGACCAGGATCTACAACGATTTCTTTTTGTTTCTTTTCGCCTTTCTCACCTGGAACAACTACGTGTATTTTCGATCCAGTCATACCCGGCATCACAAGGCCACGGTATTTGATGAACTGGATGGCGAGGTCAGGTTGCCGCAGACTTTCCGCTATAGAGACTGGATTTGGTCGCTCACTTTCAACTTGCCGGCGTGCTACCGCGCTGTGCGGATTGTAGTGGAGAACAGTGCCGGGTTGATCAAGGGTAAGTGGGGTGCCATGTTGTTTCCTGAGGCTGATACCATGGCGCGGCGTCGGGTAGTTAACTGCGCGCGCATGGTACTTTTTGGCCACATCGTGCTTGCCGCAAGTTTTGTGATCAGCGGCCACTGGCCTTTACTCTTTATTGTGACTTTTGCACCCTTCATCGCAGACTGGCTGAACAAGTTTCTGGCACTGGCGCAGCACTCCGGCATGCAGGCCAACGTGGTCGATTTCAGGTTGAATAGCCGCACGGTGCTAATACATCCTTTCCTGGCGTTTTTGTACTGGCAGATGAACTATCACGTGGAACATCACATGTATCCCGGCGTTCCCTTCTTCAGCCTGAAGGCGTTGCGGCAGCAGCTGCAATATGACCTGCCGCCAGCCATCGTCGGTATGCCGTCACTGCTGCGCGCAATGGTGGCTATCAAGGCGCAACAGGAATCTGGCGCACCAATAAATTCTGGCGCACCAACAAAATCTATAGGTCATTTACAAAAGGAAATGCCATGAGCAACTTGCAGCAAGTCGCTAGCGTTAAGCCCACCCTGATTTTCCCCGCAGGTATGCCGCGCTCATTGGACTATCTGGAAAGATGCAAGCGGGAAGGGCTGCCGGTAATCGGCTCATCATCGTTGGCCTATGATATTTCCAGGGACAAGTATCCCGCATGGTCCTACCTGCCTTATATCACCGAGCCGGAATTCAATGACGCCCTCAGGGATGCCATATCAGAGCACGATATCGGTGGTATTTACACGCCCAACCCTGTGGCCTGGAGTTACCTCAACCGCGCACTGAAAGATATCAACCCGAATATTTCCTTGGTGAATGAATGGCCGGTCTCCGATGAGCTGAGCGGTTACCGTGCTGCCACCAGCCATGCCCGTCAGGTACTTGAGCAGCCATTAGCACTGGCCTCAAGCCTGGTTGCTAAACCAACTATCTCGCAACTGGAGATAGCCACGCTATTCCGCCATGGAAACGTGATTCCCGGCATGTGTGATGACGAAAAAATTAGCGCCTTGTGCGAGATTGCTCGATTCACTACCAAAGGCGATGTGGTTGAGATAGGCAGCTGGTGGGGAAAATCGGCCTTTATTCTGGCCCGGCTGGCGCAATGTTATGGCATCGGCAACACCTTGTGCGTAGATCCCTGGTCCAGCGAGCATGCGGTGCAGAATGATGAAGCCGGCCTGGTGGATAGCTGTATCCAGCATTACGATTGTGAAGAAGCGGTGCGCGTGTTCGAAATGAACCTGTTGCCATACAGTAAAAACGATATCAACTATCTGCGCATGCCCTCTACGGCAGGGGCCAAGCATTATGGCGAATATAAAAATGCCACAACCGCATCATTCGGATCAACCGCTTACCAAGGGCAGATTGCCCTCCTGCATATCGATGGCAATCATAGCTATGAAGCGGCCAAAGCCGATGTCGAGGCATGGACGAGCTATGTGGTCGCTGGTGGCTGGATCGTGATTGATGATTACGTCTGGCCCTACGGTGATGGCCCGAAACGAGCCGGTGATGAATACCTGGCAGAGAACCTGGATAGAGTCAGCTCGGCCTTTGTGATGGGGACTGCCTTGTTCCTGCAGCTGGCAGGTTAATTAACTGGTTTTGGCTTCATTTGTCTGTCTTGAATGGTTGAGGCCAGCCACTTGCTGAGCATCCATGATTTGTGACAGGTTGGTTTCGATCCAGTCAGCCAGTGCTTCAACCCGCTTTCCAACCTCTTGCCCAAGCAGGGTCAGGCTATATTCTACGTGTGGCGGCACAACCGGGTAGGACTTGCGTACCACAAAACCGTCAGCCTCCAGCCATTGCAAAGTTTGGGCGAGCATTCTTTCACTCACCCCATTTACCTTTCTGCGCAGATCGCTGAATCTGTGCGTTCCACTTAATAAGGCGATCAGAATCAATACTCCCCAGCGGCTCGTGACGTGTTTGAGCACCTCACGAGAAGGGCATTTTTCCGAGAACACTTCCCCCCTCAGCATCAAGCTGGATAGGGTGGGGGCAGGCATTGCTGCATCAATGTCGTCTTTATGCATGGGTACTTACCTTTTTGTGCGTACTTACTAAAAGTTAGTTAAGTCGCTAGTATGCCAGTTGTTTTTAACTGCATAAAGGAATTAATCATGATCGTTATCACTGGCGCTACTGGTCAACTTGGCCGTCTAGTCATCGAAGAGTTGCTCAAAAAACTGCCTGCGAATGAAATTGTTGCGGCTGTGCGTAATCCAGCCAAGGCTGTGGATTTGGTTGCGCGTGGGATACAGGTGCGAGCGGCCGACTACAACCTTCCAGCCACACTCGACACTGCGCTTCAAGGCGCCACCCAACTGCTGCTGATCTCGTCCAGCGAGGTAGGGCAGCGCGTACCGCAGCACCGTAATGTAATCGATGCAGCCAAG
The DNA here is from genome assembly GCA_041662005.1 of Candidatus Methylopumilus sp. Lineage (GTDB taxonomy): Bacteria > Pseudomonadota > Gammaproteobacteria > Burkholderiales > Methylophilaceae > DATHXC01. Next base: position 6,670 of record JBAZTJ010000128.1, read on the forward strand.
CGCGCTGGTGTTGCACTAGTGGCCTATACCAGTGTGTTGCGTGCCGAAACCTCGCCCTTGCGGCTGGCCGCAGAACATAAAGAAACAGAGGCGCTGTTGAAAGCCTCAGGCCTTGCCCACGTGTTATTACGCAATGGTTGGTATAGCGAAAATTACATTGCCAGTGTGCCAGCTGCGTTGCAGCATGGTGTGTTTATCGGCAGTGCTGGTGATGGCCTGATTGCCTCTGCTGCACGTGCAGACTACGCTGCCGCGGCGGCGACTGTGCTGACTAGCGCTAACCAGGCTGGCAAGGTCTATGAGTTGGTAGGGGATGAAGCCTATACGCTGAGTGACTTGGCGGCAGAAACCACGCACCTGTCAGGAAAAACCGTGGCTTACC
>JBAZTJ010000129.1:0-6883 GCA_041662005.1 Candidatus Methylopumilus sp.
GAGCAAATCCAATTGGCAATGCAAATGATCAAACTTGGTGCCAGGCTGCAACTGCTGGAATCCCAGACGACTTTATCCCGTGAGCGCTTGATCAAGCTGTATAAGGAACTGAAAGGTGTTTCCCCACCAAAAGGTATGCTGCCTTTCTCTACAGACTGGTTCCTGACATGGCAGCCTAATATTCATTCATCCATCTTTTATAACATCTATAAATTCATGGTGGACTACGCTGATGTATCCGGCATCCAGGCCATCATCAAGGCCTATAGCCTGTATCTGCAACAAGTGGAGCAGGACCCTGAGGTTGAGCCTGTATTATCCATGACACGTGCCTGGACCTTGGTACGCTTTGTTGAAAGCAAGATGCTGAAACTGAAAGCCTGCAGTTGCTGTGGTGGCAATTTCATCGTCAACTCTTATGACTTGAATCAAGGCTACGTATGCAATCTTTGCCATGTGCCTTCCCGTGCCGGCAAGACCAAAAAAGCCAAAGAACAAACTTACAAAGTGGTTTCGCTTTCCGCCTAAACTAGCCTCATCACTAAGCTAGCACCATCAGTATAAAGGTGAGCCATGGACAAAATTCTGGAAAATTATTCTCTGGGGCAACATCGCTGTAATCAGCCTGTTCAGCAGGGGATAGCCACTAGTCCTGGTGCGAATATGGGAATGTTTTCAGGCATTTCGACTAAAACACGGTTAGTACCGGCCACCCTGGCCGTGCTGGTTCAACTGCTGGCGCTGATAACTGTGCTGGCAACTTCATGGGCCATGTATCTGGCCGCCGCAGTATATTTCAATACCGATTTGAGCTTTCCCATTGTAGTGTTAGTGCTGATGCAGGCGCTGACTGCTGCAGTATTTTCCCATCTGTTTGGCATGGCTAAATGGTGGCGCTGGATACACCTGTGCTTCCCTGTCGCGATCTGGGGCATGTCGAGCTGGCATGTGCCTAATGAGCTTTACCTGGCAGGCTTTATCCTCAGCCTTAGCCTGTTCTGGACTACTTTCCGTACCCAGGTGCCATTTTTCCCATCGCGCCCGGTGGTCTGGCAGCACGTAGCCAGTCTTATGGCGCAGGATCAACCGCTACGCATGATTGATATCGGCAGCGGCTTGGGCGATATGTCCATGCACATTGCCAAGGTGAGGCCAGTCAGCCATATAGAAGGTATAGAAATCGCGCCATTGCCATGGTTGATCAGCGTCGTGCGCGCCAGGCTCAGCCGTTCCGCAGCTACTTTCAAATTGGGCGATTATCGCGAACTGGACTTTGCCAATTACGATGTTATTTTCGCCTACTTATCACCTGCTGCCATGCTCGCATTGTGGCAAAAATCGAGTGGCGAGATGCGTCCCGGTAGCCTGCTTGTCAGCCTGGAGTTTGAGATTCCAGGTGTCACGCCTACCCGCTGTATTGCCGGGGATGCGCATTCACCGGCCATGTACGTCTGGCAAATAGCCTGAGCCTTACTCGCAGCCATTCCCCTGTATTCCGTTGCTTTTGTCCGCCTCCGATCTCTCTGAGGCTAGCCCTAAATCTAATGTAACCCTGAAATTATCCCTTTATTCCACAGATTGATTAGCTTGCCAGGTTGATATTCTGGATCTAATTAATAAAACGCCGGAAGTAGTTACTTCCTTAACCTGGAGTGCGTCAGCATGTTTGTCATCATTGGATATATTGTGGTTTGCGGTGCGGTTTTTGGCGGATATGCGCTGGCTGGCGGCCATTTGGGTGCCTTATGGCAACCACTGGAAGTGCTGATGATTTTCGGCGGTGCCTTGGGTGCCTTTGTAGTGGGTAATGATACTAAAGCCATTAAGGCCACCATGAAGTCGCTGCCCACCTTGTTCAAGGGCTCAAAGTATAACAAGGCGCTTTATATGGACCTGCTGGCGCTGTTGTTCGAGATACTGAGCAAGATCCGCAAGGACGGCATGATGTCCATCGAAAACGATGTGGAAAATCCCGAGTCCAGTGCGCTATTCAGTAAATACCCTTCTTTGCTTCATGATCATCACCTGATCGAATTCATTACCGATTATCTGCGCCTCATGGTTTCCGGCAACATGGATGCCTTCCAGGTTGAAAACCTGATGGATAACGAAATTGAAGCGCACCACATGGAAGGCCATGTGCCCGCACACTGTATTGCCAAACTGGGTGATGGCCTGCCAGCATTCGGTATCGTCGCAGCGGTGATGGGGGTGGTCCACACCATGGAAAACGTGGCATTGCCACCAGCCGAATTGGGCATCCTGATCGCTCATGCACTGGTTGGTACTTTTCTCGGGATTCTTCTGGCTTACGGCTTCGTGGGGCCGCTTTCCGGCCTGCTGGAGCAGAAGCTGGAAGAGGGTACCAAGATGTATCAAACCGTGAAGGTGACCTTGTTAGCCAGCCTGAATGGGTATGCGCCGGCGATTGCTGTCGAGTTTGGTCGCAAGGTCTTGTACTCCACTGAACGTCCGGGCTTTGCCGAGCTGGAAGCCCACGTCAAGCAAGCCAAAGGTAAGTAACCATGACGGATTCAATAATGACTGAGCAGGGAGTGCGTCATGGCTGAAGAACTAACCAGGCCGATTATCGTAAAAAAGATTAAAAAAAGTGCTGGCGGTCATCATGGCGGCGCCTGGAAGATTGCCTATGCCGACTTTGTGACTGCGATGATGGCTTTCTTTCTGTTGATGTGGCTGCTGGGATCATCGTCAAAAGCCACGCTGGAAGGCATTTCCGAGTATTTCAAGATGCCGTTGAAGGTGGCTTTGCAAGGTGGGCCGGCGATTGCTGCCAGCGACTCCATCATCAAGGGTGGCGGTGGCAAAGACCTCACCAAGAAGCAGGGGCAGGTTAAACCTGTGGATGGCCCTAAAGGAAAACAAAAAACGGTCGATATTAATGATGCGAAGCGAGCTCTGGAAAAAGCAGAAGCGGCAAGGCTGGAAGAACTGAAGAGCAAGATAGAAAAAGCCGTCGAAGATAGCCCGACATTAAGCAAGTTCAGTAAACAATTGTTGCTGGATATTACCACTGAGGGGTTGCGGATACAGATTGTGGATGAGCAGAACCGGCCTATGTTTGCATCTTCCAAGGCGGAATTGCAGCCTTATGCCAAACAGATACTGCAGGAGATAGGCCAGATGCTGAATGGGGTACCCAATAAAATCAGCCTATCAGGCCATACTGATGCCGTGCCTTACCCGAATGGTGTGAAGTCGTACAGTAACTGGGAGCTTTCATCAGACCGCGCAAATGCCTCGCGACGAGAGTTGATAGCGGGTGGTATGGACGAAACCAAGTTGTTACGGGTCGTGGGTTTAGCTTCGGCGGCCTTGTTTGACAAAGAGGATCCGTTGAATCCGGTGAATCGACGTATCAGCATTATCGTGATGAACAAAAAAGCGGAAGAAGACGCAATGAAAGACGATGGTGCGGTCAATGTCGGTTCAGACGCAAGCCAGTCGGAGCTTGATAAAGCAGTGTTGTCGCCAGCAAAGTAAATGACATAACACGGGAATTGGTTTGCTTTTCCAAGCATATTGATTGAATTGAAATTAAGGGCCACGGGATACTTTGTATGGAAATGAAAACATTACCAATCACCGAACTAAGAAGCCTGTTAGCTGCAGTGTCCGATCATGGCAAGCAGCATCTGGTCGAGGTCGAGGCCGATTTGCAGCAAACCACATTCCTGCTTAGCGAGGCCATTGAAAAGCTGGGCGCCAGCTTTATGGCAGTGCATGAGGCCGTGACCAAGCAACAGCAGGCACTGGATGCGTTGATGCAGCAGCACCACTTTGATGTGGAGGAGACCAAGCAATTGGACGCCTTCAAGCAAAAGATCGGACATGAAGTGAACGCCGCTGTGACCGGCTTGCAGTTCCAGGATATGACCAGCCAGCTGATTGCCCGCACCATCAAGCGCGTCAGCGGGTTAAAAGATTTGCTGGAGGAGCTGGCCACACATGGCGATGAGATAGAACCTGACCATGAACATGAAGAGATCGCCAGGTTTCTGGAGCAGGTCAGCCACAGCCTGCATACCGGCAGCCACGCCCTTTCTGGTGGATTGCGACGTTCAGTGAATCAGCAGGACATGGCGAGTGGTGATATCGAGCTTTTCTAAGAAGTTAATCTAGGAAGTTAAGATTTATACAAATGCAGCTAAATATTCAGGATTAGCTGCCGTTAAATGGTAGAGAGTTAAGCCTTGAAACACCTTGAATTTACTTTCCGGGTGATTTATTAACAACGAAAAAAGTGAGTAACGAAATGGCAAAAACAATTCTAGCAGTTGATGACTCAGGCTCTCTGCGCCAGATGGTTGCATTCAGTCTTAAAGCCGCCGGCTACGACGTGGTCCAGGCTGTGGATGGTCAGGATGGCTTGAATAAGGCAAAAGAAAAGACCGTTGACCTGGTACTCACTGACCAGAACATGCCGATTATGGATGGTCTGACACTGATTAAAAACCTGCGCGGACTGGGTTCGTACCAGAAAGTGCCGATTTTGATGCTGACCACCGAATCAAGCGATGAGATGAAGGCTAAAGGTAAAGCCGCAGGCGCGAATGGATGGCTGGTGAAGCCATTTGATCCGAAACGCCTGATCGAAGTTGTACAAAAGGTAATTGGATAATTAGAAGAACGAGCATGCATGGCGCAGTACATGGACATGCTCTCTAGCAGATATGGAGTACAGCAATGACAATTGATATGAGTCAGTTCTATGAGGTCTTCTTCGATGAAGCAGAGGAGTTGCTGGCAGAGGCCGAACGCCTACTTCTTGGTATCGAAATAGAAAACCCGGATACCGAAGAGCTGAATGCAATCTTTCGTGCGGCCCATTCCATCAAAGGCGGCGCAGCGACATTCGGCTTTATGGATATGACGGAAATCACCCATGTCCTGGAAAATCTGCTGGATAAGATACGTAAAAATGAAATGGCATTGACAGCCGAGCATGTGGATGCCTTCCTTGCGGCTAAAGATGTATTGAAGATGGAACTGGATGGTCATCGCCTGGCATCGGCAGTGGACGAAGACCAAGTGGCTGACGTCAAGATGGTGTTGAAATCCCTGTCTGAAGCTGGCGGTGTTGTGATAACCCCAGCACCGGTTGCAGCCAGTGCTGCTCCGGTAGCCGCAGCCCCAGTGGTCGAGGAAGTAAAGCCGGTAGCGGCGCCAGTAGAAGCTGCGCCCCAAGTAGCCGCTGACGGCCTGAGCCGTTTCAACATCGTGCTGCCTGAAATTCCGGAAAAAGATGTGGCCAACCTGCAGGATGAGCTGGCTTTGCTGGGGGAAGTTGTTTCCACCAAGCAGGACAATGGACGCTTTGTTTTTACCCTCGCCACTGACTCATCTGAAGCCGACATTATTTCCATCTGTTCTTTCGTTCTCGATCCTGATGACCTGGTCATTACCTTAAATCCCGTTGCTTCAGCACCGGTAGCTGCCACGCCAGAAATCGCCAAGCCTGCCCAGGATGATGCCGGATATGGTTTTTTTGCGGATGATGATAAAAACGCCGTTGAAGCAAAAGCAGAATCAAAGTCCGGTGTGGCCATCCACGAAGAAGTGGGATACGGATTATTTGCGGTAGAAGGCAAAGAAAATGTGGAGGAGGGTTACGGCTTTTTTGCTCCCTTCAATCCGCACCCTGATGCCGTTGCCACTAAGCTGATAGGCGATGACACTGCCCCTACCGTTGAAAACTCAGGAAGCCCGGCAGAGGCCATCCAGGCGGTTGTCGCCCCGGTAGAAGTTGTCGAAAAGAAAAACCTGGGTCGTCGCGAGACGGACAAGGCACCTGCCAATGCAGAAACTTCATCTATTCGCGTAGGCGTAGAGAAAGTAGACCAACTCATCAACCTGGTGGGTGAATTAGTGATTACCCAGGCCATGATAGAGCAGCGCATCAGCATGCTCGACCCAGTGCATCATGAACCCTTAATCAATAGCGTCGGGCAACTCACCCGCAACACACGTGATTTGCAAGAAGCCGTTATGTCCATCCGCATGATGCCGATGGACTTTGTGTTCTCACGCTTCCCGCGCATGGTCCGTGACCTGGCAGGCAAGCTGGGCAAGAAGGTCGAGTTTGTAACGATTGGTGCCACTACCGAGCTGGATAAAGGCTTAATTGAGCGCATTGTCGATCCGTTAACGCACCTGGTACGTAACAGCGTGGATCATGGCATTGAGCCGCCAGAAGCGCGTCGGGCAGCGGGCAAATCCGAGATGGGCCGGTTAACCCTCTCTGCAGCGCATAAAGGCGGCAGTATCGTGATCGAAGTGACGGATGATGGTGCCGGGTTGAATCGCAGCAAGCTACTGGCAAAAGCACAAAAGAACGGCTTGCCGGTGAGCGAGAATATGACAGACACCGAAGTGTTCCAGCTGATCTTCGCCCCCGGTTTCTCCACTGCAGAAGTGGTGACCGATGTTTCCGGCCGAGGTGTGGGCATGGATGTGGTTAAGCGAAATATTAGTGCGATGGGTGGCGTGGTCGAAATACGCTCTGCGCTTGGGTTTGGTACCACCATCTCCATCGCGCTGCCGTTGACCTTGGCGATACTGGACGGCATGTCGGTGTCACTCGGCAATAGCCTCTATGTTATCCCGCTCAACTTGATAGTAGAAACCCTGCAACCACGTGCCGAGGATATTAAAACCGTGACAGGCGAAGGCCGCATGGTGCATGTGCGTGGTGAATACCTGCCTATCATTGCATTGCATAGCCTGTTTAATCAGCAAACCAAAATTACCGACCCTACAGAAGGCGTACTGGTCTTGCTCGAGTCGGATGGCAAGAAATCTGCATTGTTTGTCGATCGCCTGGTGGGTCAGCAACAAGTCGTGATCGAGAGCCTGGAAACCA
>JBAZTJ010000130.1:0-6843 GCA_041662005.1 Candidatus Methylopumilus sp.
ACGAAGAGTTCGAGATCACCGCCGACATGCTGGACAAGCGTCCGGAAATGGCTGCAGACGGCATCAAGCTTGGCGACAAGCTAAAAGGCAAAGTGCTGATGGGCAAGTACAGCCGCTATATGCAGCCGTTCCCCGAAGCCCTGCGGAAAGAAATCGCCAAAAAAGGCGTGCGCTTCACCCACCATAGCTCCATTGCGCCTACCGGCACGATTTCACTCTCGCTCGCCAACAACGCCAGCAACGGTATCGAGCCATCATTCGCGCACCACTATGCCCGCAACGTGATCCGCGAAGGCAAGAAATCCAAAGAGAAGGTCGACGTATTCTCTTACGAGCTGCTGGCTTACCGCGAGCTGGTTAACCCCAAGGCCATGCCTTTTGGCACCAGCGACGAAGAAAAGCTGCCGGATTACTTCCTGGATTCATCCACCATCCAGGCCAAGGCCCATGTTGATATCCAGGCCGCCGCGCAAAAGTGGATAGACAGCTCCATCTCCAAAACCATCAACGTCCCGACGGATTATGATTTTGAAGACTTCAAGAGCATCTATATCTACGCTTACGACAAGGGCCTGAAGGGTTGCACCACCTTCCGCTTCAACCCGGAAGCCTTCCAGGGCGTGCTGGTGACAGAAAAAGATCTGGAAAACACCACCTACAAATTCACGCTGGAAGATGGCACCGAAATCGAAGTCAAAGGCAATGAAGAGATCGAGTACGACGGTGAGATCCACTCAGCAGCAAATCTGTACGACGCATTAAAAGAAGGCTATTACGGAAAACTTTAAGCGCGTTTAAGGCATAAGGCGCAGGGTATCAATAACCCCTGCGCCAGTAACGTCGGTTCCACCAATTGGAAAAATGACGCATCAGGAGAGAAAAACATGGCAATTAAAATCGAAAAGAAAATCGTTGGTTACAACGTACTGAGTGAAGACGACAAGGCAAAAGCCGCAGAAGCTGCCCAACCCAAAGTTGAGCAAAAAACAGCAGAAGTAGTGCAACTGGGCGAGCCGCTCAGCCGCCCGGACAAGCTTGTCGGCAACACCTACAAGATCAAGACACCGGTCACCGAACACGCGCTCTACATCACCATCAACGATGTCATCATGAACGAAGGCACCCCGCAAGAACACCGCCGCCCGTTCGAGATCTTCATCAATTCCAAGAACATGGACCACTTCCAGTGGATAGTCGCCCTCACCCGCGTCATGTCTGCCGTGTTCCGCAAAGGCGGCGATGTTACATTCCTGGTAGAAGAACTTCACAGCGTGTTTGACCCCAGCGGCGGCTACTTCAAAAAGGGCGGCAAATATATCCCTAGCCTGGTAGCCGAGATTGGCGAAGTGGTCGAACAGCACTTGCAAGAAATCGGCATGCTGAAAAAACCCGAGCCAGACCAGCACCAGAAAAAATTGATTGAAGAAAAACGCGCCGAATATCTGGCCAAGCAATCAGATAGCAGCAGTGAAACCGAGCTAAGCGCAGAAGGCTTCCCCAAAGGCTCGCAGCTGTGCAACAAATGCCACACCAAAGCAGCGATTATTATGGATGGGTGTTTGACTTGTCTGAATTGTGGCGAGAGTAAGTGCGGTTAAACGTTAAATAAAAAGCCAGCGAAAGCTGGCTTTTTTGTAGGTGTAAGATGCTGCATATAAAACAAAGGGGAAATAAAAATGACAGCTGTAGTTTTACACCTTAGTGATATTCACATTAAAAATACCAAAGACCCAATTCTCCAAAGAGGCGGTGAGATTGCTGCGACAACCTACTCCTCATTACCAGCGGCATCCCATGTGTTTATCTTAGTTTCTGGCGATATAGCCTATTCAGGTATAGCTAGCGAATATGAGTTAGCCAAAGCCTTTCTTCTCTCAGTAAAAGAAGCAATCAAAAAAGAGGTCACTTGCCCAATCAGCTTTATTTTAGTTCCAGGAAATCATGATTGTGATTTTAGTACCCCTGTCGGGGCTAGAAGGATGTTGGTAGAAGGGCTGGACAAACAAGACAGCCCTGAGGTTGACGATTCGATAATAGATATTTGTACAAATATCCAACGCAACTTCTTTGATTTCAGAAGTTCAATCGAAAGTAATGAAGGTGTTAAGGATGACAAACTTTGGCGCACAAGTCGCTTTGAAGTTGAGGGCAAGGTGTTGGAATTTGACTGCCTAAATATTTCTTGGGTATCCAAACTTCGAGAAGAGCCAGGACGATTATATTTTCCCATAGGGCGATATAGCGAAAACCAACTGGAGAGTGCAGATGTTCGAATTCTAGTAGTCCATCATCCATTAAATTGGTTCAGTCAAAACATTTATAGACCATTTCGTACATTCGTAAGAAAGGTCTCTAATGTGATCATTTCTGGTCATGAGCATCAAGGTAATGTAGGAGTTATTACCGATGCGGACTCCGACGCTAGCGCCTTTGTTGAGGGATGTGTCCTTCAGGGAGATAAGAAAGACCTCTCCGACTCCTCTTTCAATTTGATCATATTAGACCTGGGGCTAGGTCAATTTTCATCAACTAGATATAACTGGAACGGAAGACTTTACTCCTCCACAGAGGAGGGATCTTGGGCCGATTATCATGACCTACCCGCAAAACGAATTAATCCATTTGCAATTGAAGCAGAATTCGAAGGTGTGCTCGAAGACCCAGGAGCTTTTTTCAAGCATCCAAGCCGCATAAATGTAGGGCTTTCCGATATATATGTTTATCCTGATCTTCGAAAAATCGGGAATGGTGAGGATCGTCGACGTGTGTTCGTCAGCTCCTCAAGATTATTATCTCCGGAAGTTACAGCGGACGGAGTATTGATTGAAGGCGAAGAAAAATCAGGTTGTACTAGTCTACTTTACCAGCTATATCGCCAATATCATGATCGAGGATTTGTACCTTTACTCATAAAGGGAAAGGAGCTAAGAAAAGTCTCTGACGCTGACATTGATAATCTAATAAAGCGTACTGTTGAGAAACAGTATGGAGAAAGTCAGGTAGAAACATTTACCCAACTTAGCAGTGCTCAAAAAGTCTTATTGCTGGATGATTTTGACGATAGCCCCATGAGAGCAGCAGACGCTCGAATTGATCTTCTGTGTGCTCTTCGCAAGCGATTCTCCCACTTAGTAGTAACGGTTGGGGATATGTTCGAAATGCGCGAAATGATCGATGGTGATTCATCCCGAGCATTGGCCTCATTATCACATTACAAGATTCAACCGTTTGGTCATGCTCTACGAGAGGCATTGATAACTCGCTGGCTATCTTTGGGGGCTGATGGAACGGTAGATGAAGCCACCTCTATCGCTCGTCTTGATCAGGCTGAAAAACTAATGAATGCCGTGATGCAAAAAGCGGTCATACCATCTGTTCCTCTTTATTTGCTAACTCTTCTGCAAAGCATTGATGCAGGCAGAAGTGGCGACTTCAAAGAAAGTGCCTTGGGTTATTATTACCAATATCTGCTTACTGAGGCATTTCAGACCTCGGGAGTCAAGCCAGATAAACTAACAGAGCTATTTCAGTATTCGGCATACCTTGCTTGGGAATTCCATGTCAAAAATAGTAGAGAGCTGTCAGAGGACGATCTTCGAGTCTTTAACGAGCGATTCTCACAACGATGGCATACGGTCGATTTCCAGCCTAGGCTGGAAATTCTACTTAAAGCAAGAGTGCTAAGTAAAATTGGAGAGGATTACGCCTTTAGATATCCGTATATCTACTATTACCTGAAAGGACAGTATTTAAGTGAAAACCTGTCCGATCTCGATGTAAGAGCCTATATAGGTCACTGCTGTAAGCATTTATACGTTCGAGATCATGCAAATACGGTTTTGTTCTTAGCACATCACACCAATGAAGATTTTGTCTTAAGATCAATTGCGGAGCCATTACACAATCTTTTCAGGGGTCGCAGCCCTGTAAGATTCGATGGGGATACAGGTGCGATTAACAACTTAATTGAGGAGGCCCCAAAGCTTGTTTATTCAGGTGAAACACCAACCAAACACAGAACTCGCCGCAACACCATCCACGACAGTTTAGATGATGGCCATGACGGTTTGGCAGAAAGTGAAGAAGAGTCGGAAGATCTAAGCCTGATTGCTAAAATGACCATGCTTTCAAAAACGACGGAGATTTTAGGACAGGTTTTAAAAAATCAGTACTCAAAAATTGAGCGCATTCGTAAAGGCGAGCTACTTGAAGATCTTTTTAACGGTCCTTTGCGCGCTATAAGAGACTTCTATGCCTTCTTCGAGAAAAATCCAGATGCCTTAGTAATAGAAATTGAGGCTGCCATAAAACGGAAAGGTAAAATTGATTCTGAAGAAGAGCGTAAAGCGATTGCGAGAAAAGTCGCAGCAAGCTTCATACAGCTAATTAGTTTTAGCTTTATGCTTAGAGCTTCTCAAAGTGTTAACTCTGAAAATTTGCTGGAAGATGTCCACACTATAGTTAAAAAGAACTCAACACCTGCTTTTAGATTGATAGAAGCGGGAATACTGCTGGACTCTCCCAAGGCCATTCCTCGTAGTACTCTCAAAAAGTTAGTAAAAGATGTTGAGAAAGATTTGGTTGCAAGTTGTGTAATCAGGATCATGGTTCTGAACAGGCTATATATGTTTAAGACTACAGAAAAAGATATGCAATGGTTAAGTGATGAACTTAATATTGATCTCGGGATACAGCACGCAATCACTTATCAAGAAAAGCAAAGAAGAATCCAAAGCTAATTGCTTGAATCATGCCTATCTGTATTCTAAACAGATAGGCAGTCCCCATGTATTCTCCTTAGAAACGCTAAGCCTCAGCTTAGTTTTTACCTTTCTTTTCCTGCAATTTACTGGGTTGTCTGAAGCGATTTTTACCTGCGATATTCAGTAACCTTAGAAACTTAGGGCATTCAAAATGACTAGGTGCTTTGCACTCGGCTGCATGGCGAAGGCCATCTCTCATAGCTGTTAATTCCTTGATTTTGCTATCCAGCTCATCCGCTTTGGCGGACAACAGGACGCGATTAATCTCTGGCCCTGCCGGGGTGAACATTTCCACAATCTCATCCAGCGAGAAGCCGGCATTTCTACCCAGGGAGATAAGTGCCAGCCTTTCCAGAATATTGCCGCCGTATTGCCTGCGTAAAGCGCTGCTGCGATTGGATTGGATCAACCCTTTTTCTTCATAAAATCGCAAGGTTGATGAGGGCAACCCGGATGCTTTTGCGACCTCGGCAATATCCATTTTTCACCTTTCAAATTCAGCGCTTGACTTCAAGTCGACTTGAACTTGTATTCTGGCCCATGTCGTCACCAGATACCATGTAAAAGTCTAGATATCGGTGACATACTATTAACAGATGAGAAATTTGAGGAGTTGAATATGGAAGCAAGTTTTTGGCATAACAAATGGCAGCGTGGTGAGATCGCGTTTCATCAGAACCAGGCAAACCCCTTGCTGGTTGCGCATTTTGAGAAATTGAATTTACCGAAAGGCAGCCGTGTATTTTTGCCTTTGTGCGGCAAAACTCTGGATATTGCATGGCTGCTCGCAGGTGAATACCGGGTAGTTGGTGCGGAGCTGAGCGAGATTGCGATTGCTGAGCTGTTTGAATCACTAGGCTTACAGCCGAAGATCACCAAGGTTGGGGCGTTGATACACTACAGCGCAGAAAATATCGACCTGTTTGTGGGCAATATTTTTGACCTGACTACCGAATATTTGGGGCCGGTTAATGCGATATACGACAGGGCAGCTATCGTCGCCCTGCCTGCGGACACCAGAAAGCAATATGCATCCCATTTATTGAATATCACCCAAGCTGCGCCACAGCTGGTGATTGCTTATGAGTATGACCAGTCGCTGGTGGATGGGCCTCCGTTTTCGGTCAGCGGGCAGGAGCTCAAGCAACACTATGGCGCTACCTACACTCTGGCTGCGCTTGAAACCAGAGAGGTTGAGGGTGGCATGAAAGGAAAAGCTGCCTCTACCGAGACAGCCTGGCTTTTAAAGTCGCAATCTTAAATCAGCATCCCGCCAGAGATTTCGATGCGTTGCGCATTAACCCAACGGTTATTTTCTGATAGCAGTGAGGCGATCATGGGGCCGATATCGTCTGCCACCCCAACACGACCTAGTGCGGTTTGCGAGGCGATATAAGCATTCACCTCATTGTTATCGCGTACCAGGCCGTCACCAAAATCTGTTTCAATGGCGCCGGGTGCTACCGTGTTTACGGCGATCTTGCGTGCACCTAGTTCTTTTGCCATAAAGCGGGTGAGCACTTCTATACCGCCTTTCATCGCAGAGTAGGCAATGTAGCCAGGTATGGCAAAGCGTGCGAGCCCGCTGGAGATATTGACGATGCGGCCACCATCATTGATGAGTGGCAATAGTTTTTGCGTGAGAAAAAACACCGACTTGAGATGGATATTCAGCATCTGATCAAACATGGCTTCGGTGGTGTCTGCAAATGATGCATAAATGCCAGTGCCCGCGTTGTTGATTAAATAATCAAACCGGGTGCGCTGCCAGTGAGATTGCAAAGCCTCGCTCAACTGCGCTGCAAAGCCAGTAAAGTTAGCAGCGTTGCTCACATCCAACTGCAGCGCCACGGCCTTGCGCCCCATCGCCACGATCTCGGCAACTACTGCATCTGCTGCGGCTTTTTGGCTATGGTAGGTCAAAATCACATCAATGCCTTGTGCTGCCATTGCCAGTGCTGTGTTTTTGCCAAGCCCGCGACTACCGCCCGTAATAAAAGCAATTTTCTGATCCATGATATTTCTCCAACTGTTGTAGAAGGTTTGCATCTTATTGGCATTACATTTTGTGATAAATACC
>JBAZTJ010000131.1:0-6485 GCA_041662005.1 Candidatus Methylopumilus sp.
TTATCAATAGCCTCAGTCAGTTGCTTGTCCTGATCAACCAAGCCCTCCTGAATCTCGATCACCACGCGTTCGGTGGGGATTGAGTTAGCGTGCAGGATGCGCTCGAATACTTTGCCATGGGCATTCGCACTGATTAGCAGCTTGGGGTGCACATTCAGGAACAGCAACCCATTCTCTGCATAGATCTGGCGGAAATTGAGGACATGCAAAGTGCGGCTGACACGGTCAAATTCCACTAGTTTTCCTGCCTGTTCTGCGTAGCTGAAAGCAAACTCAGGGCTGCTTGCTAACTCCCCGCCAAGTGATGGGCGCAATAAAGCTTCGTGGCCGAAAAGCTCGCCGACTTCGCTGTCATAGATGGGCTGGAAAGCGCTATTTAGCTGCACGCCAAGGTAGGTGCTGTTGAACTCCCCGGTGGATTGCTCGGCCAGGCCATAGTCATCGAGGTCCAGCAATAGCGATTCCTTGAGTTGTAAGCGCAGTTGTTCAACATGGGTGGCTGCAGTGTTGGGTTGAGTCATGTTTTGTTTCCTTATTAATTGCTTACTTGTAGACCTGGTTACCTGGAACCCGTTTACTTGGTATAAATTTGATCAAATACGCCGCCGTCGGCGAAGTGCGTTTTCTGGGCTTTGGCCCATCCACCAAAAATTTCATCTACCGTAAATAAATCCAGTTTCTTGAAATCGGCACTATGCTTGGCTGCTACTGATTCCAGGCGAGGGCGCAAGTAGTGTTTGGCCGCAATCTCCTGACCCTCTTCCGAATACAGATAGTCCAGATAGGCTTGAGCCTGTACTCGTGATTTACGTTTATCGACGACCTTGTCCACGATGCTGACCGGGTTTTCGGCCAGGATGCTGGCAGATGGGTACACCACGTCAAAGTCGTCATTGCCCAGTTCTTTCTTGATCAGGTAAACCTCGTTCTCGAAAGTCAGCAATACATCGCCAATGCCGCGCTGTACAAACGTGGTGGTCGCGCCGCGCCCACCGGTATCGAGTACCGGAACATTCCTGAATAGCTTACTTACAAAGTCGCGGGCTTTGGCCTCGTCGCCACCGGATTTGATGACGGAACCCCATGCTGCGAGGTAACTGTAGCGGCCGTTGCCTGAGGTTTTCGGGTTGGCAATTACCGCAGCGATACCTGGTTTGATGAGGTCATCCCAATCCTTAATGTGCTTGGGATTGCCTTTTCGCACCAGAAATACGGTGGTGGAGGCGGTGGGTGAACTGCTATTGGGCAAGCGTTTCTGCCAGTCTTTAGGTATCAGCCTGCCGCGCTCATAAATGATATCAATGTCATTCGCCTGGTTCATGGTAATGACATCAGCCTCCAGGCCATCCGCCACTGCCCGAGCCTGTTTGCTTGAGCCGCCATGCGATTGATTGATAGTGATGGTTTCGCCGGTTTTTTGTTTCCAGTATTTGGCAAAAGCAGGGTTATAGTCTTTATAAAACTCACGCGTCACGTCGTAGGAAGCATTTAATAATGTGGTATCCGCCCATGCGCTGGATGAGGCAAATAGTGATAACAAGAGCAGTTTTCTGAACATTTTTTGTGCCTGTGTAGTGAGTGAATGCGTGCACTATAAGCAGGACATTTAATAATGTAAAAGAATATAAATAAATATAAATATAATAATTTTGAATATTAAAAAGACTTGGTTAAACTTTAAAGATGGGCTTTTTTTACTTGTTTGAGTGGTGTATATTGAAACCAATCATTCGTTTTGAAAGAGCAAAAAACCTAGTCCGCTACCAAGTAATTCATAGAATTCGAGCCTTAAACCTATAGTTAGCGTGTGCTGACCGGACAACCGGAAGCCAGCGTGTCGAAAGACCGCTGGCTTTTTTGTTTTTACGGCTTGGGATTTTGTAGCGAGGTTGTGCATATGAGCATGAATAAACTCCCGGAAATTAACGAGACGCAGATTTGCAGCGACTTAGGCATTAGCCAAATCGTCAGCCAATTGCGGGATATACGCCTGGCATCACTTGAGCACAGAAAGCGACGAGACCGGCCGCCCAAGCTACCTTCGCGCAAAGCGCTTGAGATTATTGTTGAGGGCTTGGGCGCGGCCTTGTTTCCAAATCGCCTGGGTTTGCCGGATCTGCGCGAGGAGGGCATTGATTACTTCGTAGGGCATACCCTTGATGTGGCGCTGCGTGAGCTGCTGGCGCAGACCAAGTTGGAGCTGTATTACGCTGCCGATGCGGCGGGCAATGTCCTGAAGAAATCCGATTTTGCCGTAGAGATAGTTCGTGAATTTGCCGCGAAACTACCAGCTGTACGTGAAGTGCTGGATACCGATATCCGTGCCGCCTTCGAGGGTGACCCGGCAGCCCGCAGTGTGGATGAAGTGCTGGTATGTTATCCGGGGATCAATGCCATTATTCATTACCGGCTTGCTCATGTGCTTCATGGCCTGGGCCTACCGCTCATTGCCCGCATGATCTCCGAAATTGCGCATTCGGCAACAGGCATTGATATCCATCCCGGTGCGCGGATAGCAGAGAGCTTCTTTATCGACCATGGCACAGGCGTGGTCATCGGAGAGACCACGATAATCGGCAGGCATGTGCGCGTATATCAGGCGGTGACCTTGGGCGCAAAACGCTTCCCGACGGACGAAGATGGCGCGCTGATCAAGGGAAATGCGCGTCACCCCATCGTTGAAGATGATGTGGTCATCTATGCCGGTGCAACCATTCTTGGCCGTATCACCATAGGCCGCGGCTCGACCATAGGCGGTAATGTCTGGCTCACGCATAGCGTGCCAGCCGGTAGCAATATCAGCCAGGCGCAGATGCGTTCCGGCCTGACTACAGTTTCTGACAAGAAAGCCTCAGCCATCAATCATTAAATAACCTTTGCACTACCACTGAAATTTACTATTTATTCATCAGGAGAATTACATGACAGACATTCATCAAGGCCATACCGCATTAGGTGATGTAGCCGCCCGTACGCTTTCCAATGCGACCAAAAGCGTGCCCATGCTCAGCACCATTACCCCGCGCTGGCTGGTGCACCTGTTGCAGTGGGTGCCGGTGGAGGCGGGTATCTATCGCCTTAACAAAGCAAAAGACCCGAATGCGATCGAAGTGGATTGCTCCAACAAGGATGAGCGTGAGTTGCCAGCCACCTTTGTGGATTATGAGGAGTGGGGCCGTGAGTATGTGTTGAATGCCGTGAATACCGTGGTGGATGTACATACCCGTGTGTCTGATTTGTATAGCAGCCCGCACAACCAGATTCGGGAACAATTGCGCCTGACCATTGAAACTGTCAAGGAACGTCAGGAAAGCGAGTTGATCAACAATAAGGAATATGGCCTGTTAAACAATGTTGCCGATTCCCAGAAAGTTAAATCACGCACCGGCTCGCCAACACCCGATGATCTGGATGAGCTGATTGCCAAGGTATGGAAAGAGCCGGCTTTTTTCCTGGCCCATCCGCAGGCGATTGCGGCATTTGGCCGCGAATGCACACGCCGTGGCGTGCCACCGCCGACTGTGGCGCTGTTTGGTTCACAGTTCCTGACGTGGCGCGGTATTCCACTCATCCCTTGCGACAAGCTCAAAGTGACCAAGGGCAAAACCAATATCCTGCTATTGCGCACAGGCGAAAGCCGCCAGGGGGTAATCGGATTATATCAGCCTAACCTGCCAGGCCAGCAAAGTATGGGCTTGTCGGTACGCTTTATGGGCATCAACCACAAGGCGATCGCCTCCTACCTGGTATCCCTGTATTGCTCACTCGCAGTGCTGACGGAAGATGCTATTGCCGTATTGGAGAATGTTGACGTAGGCAACTACTATGACTACAAGTAACTTTAACGACTTGTCATCATTCGAGCCGGAAGCAATTCTGGCTGCGCTTCCGGGCGAACATCCCAGGATGGCGGCTGCTTTGGTTGTCGGTCGTGAGGCGAGCCAGGGCGGGCATCTGGATGTGGCAGAGCTTGCACGCATTGCCAATGAGATTTACGCAGAGGGTTTTCCGCTACAGTCTCCATTCGCAGCGGCTAGTCCCCAGATACCTTCAACCGCATCCATGCCCGATGCGGCGACTCCCTTGACTCCTCTGGGTGCAGGTTCGGGAGCTAGTAGTGCTTTGGGCCTGCCTGATCTCAGTCAGCTGGCGCAGTTGCCGGTCAAGCCCGAGGTGCCACCACAAGTGGCTGAACTTTATGCCTATCAGCTGCAATATGCTCCGGATATCGTGAGTGATCTTGATATCCGTGCCTTGCTGGGTGGCGTGGATGTTCCGTATCAGTCAGAGTTGAATGGTTTGCTCGGTGGCAATGTGCCAGGCTTAACTGCGAATCCGGGCGTCATTGCTACGCAACCTGCAGTGCAAAGCAAAGCAGCGGGTAGCAACTTTTACTTCATCAGGTCCGTTAGCGGAAACCCGGCGGCAGACCTTGCCCCGGCAGCCCATCCGCCGTTTGATGCCAATTTGATCCGCAAGGATTTTCCTATCCTCAGCGAGTTGGTGAATGGACGCCCACTGATCTGGCTGGACAATGCGGCAACCACGCAAAAGCCGCAATCCGTCATCGACAGGCTGGCTTATTTTTACCAGCATGAGAACTCCAACATTCATCGTGCAGCGCATGAGCTGGCTGCGCGTGCCACCGATGCCTACGAAGGGGCGCGGGAAAAGGTGCAAAATTTTATCAACGCGCCTTCGGTGGACAATATCGTGTTTGTGCGTGGCACTACCGAAGCCATTAACCTGGTTGCCAAAACCTGGGGCAAGAAGCATCTGAGTGAGGGTGATGAGATAGTTATTACCCATCTTGAGCACCACGCCAATATTGTGCCGTGGCAACAGCTATGTGCCGAGACAGGGGCAAAACTAAAGGTGGCGCCGGGGGATGATACTGGCCAGGTGCGCCTGGATGAATACCAGAAGCTGCTTACTGCCAGGACCAAACTGGTGTCATTCACTCAGGTATCCAATGCACTGGGTACCGTGACGCCAGCACAGCAAATGATACAGATGGCGCATAGTGCAGGGGCGAAGGTGCTACTGGATGGCGCACAATCTGTCTCGCACATGAAAACCGATGTGCAACTGTTGGATCCTGATTTTTTCGTATTCTCCGGCCATAAGGTGTTTGGCCCGACAGGCATAGGTGCCTTGTATGGCAAGCCTGAGGTGCTTAATGACATGCCTGCCTGGCAAGGCGGCGGCAATATGATTCAGGACGTTACCTTTGACAAGACCATCTATCATGAGGCCCCCGCCAAGTTTGAGGCTGGCACCGGCAATATTGCAGATGCCGTTGGATTGGGCGCGGCCATTGATTATGTTGAACGCATCGGTATGGACAATATTGCCCGCTACGAGCACGAGCTATTGCAATATGCGACCGCGGCTTTGCTTAAGGTACCCGGTTTACGCCTGATAGGTACTGCCAGTGAAAAAGCCAGTGTGCTGTCATTTAACCTGCATGGTTTTAAAAGCGAAGAGGTCGGTGCCGCCCTCAATGCCGACGGAATTGCTGTCCGTTCCGGGCATCATTGTGCGCAGCCGATATTGCGTCGCTTTGGTGTTGAAACTACGGTTAGGCCATCTCTTGCGTTCTACAATACTTATGCAGAGATCGATGTGTTGCAATCATCACTGCTGCGTATCACTTCCAAAGGCATTCCTGGCGTGTAAAGTTAGCTGGTCGGCAACTTCAGGTGCCGACCAGTTTTAATGTCGTAGCGATAACTTTTTACCCGAGGTTATTCCTCATCAGCATTTCCCTCTCCAGTTTCTACAGCCAGTTTGTAGCCTGCATCAACAATAGCTATCCCTGCCTATTTTTATTGTGATTGATGGATAGTACCTACCCCTTGAATTTTTTAAGATTTCCGCAGGCGAAAAGCGTATTGTTTTACATTCTAGTGCAATGATTATATTGGGTTAGTTTATGTCTTCCCGACTCACTGCCAGCCAGCAATCCCAAGCATGATGTTCTGAGCCAATGCTGGTGCGGTTCTCCGAGTGCCGGCTCCGGTTTGGCAAATATCATTGGATTATTTCTAAGACATCTATTAACGGTGGAGGCGATCTTGAAAAGAATAGTCATATTTGCTGATGGTACGTGGAACTCTCCGGAAAACGGGCTTGAAACCAACGTTTTGCAGCTTGCCGAGGCGGTAGCACCGAGTGCCGGCAATGTGAAGCAAATCACTTTCTATGATTGGGGCATCGGGACTGATAGGAAAGTCCTTATGGGTGGTATTAGCGGCGCGGGAATCGATAAAAACATCATGGATTGCTACAGGTTCATTGTGCATAACTATGAAATAGGCGACCAGCTTTACTTCTTTGGCTTTAGTCGCGGTGCTTATACCGTCAGGTCATTGGCGGGATTTATCAGAAACGTGGGGGTGCTGAAGCGGGAGCATGCGCATCGCGAATCTGAGGCATTTCTCATGTATAGAAACAGGTCCTTAAAAAGCCACCCAGATGATCCT
>JBAZTJ010000132.1:0-6417 GCA_041662005.1 Candidatus Methylopumilus sp.
CGGTACAGACGTATTCCAACTGATGACCACGCGCTCGCATGACCAGTACAACACCACCATCTACGGCATGGATGACCGCTATCGCGGCATTTTCGGTGAGCGTCGCGTCGTCTTCATCAACGCGGCCGACCTTGCCAGCAAAGGCCTCAAAGCGGGCGAATACGTCAATCTGGTCAGTACCTGGGATGACGGCATATCCCGCCGTGCAGAGCGCTTCATGCTGGTTGAGTACGATATTCCGCAAGGCTGTCTCGGCGGCTACTATCCGGAAACCAACAACCTGGTTCCGCTGGATAGCGTAGCCGACCTCTCTTACACCCCGACCTCAAAATCGGTGCCAGTCCTGATCGAGAGACACCATGCTGCAAACTAGAATCGAACCCCAATCTGAAGACGCCACGCACTCCATGGTGTCGCTACTGATGGAGCAAATGCTGCTGGAGACATTGAAAGGCCGTGCGGTGATCCCCATGGCAGCCCTGTGCAAGCGGCTGGGCGTGCGTATGAGCACATTGCAGCGCCAGCTGACTGCGCTGGAGAGCTATGAGCTGGTTAAAGTGCATTGCGACGAATCCGGCCGCTGGACAACGACGCTCACGCCACAAGGCATGGAGTTCTGCCAGTCGGCCGAGGCAGCCTAAACAGCAGGGGCAATAAACCAGTATAGAAAAATGTCATTTTCTACCCCCCCACTCTAACCCTCCCCCTGCTTTGGGGAGGGTATATATAAAACCTGGCAATAATTTTCTAAAGCTTTAATTGGTATTTACAGCTGCTTGGTTATAATTTGGTCTTCAGCCTAATCAAGCAACCCATTCCCGATGAAGTTATACACCGCCGTAACCGCGCGCATCCGCGCGATGATAGACGAAGGCGTATTGCGTCCCGGCGAAAAGATATTTTCCGTGCGGCAGGCCAGCAAGAAATACGATGTCAGCATCAGCACCATTATCAAGGCCTACCAGATACTGGAGCAGGAAGGCATCATCGATAGCCATCCGCAGTCCGGCTACTTCGTCACCCACAGACAACAAAAAACCAAACGCACTCCACCAGTAGCCGAGAACCTGAACCTGTCGCAGGTGGAAATCGTGCTCACTACGCTGCGCTCTATCCGTGAGTTCGGGACTATTCCACTAGGTTCCCCCTTCCCCGATGCGCAGCTGTTCCCCATCAAGAAAATCCAGCAATATGAAAAAGCCATTACTGGCGACAATGCCGAATGGGGCGTACTGAACGACCTGCCACCCGGCAACGAAAACCTGCGCCAGCAGATCGCCCGGCGCTACCTGGATTACGGGCTGGATATCTCGCCTAACGACATTGTGATTACGCACGGCGCCACTGAGGCTATCAACCTGTGCCTACAAGCCGTGGCCAAACCCGGCGACACTATCGCCATAGAAGCACCAGGCTATTACGCATTGGCGCACGCGATAGAGCGCATGGGCATGAAAGTGGCGGAGGTACGCACCCACCCGACTGAAGGCATAGAGTTGGATGCGCTGGCCGCACTTACAGAGAACGTGCACATCAAGGCGGTATTGCTCACCACCACCTTCCAGAACCCGCTAGGGACTTTGATGCCAGAGGCCAAAAAAAAAGCGCTGGTAGACTTTCTGGCAGAGCGCAAAATCCCGCTGATTGAGGATGACGTGTATCAGGAACTGTATTTCAACGAAGTGCCGCCCAAACCCGCCAAGTACTTCGATACGCAGGGCCTGGTACTGCATTGCTCCTCATTCTCCAAATCGCTGGCCCCGGGCTACCGCGTAGGCTGGACCACAGCCGGGCAATACCGTGCCTCGGTAGAGAAGCTAATGTTCCTCAATAGCCTCTCCATCCCCTCTGCGCCACAAATCGCCATTAGCAAATTCATGAAGCGCGAAAGCTTCAACCAGCACCTGAAAAACCTGCGCCATACGCTGCGCTCCAACTACATATTGATGCGCAACTGCATAGAAGCCAGCTTCCCGGAAGGCACCACGATATCTGCACCACGCGGCGGGTATGTAGTCTGGGTGAAGCTACCGGAGAGCATTGATGCATTAAAGCTTTACCATGCCTGCATCCAAAAAGGCATCTCCATTGCACCCGGCCCGATATTCACGCGCAAAATGGAAATGACGAATTACATCCGGTTGAATTTCAGCCATCAATGGACGCCTGCGATTGAGCAGGCGGTGAGGGATGTAGGGTTAATTGCGAAAGCATTGGCAATCAATTTATAACGGATAAACCATATGGCTACTGCAAAACAAGATCTAGGGGCGTGGGGGAACAGCTTGTTGCCAAACATTGCTATTGCCCTAAATGCAAGAGGACTGCAACACTAAAACGCCTTCCTACAAACTTCAAATGTGCAGATCTCATTTGCGATTTTTGCGGGTTTCTTGCACAGGTTAAAGCGATGAATGTGAAAACTCTTACGCTACCTAAACAGGTATTGGGAGCAGCATGGGGACCTCAGAAAGATCGTATGGATTCTGGCATTTATTTTTCATTGTATTTGGTTTTAAAAACCACCACAGGGCAAGCCATTTATTACTTACCAACTGACTTTCAGAATTCGTCATTATTTACACCCAGAAAGCCACTTTCTGCCAATGCCAAACGTGCTGGCTGGCAGGGTTTTATGTATAACCTCTCACCCGTTCAGAACGGCGCACTTATACAACTACTGTAATGAATAGTTAATCATGCGACTTAAGCGCCGCAGTAACCGCCTTCTGATCAAACTCAGGTGCCAGCAGCTTGATAAACCCATACACATAACCCCGCAGATAGGCATCTCGCCGAATCCCTAAATAAGTCGTACTTTGCGGAAACAAATGGCTGGCATCTATCATCGCCAGATTGCTGTCGCGCTCTGGGTCATACGCCATGGTCGCCAGCAAGCCTATACCCAGCCCCAGCGTGACGTAAGTCTTGATCACGTCGGCATCGATAGCGGTGAGTACCACATTGGGTTGCAGCCCAGCTTCGGCAAATACCTTGCTCACCAGAGAGCCGCCGGTGTAGGCAAAGTCGTAGGTAATCAGCGGGTATTGGGTGATTTTCTTTAATGTGAGTGGCGGATCACGCAGCAGTGGGTGGTCGTGCGGTGTGACTACGCAGCGGTTCCACTGGTAACTGGGAATGCACAGCAGTTTTTCGTAATTGCTGATCGCTTCAGTGGCAATGCCGATATCCGCTTCGCCGCTGGCCACCTGCTCCGCCACCTGGGTGGGGTTGCCCTGGTGGATGGTGAGCTTGACTTTGGAGTACATTTCCATAAACGCCTTCACCGCCGGCGGCAGCCGGTAACGCGCCTGGGTGTGGGTGGTAGCAATGGTGAGTGAACCCGACTCTTCATGGGTGAATTCATCCCCCACGCGCTTGATGTTCTCCATCTCGTGCATGACACGCTCAGCCAGCCCCAGGATGATTTTTCCCGGCTCTGTTACACTGACAAGCCGTTTGCCGTTACGCTGGAAAATCTGCAGGTTCAGCTCTTCTTCCAGCAATTGAATCTGCTTGCTCACACCGGGCTGCGAGGTATGTAGCGCTTCCGCCGCCGTTGAAATGTTGAGGCCTTGCCTGGCAACCTCATGCACGTATCGTAATTGATGTAGCTTCATTTGCGCCCTATATAACCAAAGTGTAGTTTATATACAATAACATATTCTAAAACACTTGGTTGATCACTGTTAATATAACGACCTTTATTCAAATCGGATACTCCACGTGGAATTCGGATACATTGTTGCAGGCTTTGTTGTAGGTGCGTTGGTAGGCTTGACTGGTGTGGGTGGCGGCTCTTTGATGACACCCATTTTGTTGTTGTTTTTCCATATCAAACCGGCAGTCGCCGTGGGTACTGATTTGTTATATGCATCAATCACCAAATCAGCGGGGATTTTAGCGCATGGAAAACTGGGCAATATCGACTGGAACATCGTCAAACTGCTGGCCTTGGGTAGTGTACCGGCTTCAATCGCCACCATTTTATTTTTAAGAACCGTGAATGTGGAGTCGACTGGTGCCGTCAGCACCATCAAGTTCTGGCTGGGAGTGGCCCTGATTATTACTTCGGTAGCAGTTTTGCTGCGGGATAAATTGATGCAACTGGTGCATAGTGGACGCTGGCTGGCACCCCATCATGTTGCGCCTGTG
Organism: Candidatus Methylopumilus sp.; assembly: GCA_041662005.1. Lineage (GTDB taxonomy): Bacteria > Pseudomonadota > Gammaproteobacteria > Burkholderiales > Methylophilaceae > DATHXC01. The sequence goes on from JBAZTJ010000132.1 coordinate 4,156, forward strand.
ACCGTATTGCTGGGCCTGGTGTTAGGCGCCCTAGTCACACTGACTTCAGTAGGTGCTGGCGCATTGGGCGTCACCGCGCTGATTATGCTGTATCCGCACAAGAAAATTACCACCATTGTAGGTAGCGATATTGCACATGCTGTGCCGCTTACGCTGGTTGCAGGCCTCGGCCATGCCACCCTGGGCACTATCAATTACAGCTTGCTGGGTACCCTGCTGATCGGCTCTATTCCGGGAATTTATCTGGGTAGCCATCTGAGCTCAAAAGTGGCTGAGCACTGGGTGCGTATCATATTAGCTGCAATATTGATTTATGTGGGCATAAAGCTGATTTTGCAGTGACCAAAATTAAGTTAGAACTATAAGCCGGACCTGTTTTCTATTAAAATATTACCTCTTGAAAAGTATTAGAATTTACCATGTATAAATATGATGCCATTGATCAACAATTAGTTGATGAACGTGTAAAACAATACCGCGACCAGACACGCCGTTACCTGGCTGGTGAGCTCACGGAAGACGAGTTCCGTCCACTGCGCCTGCAAAATGGCCTGTATATCCAGCGCCAAGCGCCTATGCTGCGTATCGCCGTGCCATACGGCATGCTTTCATCGCGCCAGTTGCATAAGCTGGGCGACATCTCCAAGCGTTACGATAAGGGCTACGGTCATTTCAGCACCCGCCAGAACCTGCAGCTGAACTGGCCCAAGCTGGAAGATGTGCCGGATATCCTGGCTGAGCTTGCTACGGTTGAAATGCACGCTATCCAGACTTCCGGTAATTGCATCCGCAATATCACGACAGACCAGTTTGCCGGTATTGCCCCGGATGAAGTGGTCGACCCGCGTGCAGTAGCTGAAATCATGCGCCAGTGGAGTACCTTCCACCCTGAGTTCGCCCTACTGCCACGCAAGTTCAAGATCGCCGTATCCGGGACCAAGGAAGACCGTGCCGTGGTTCAGGCGCACGATATCGGCCTGGAGTTCTACCGTGATGCAACCAACAAGGTTGCCATCAAGGTGTGGGTCGGTGGTGGCCTGGGCCGTACGCCTATCTTGGGGTCGGTCATTAATGAGCATCTTGAGTGGCACCATGTACTCACCTATTGCGAAGCCATCATCCGCGTCTATAACATGCATGGCCGCCGCGATAACATCTACAAGGCGCGTATCAAGATCCTGGTAAAAGCACTGGGGATAGATGAGTTCCGCAAGCAGGTGGAGGCCGAGTGGGCACACTTGAAAGACACGCCTAACACCATCCCTGAGACTGAGTTGGATCGCGTGTCTGCATTTTTTGAAGAGATGCCTTACGAAACCCTGCCCGCGCATGATGCAGCTTTTGACAGTGCTGTTGCCAGCAACCCAGCCTTTGCTGCATGGGTAAAACGCAATGTGCATGCGCACAAAAAACCAGGTTATCGCGCCGTTACTCTGTCACTCAAGCCGCATGGCATTGCGCCGGGCGATGCATCATCAGAGCAGATGCACATCGTGGCCGACCTGGCTGAGCAATACAGCTTTGGCGAATTGCGCGTATCGCACGAGCAGAACCTGATACTGGCTGACGTCAAATTAAGCGACCTGTTCACCATTTGGGGAAAAGCGCGGGCTAATGGCCTGGCTACCTCCAACATCGGCTTGCTGACCGACATTATTTGCTGCCCTGGCGGCGACTTTTGCTCGCTGGCCAACGCCAAGAGCATCCCTATCGCGCTGGCGATTCAACAGCAGTTCGATAACCTCGACTACCTGCACGATATCGGCGACCTGGAGTTGAATATCTCCGGCTGCATGAATGCATGCGGACACCACCATATCGGCCATATTGGCATTCTGGGCGTGGATAAAGATGGTTCAGAGTGGTACCAGGTGTCTATCGGCGGCAAGCAAGGCAATGACGCCAGCATAGGCTCGGTTATCGGGCCCTCATTCGCAGCCGAAGAAATGCCGGGCGTAGTGCAGCGCTTGATTGATGTGTATATCGACAATCGTACCGATGAAGAGCGCTTTATCGACACGGTACGCCGCATCGGTGTGGCGCCGTTCAAGGCCCATGTTTACGCTAAACCCAGTGAACAGGCCAATAAGGAGACTGCAAATGTCTAATCTTATTATTAACAATGCTATCGCCGAAGATGAATGGACGCTGGTAAAAGCACCTGCCCCCGCTGAAGAAACCGTGCGCAAGCAAGCCGGCAAGGTCGTATTGTTCAAGCTCACCGGCGAAGTCAGTTATAGCAATGAACAGATTGCCAATACC
>JBAZTJ010000133.1:0-6391 GCA_041662005.1 Candidatus Methylopumilus sp.
ACATGCTGAGGAATGCAGATCTGGCTATGTATCATGTCAAGCATGAAGGTCGTAACGGCTTTCATTTTTTCACGGAAGCATTGCAAGTCCAGGTCCTGCATAGAATCACGCTGGAAGGCGAGCTGCGTTCGCGGCGCTTACAGAAGCAGTTGGTGCTTTACTATCAACCGGTGATTAACGCAAAAACCTTACGGGTTTGCGGGGCCGAAATGCTGGTGCGATGGAATCATCCCACCAGGGGCATATTGCCGCCGAGCGAGTTCATCTCGGTGGCAGAGGAGCTTGGGTATCTGGCCTCTATCGACACGACCAACAGGCGCCTGGCATGCAGGCAGCTCGCGCAATGGCGCAAACATCAGGTCGTGGACGATAATTTCGTCTTGGCAGTTAACACCAATGAACAGATATTGCGGCAGGATGACCTGTACACCTTTATTCAATCAGATTTGGATGAAACCGGCCTGCCAGGAAAATGTATATCCATAGAGGTGACGGAAGGCGTGCTGGTGTCGGATTTTGAGAAGACATCCGCACTGCTGAACCGTATTAAGGCGCTGGGGGTGAGGGTTGCGATTGATGATTTTGGTACAGGATATTCATCAATGGCCTACCTGAAGTGGCTGCCGGCATCCATATTGAAGGTCGATCGTTCCTTTGTGCAAAGTGTGCCTGAAAGTGAAGCGGATTGCCGAGTATTGAAGGCTATCATCACCATGGCGAAAAGCCTGGATCTTGTCGTCATCGTTGAAGGCGTAGAAACGATAGATCAGGCCAGGTTATGCCGTGAATATGGAGCTGACAAGTTGCAGGGCTTCCTCTTTTCCATGCCACTGTCCGTGGACGAGTTTGCTGTCTTTATTAAGGCGCATCAACCGGAGTTTTTTCTTCAGGATATTCTGGGGTAAGACGACAATTTATACGCAGGATATTCTGCTTCTTTCCTGAAAAATATCGTTTTTTACTACAAAAATAGTAGCTTAAGTGCCTGTTTGCGCGTGTTTTCAGGCATAATCCCATCCCTAATTTAGGGGAGATGCATGGGGCTGGATACTCGTACGATCATGGTGATTTTTTCCATGCTGACGTTTATGTGCTTCGGCCTGTTTGAACTGGCGGGATTGCATGTCGGAAATATCCGTGGTGTCCGCCAATGGGCGATTGCCAATCTCTGCATCAGTATTGGGCTGAGCGCGTCCTATTTTTATACTTTTCCAACGGTTGGTTACGACTGGGCCGTGGTGTTTGGTGCAACCTTTGTCGCGATAGGCATCTGCCTGCAATACACAGGCATACAGGCATTCAAGGAGCAGCGCATTGCATGGCATTGGCTGTTGCTGATAGTTGGCGTAGTGGTACTGCAGACTATCTGGTTCAGTGTCATTCATCCCGATATTCGTCTCCGCGCCATTGCCAACTCCGTGGCATTTGCCATCGTCTATGTTGCGTGTGCGCGGCTGTTACTCGTCAGGATAGAGCCGCCACTAAGAACCGCCTACTGGTTTACCGGGCTGTCGTTCTTAGTGCTGGTACTGCTAATGTTGGTGCGGGCTGTCATGATCTGGCAATCGGCACCCGGCAGTTATGGCCTTTATGTCAATATCCCCTTGAACCCACTATCATTTTTTATTGGCAGCTTGGTCCAGCTTTGTGTGGCATTTGGATTTCTGTTGATGCTGAACTACCGGTTACTGATGGATTTGCAGAGGATAGCCTCGCGTGATGCATTGACTGGCGCCTTCAATCGTCGTCGCCTTGAGGAGGAGGCCACCCGCTTGAAAGCTCGCGGTGAGCGTACCGGAGACATGCTGGCTATCATGCTCATCGATATTGATCTTTTCAAATCCATTAATGACCGCTATGGCCATCCGGTTGGCGATGAGGTACTGCGCCGACTGGCAAATATTGCGCAAACTTCAATCCGCGCAGATGACTACTTTGCTCGCTATGGTGGTGACGAGTTCTGCATTTTGCTGCCTTCAACCACGGAGGCTGCAGCAATGGGGTTGGCTGAGCGTTTGCGCCAGGCCTATGCTCAGGCTGCCCAAAAAAATGGCATGGATTACCTGAACAGTACCATCAGCATTGGCGTGGCGGATTCAACGGCTAATGGACTGGAGCTTTCTTCCCTGACCGCAGCGGCGGACCAGGCGCTATATCGCGCCAAGCAGCAGGGCCGCAACCAGGTAGTGTCATATTCCAGCATGAGCTAGGGCGCTTGGCTTCATGCCGGCGAGAAGCCGCGTTTGGCCGGGCAAGCGTTCACGGAACCCGATAGCTATGTACCTTGTCTCAATGTCAGGAGGAGGCTGCCATGCGTATATTCAACATCCTGATACTCACTACCCTGATCTCAGCTTGCGCTACAACACCCGCCGAGCGTGCCGCACAAGCCGAACGGGAGGTAGACCAGATGGTTCAAGTATATGGCCCGGCTTGCAATAAGCTGGGCTACAAGCCGGAGTCTGACAGCTGGCGCAATTGTGTCCTGCAACTGGCAGCCCAGAACGACTTAAGAAGAGCCCGCCAGTTCAACAGCTATCCAACGACAACCCAGTGTTTTGGGAATCGCGGATTTTTCAACTGCTCAACGTTTTGAGGCATAAATCCCTCCCAAGCACGGTAAATGCTGCTTACGGCATGATTTCCACTTGCACATCACGGCTAGCGCTGCGGCCCTTGTCATCTACCACGGTCAGGTTATGCCAGCCTGAGCTAGCTGGCCGCCAGGCCTTGCCACCGCTGTTGGCGGCGACATTGCCCAGGTAATCTTTATCCGAAAACCAGTACAGCACGCGAGCGTCGCCGCTGGCGGTGGCTTGCAGAGCTATCGTCTCGTCGGGCCGGGAAAGGCGCAAGGTGTAGCTCACCGATGTCAGCGGGGAAGTGATATGTGGCGCATCGCCTTCGCTACTTGGCGATTCACCACCACAATGCGCAGTGGGAGGCGTCCTGCGCGGCATGCCGGCCTCACGGAACAGTCGCATCATGTCTGAAGGCCAGAACTCGAATATTTCCTGATGTGTATTGGCATCATAAGGCGGGCAGGCGGCTTGGCCGGTCAGGTTATTGATCATGACTGGCCGGTGTAAGGTGCTGACCTTGATAGGCGATTTACCGGGGATAAACCAGGTGGATTCCAGCTGCCGGCACCAGGCATTGGGCAGGTCGCCGCTGGCGGCGCATACACTGACATGCTTTAAGCTTCGGGGCGGCAAGCGCACTGGTTCGCGCTCCGTCGGCATAGTAATGGGCAGCGCATCGGCGATGCGAAAGAACAAGGGCGCTGCCGCTTCTATGCCAACGAATGCGGGGTTGGAAGCACCATCGAAATTGCCTATCCATACTGCCAGCACATACGGCCCTGTGATGCCCACAGTCCACGCATCACGAAACCCCCACGAGGTACCGGTTTTCCACATCGTGGTCCAACTGCGGCCATTGGCGGCGGGGATGCCATCCGGGCGCGGATTGGCGGCCAGCATGTCGAGCACGAGGTAGCTCGCTTCCGGGCTGATGAGTTGCATGCCGGGCAAACTCTTGCTTGCTTCTTCACTGGCCAGATAGCGTAAGGGTTTGAGCTGCCCCTGATTCGCCAGCATAGTGTAGAGCGTGGCGAGCTCTTCCATGGTCACTTCGCCACCGCCCAATACCAGCGCCAGGCCATAGTGGTCTTCGGATTGCAGTTTAGTGATACCCGCATTTTTCATGAAGTCATACAGGCTGGGTTGTTTGAGCTTGCTGGCGAGGTACACCGCCGGGATATTGCGGCTACGGATCAGCGCATCACGCGCCGTCACGGGGCCAACAAAACGCCCGTCGAAATTCTCAGGTTGAAACGGGCCAAAAGCAGTAGGCGCATCCTTTAGTATGGACAGTGGATGTATCAACCCCTGATCCAGTGCCATGCCATAGATAAACGGCTTGAGCGTAGAGCCGGGCGAGCGCTTGCCCTGTGTGCCATTCACCTGGCCGTCAATGGCGGCATTCGCAAAATCCGCAGAGCCTTGCAGCGCAACGACCTGCTGGTTGCGTGTATCCACCAGCATAGCTACGGCATTATGTATTCCGCGTGCGCTGTTTTGCGCCACGTATTGTTTCACCTGACGTTGTAACAATGCTTCTAGGCGCGGTTGCAAGGTGGTCTGGATAGTGCGGCTGTGGGTTGGGGATAAATCCTGGTTATCAGCCAGCACCTGATCAACAAAATGCGGCGCAGCGAATGGCAGTTGATTGAGGCTGCGCAAAGGTACGGCAACATGCGCTAACTGTTCATCCGCCTTATTGCTAGGATGGCTGGCTTTCCAGCGTGCAAATAAGCGCAGCCTCGCCTGGTCCAATGAGCTGGTCTGGCTGGCACGGTGCTTGGGGCGCTGTGGAATCACAGCCAGCGTCAGCGCCTCCGGCATCGTCAGTTTCTCTGCGGTCTTGCCAAAATAGATCAGGCTCGCTGCACCCAACCCCTGGATATTGCGGCCATACGGCGCCAAATTCAAATAGGCTTCAAGAATGTCATGCTTGCTGTAACGTGACTCCAGCCAAAGCGCCAGTGCTACTTGCTTGAATTTTCCGCCGGGCGAGCGCGTATTCAAGCCATACACTAGCCGTGCCAGCTGCATGGTCAACGTGGAGCCACCCTGACGATTAGCGCCAGAATATGTCTGCCATGCCCCGCGCAACAAGGCTAAAGGGTTTACACCGATATGCCAGTAATACCACTGGTCCTCCTGCAGCTTGACGGCATCAATCAGTGTAGGTGACATCTGCTTGAGCGGCACCCATAAGCGATATTGTTCATCAGCGGCGAGGGACAGCCTGAGCAAGGATCCATCGGCTGCAAGTACGGCGGTAGAAGTGGGGGCGTAGGATGAGAGTGGGGAATGAGGCCATAGACGAATTAAGAGTAGAGTAGCAAAAAACACTGCGGCGATTACCAATACACGCTTTTTCACTAAATGTAGCCTAGCTAGACTTTAAGGGTTCGCACGGAATTGCAAAGTCGACGTGATAATGTTCGTCGTGACGTATCCAGGCCTTACCTTTCATAAACTTAATGTTGGATTTTAAATAGCCGCCTTTTTGAGTTGCTAAGAGCTCAGGTAAATATGGAGGATCAAATATTACAAGGGCAATACCATAACCGGCGGCCTTTGCGGCTTTATCAAGCTGGTATAAATGCTCTGCAATTGATTCAAAGTCTATTGAATATCCTTCGAATTTTGCGTTCTGATCAAAATCTATTTCATATCCAAATTTATTGGTAATGCTTCTTGGCAGTGGAACGGATCGGCCAGTAGCATCAATTACTGGAACCATAAAATCAACTGACAAACCATTTCTGTGAGTTTTGTGAGGTCGAATCCGCCCACCTTTAGCCCAGCCAGTTTCGCCATACACAAAGACTTTGTTTGGCTTCTCGTTTTGCAAAGATTGATAAGCATTTGAAATGATTTTTGCAACTTTGGAGTGTACGTAATTTCTTCCTAGCGTTGCTCCCAAAGTGCTATATGCGGAGAAATTCGATCCGCTTCTAGGAAGTTGGACACCACTATCGAGATGTCCATTTGATACAGTGCCAAAACATGTACTGTCTGTTGCATATGCAGGGATCGTGATAGTCAGAAATAGGCCTGAGATGACACTGGCGAGCATGAGCCGTATATTAGTAATCATGGCTTCACAATTTCCAACTTACCCCCAACCCCACGCCCTTGCAACTTGCGGTCATACATACCCTCTGCAAACGGAGCAGGTATCTGGAACTTGCCTGCGTTAGTCGCCCGAACTCGGTACACAAAGCTGCCGATGTTACGGCCTAGTGTGCCGTAGAGCACTACGCGGTCTTCGCGAATATCGGCGTATTCGGGTTGCCAGGTAGTGTAGTTGGCTTCGCCAAGCGGGGCTTGCCAGCTGGAGACATTGGCAGCTTCTCCGGCACCTTCGTTGTAGCCTTCTTCGCCCTCGTTATATTGAGGTGCTTCTGTCGGCGCGCTTTCGGCACGGGCATTGAGCACGGGCTCGATGCCACCGGGCAGGATATCGACGATGGCGATTTGCGAGGCGTTTTCCCTGTCCGTGCTGCGGAAATTCAGCTTAACCAGGAATTCTTCGCCGACCTTGGCATTTACTAGCGGCTTGCCGTCTACCGTAGTGAATTCATGTGAGATTTCCAGGCCATCAGAGCGCTTTTCTACAGGCGGCGTTTTATCGTAGCCGTTTTCAGAGAGCAGGTAGAAGGCGGGCAGGTTGCTCTGTTTGCCAAATTGCAGCTTGGCCGCGTTGATGGAGACATTGCCAGTCTTGACAATGCCGCCAGTAAGCGGCAATGCGGTGCTGGCGCCACCTTTCGTCAGTTCGGCAATGGTGAGCTTGGCTGCATCGTTGCCGCCTGCCT
>JBAZTJ010000134.1:0-6261 GCA_041662005.1 Candidatus Methylopumilus sp.
TTGAGATTAAGGCAGTTCAGATTCAATAGATTGGTTCAATAGGTTGGTCGAGGCTAAACTTCATTGCGTTAATACGACCATGGCCATATTGCTCCATTGCGCATAGGCTCTGTCGCCCCAGGTCAGCCCACAGCTCAAGTCTCGCGTGCTATTGAGTTCCTGTGCCTTAATCACTTTGCCGCTATCCAGCTTGAGGTGGTAAGTGGTGTGAGCGCCGAAATACACGATTTCTATCACCTCGCCTGCACACCAGTTGTATTCGCTTTCCGGGCGCTCCTTGGTCAGCAGAATTTTTTCCGGCCGCAGCGCCACACCTACCTGCATGCCGGTGGTGCCGCTGATGCCATGTCCCACATAATGCAGGCACTCCTCGCAGCGCACGGTCACGTGGTCTGACTCGTCCTCTTCCACCACGCCATCGAATATATTCACATTGCCGATAAAGTCTGCCACCTGGCGGCTATTGGGCATTTCATACACTTCATCAGGCGAGCCTACCTGGAGAAAGTAACCTTCACTCATCACCGCAATGCGCGAGGCCATAGTCATGGCCTCTTCCTGATCATGGGTCACCAGCACACAAGTAACGCCAACCTCTTCAATAATATTGACCAGCTCCAGCTGGGTTTTTTCACGCAGTTTTTTATCCAGTGCGCCCAGTGGCTCATCCAGCAACAATAGTTTGGGGCGCTTAGCCAGGCTACGTGCCAGTGCCACACGCTGCTGCTGCCCACCCGAAAGCTGGTGCGGTTTACGCTTGGCAAACTTGCCAAGCTGTACCAGGCTAAGCATGGATTCAACGCGCTCCGCTATGTCTTCTTTTGCCATGTCGTCACGGCGCAGACCAAATGCAATGTTTTCCCATACGCTTAAATGCGGAAACAGCGCATAAGACTGAAACATCATATTGATAGGTCGTTTGTAAGGTGGCAAGCTGGTGATATCTTTTCCAGCCAGGAAAATCTTGCCTGTCGTCGGCGTCTCGAACCCTGCCAGCATGCGCAGCAAGGTGGATTTACCACAGCCGGAGCCACCCAGTAGCGCAAAAATTTCACCCGTCGCGACAGTCAACGAGATGTTATCCACCGCCTTGACCGCACCATCGTAAATCTTGGTAATACCCTCGACGCGAAGCAATTCTTCTGGTGCTCTTTTTCTTGCCGAATTTGCATTTGGTGCTGTGGCCATAAATACCCCTAAATAAAGTGATTACCAGAGAATGTTTTAACCGCTTGGAGATAGGCACCCACCCTGTTTTCAGGCTGGGTGCCCGATACAACAATTGCTTTTATTGTAAAAATTACAGCCCGGTTTTGAAACGCGTGAACAGGCGTGTCATGGTACGGCGGGTGTTGTTATCCACATTACCCGGGGCAATCAGGTTTGCAATGTCAGCATCTGACAGGTAGATGGTTTTGTTATTCTTGATTTCAGGATCAACAAATGGGGTGGCAGCTTTATTCGGGTTTGCATAAGTCACCGCATTGGTGAGCCCTGCATGCACTTCAGCCTTGAGGATATAGTTGATGAACTTATGTGCATTGCCCGGATGCGGAGCATCAGCCGGGATGGCCATGGTATCCATGAACATCAAACCGCCGGTCTTGGGCACCAGCGCCACGATGTTCTGAACTGATTTGTTTTCAATCGAGCGTTTGCGAGCCAGGTTGAAGTCACCAGCCCAGCCCAATGCCACGCATACATTACCGCTGGCCAGATCTTCAATCTGCCCACCGGAATTAAAGCGCTTGATGTCAGGACGCACTTTTTTCAGCAGATCAAAGGCTGCCTTGTAATCATCCGCATTGGTACTGAACTCTGGCTTCTTGAGATAATGTAAAGCGACAGGAAATACTTCGGATGGCGTATCCAGGAATGTCACGCCACAGGATTTCAGTTTTGAGGTGTACTTGGGGTCAAATACCAGGTCCCAGGCATTGTCCGGCATCGGCATGGTGCCCAGCGCTTTTTTCACTTTATCCACGTTGATACCAACTGTGGTGTAGCTCCACAACCAGTCAACCAGGTAGGCATTACCCGGATCCAGCTTGCCCAACTGCGCCAATACGCCAGGGTCCAGGTTTTTCCAGTTCGGCAGCTTGGTTTTATCCAGCTTCTGATAGAGGCCACCATCGATCTGCAGCTTGGCCCAGTTTGATGAGGGGACAACGATGTCATAGCCGGTCTTTTTGGCAATCAGCTTGGCATGCAGAATCTCGTTGCTATCGAAAATATCGTAACGGACTTTAATGCCCGTCTCTTTCTCAAAGTTGGAAATGGTGTCTGGGCCAAGATAATCGGACCAGTTATAGATATTGAGTACTTTTTCTTCTTCTTTGGCGTAGCTAGTGGAGGCAATGCCGACCCCGACCACCACACCTGCCAGCACACCCAGGAAACGTTTTTTGAATTGCGATTTCATTTTATATTTCTCCTTGAATATCCGTATATAAGCCAGACCAAACAGCATCAGGCGCATCAATAACCTGTCAACTATGCACCAATTTAAACCCGCAAGTGCAAGGTGGAAATAATATTATCATGGCAAACCGCCAGCTACGCAGTATTCACTTTGAGCACTTCATCATCCAGGTATCCGAGTGTTTCCAGCTCTTGCAAGGTAGCATCCAGACACTTGTATATCAGCGCCATCATCTCGTCGATCTGCGCTTTGGTGATTACCAGCGGCGGCGCGATGATCATACGGTCACCCACTGCACGCATGATGAGTCCATTGGCAAAGCAATGGTTGCGGCAGATCATGCCAACCTCTAGCGTTTCATCGAAAGCAATGTGCGCCTGCTTGTCTTTCATAAGCATAAACCCTGCCATCAGGCCTATGGTTTCTGCCCCGCCGACCAGGGGATGGTTGGCAAGCTCAGCATATTTTTCTGCCAGATATGGCCCGGTTTCATTCAGCACACGTTCGACCAGGCCTTCGCTTTCTATGATATCGATATTAGCCAGCGCAACGGCACAAGCCACCGGATGCCCGGAGTAGGTATAGCCGTGGGCAAACGTGCCACCCTGATTAATGAGCACATTGGCCACACACTTGCCGATGACTACCCCGCCCAGCGGCAAGTAGCCTGAACTTACGCCTTTGGCGAAGGTCATCAGGTCAGGCTTGGCGCCCAGTAGCTCAGAGCCGAACCACTTGCCGAGACGGCCGAAACCACAAATCACCTCATCACAAATCAGCAGAATTCCGTACTTGTCGCAGATACGCTGTATTTCAGGCCAGTAGGTTTTAGGCGGGATAATGACACCGCCAGCACCTTGCACCGGCTCACCGATGAAGGCAGCCACTTTATCAGCCCCTACTTCCAGTATTTTCTGTTCCAGCCAGCCAGCCGCTTCTATACCGAAAGCATCCTTATCTTTGGTAGGCGCCAAGCCGTAATGGTAAGGCTGCTCGATATGCACGATACCGGGAATCGGCAAACCGCCCTGGGCATGCATGCCTTCCATGCCCCCTAATGAGGCACCTGCTACTGTAGAGCCGTGATAGGCGTTCTTGCGGCTGATGATGATATTGCGCTCGGGCTGCCCCAAGGTTGCCCAATAATGGCGCACCATGCGCAGATTAGTGTCATTGGATTCCGAACCTGAACTACTGAAAAACACATGCGAGAAGTTATCGCCAGCCAGGTCGACAATGCGCTTCGCCAGCTTCACCGCGGGCACATTGGCCGTCTGGAAAAAGCTGTTGTAATAAGGCAGTTCACTCATCTGTCTGGCAGCAGCCTCAACCAGTTCCTGGCGGCCGTAACCTGCATTGACGCACCACAGACCGGACATGGCATCAAAAATTTTCACACCCTCGGAATCCCAGATATAAATCCCGTCGGCTTTGGTGATGATGCGCGCGCCCTTGGCCGCCAGGCCATTGTGGTCGGTAAACGGATGCAGGTAATGTGCGGAATCTATGGCTTGGATATCACTGGTAAAGGTCATGGCGTTCTCAATTTTTCAACGTTGCATTAATTGGTTTTACACATGCATCAGCAAATGCTCGCGTTCCCACGGGCTAATCACGCGCATGAATTCATCGTGCTCGGTTTCTTTCACCGCCAGATAAACGTCGATAAAGTTCTGGCCCAGCACGTCATGCAGTGGCTTGGCATTTTCCAGCACGCGCAGGGCTTCAGATAAACCACGCGGCAACTGGTAATCGGAGGCATAAGCACTGCCGGTGGTCACTTCGGTTGGCTGCAAGTCCTCGGTAATCCCCAGGTAACCGCAGGCCAGTGTCACGGCCATGGCAAGGTAAGGGTTGGCGTCTGCACCTACCACACGGTTTTCGATACGGCGCGCATCAGGGTCGGAAATCGGCACGCGGATGCCCACGGTACGGTTGTCATAGCCCCATTCGATATTAATCGGCGCAGCACCGTCGCGTACGATACGGCGATACGAATTGACGTAAGGCGCCAGGATGGACATGGCGGCCGGCAGGTATTTCTGCAGGCCGGCGATGTAGTTGCCGAACAGAGGCGAAGCCGAGCCATCTTCTTTGCTGAAAATATTGTGGCGTGTCTTGGTGTCTATCACGCTCTGGTGTATGTGCATGGCAGAACCGGGTTCACGTTCCATGGGTTTCGCCATGAAAGTGGCGTACATATTGTGGCGCATGGCCACTTCACGCAGCGTGCGCTTGAAGAAGAACACCTTATCCGCCAGCAGCATGGGCTCGTCATGCAGGAAATTGATCTCCATTTGCCCGGCACCGAACTCATGAATCAGCGTATCCAGCTCCAGCCCCATGATTTCGCAATAGTCATAGATATCCTCAAACAGCGGATCGAACTCGTTTACTGCATCAATACTGTATAACTGGCGACTGGTTTCCGAGCGGCCACTGCGACCGACCGGTGGTGTGAGCGGCAGGTTGGGGTCTATATTGCGAGCCAGCAGATAAAATTCCAGCTCAGGCGCGACGATAGGTGTCCAGCCCAGCCCCTTGTATAAATCGGCGACCTTGCGCAGCACATTGCGCGGGGCAAAATCAATCGGGCTGCCATCATGGTTGACGCAATCCATAATCACCTGCGCTGTCGGGTCCACCGCCCAAGGCACCAGGCGCACGGTAGTCGGGTCTGGCAGCAGCACCATATCCTTATCGGTAAAACCAAATACATTGTCATAGCCTTCGTGACCCTCTGGCGACTCGCCAGTCACGGTTACGCCCAGCACCGCTTCCGGCAGGCGAATGGCACGCTCGGTAGTAAATTTTTCACGCGGCAGAATCTTGCCGCGAGCCACACCGGTCAAGTCGGGGACCAGGCATTCGATCTCAGTGACATTGTTGTCGGTCAACCACTTATCCATATCCTTGTGGCTAAAATTTGTACAGTCAGACATTTTGATTCTCCAGAACTTCTATTGATTACTTTTAGTTGTTTGCCGAAGCAGCTTTTTTGATCTCAATACGATTATCTGTAGCTATATATACCCTTGGTGTATTCCTGTTTGATCGCGCTTTTCCACCCGTGCACGGCAGGCATCGCCAAACGCCCGGAAAATCGCCAGGTAGGCCGGTGTTTCCATCACCTTCCATTCAGGATGCCACTGCACAGCCAGCGCAAACGTCCCTGCGCCATCCACATGCACAGCCTCTATCAAGCCGTCGGGGGCATAGGCTTCTGCCGTCAGTCCAGCGCCCAGGCGATCTATGCCCTGGCCATGCAGCGAGTTAACCATCATCTCGCTAAGCCCGGTAATGGTAGCCAATTGCTCATGCGCTACCAGCCGCACCGGGTGCACCGGCGCATATTGGGTTGCAATGGGTAAATCCTTGGGTTCACGGTGATCAGCCAGACCTTCAGCCTCATGCACCGCCTGGTGCAAGCTGCCGCCAAATGCCACATTCACTTCCTGAAACCCGCGGCAGATTGCCAGCAGCGGTACTTCAGCACGGATGGCAGCATGGATGAGTTTGAGGGTGAGCGCGTCACGCGCCGGGTCTAGAGGTAATTCTGGATTGTGCACTTCCTGCCCGAAATGGGAGGGATGCACATTGGATACGGCACCCGTGAGCAGAATGCCATCCGCCATTGCCAGCAGCGCATCCATATCGATATGGTCGTTAACGGCAGGCAGTACCAGCGGCAATGCACCTGCCGCTTCGGCTACCGCCATGATGTATTTCTGCCCCGCCATATGAAAAGGGTGCTCTCCCAGCTGTTTTACATCAGCAGGTAATAGCACCACTGATTTACGTTGTACGACAATGACCGGTTTCATCAATGACAGGTTTCT
>JBAZTJ010000135.1:0-6238 GCA_041662005.1 Candidatus Methylopumilus sp.
AGACAATCAAGGTCGATTGCAACAATATCTCTGTAGATATCGTATTGGGCTACCCTGCCAATAGCCAGCTAGCCAGCATCCAGGCACAGGTTGAAAACAAGCTAAAAAGCATTCCGAATGCAGGCAGCGTATTTGTAAACATCGGCAGCCGCATCGTTTCCCATAGCGTGCAGCGCGGCGTACCGCTACTGCCTAACGTCAAAAACATTATTGCAGTGGCATCCGGCAAAGGCGGTGTCGGCAAATCCACCACCGCCGTCAATCTGGCACTGGCACTGGCTGCCGAAGGCGCATCGGTAGGTATTCTGGATGCTGATATTTACGGTCCGTCGCAACCGCAGATGCTGGGCATCACCGGCCGCCCTGATAGCGCTGACGGCAAAAGCATAGAGCCGATGGAACGCCACGGTATACAAGCCATGTCTATCGGCTTTCTGGTCGATGTGGACACGCCCATGGTATGGCGCGGGCCTATGGTGACAGGCGCGCTGGAGCAGCTGTTACGCGACACACGCTGGAAAGACCTGGACTACCTCGTCATTGACCTGCCACCAGGCACAGGCGATATCCAGCTCACGCTTTCACAGAAAGTCCCGGTAACCGGCGCGGTGATCGTGACTACGCCGCAAGACATTGCCTTGCTCGATGCCCGTAAGGGTCTCAAGATGTTCGAAAAAGTCGGCATCCCGATTTTAGGTATTGTCGAAAATATGAGCACGCATATCTGTACTAACTGCGGTCATGAAGAACATATCTTCGGCGCCGGTGGTGGTGGTGCCATGTGCAAGGACTACAACGTGGATTTGCTAGGCTCGTTGCCGCTGGATATCCAGATCCGTGAACAAGCTGACAGTGGCGTGCCGACTGTAGTTGCCGACCCTGATGGAAAAATCGCGGCCATCTATAAACAGATCGCACGCACTACAGCAGTAAAACTGGCAGATTTAGCGCTGGATCACAGCAGCAAGTTTCCGAGTATCGTGATTCAGAATACTTAAACTCTGTTGTTACTAGTCGATTACTTTATCAACTTTCATTTTCTCAACCATTGCGCGTGCCACCTCTTGCGCAACTCCCGAGGACCAAAGTATCACGGTTGGTGAGGGGGCTAAAATCTCAGCCCTCCATACCGGTGTTGGGTTTTTTGAGGTCGTATCTAGGAGCTCGACTTTGACATTAAAGTCAGTGATGCACTTTGTATGGGAATATGGGCAGGAAGTTTTTGCGATTGGCTTTACTACAACAATAGGTCCTTCATATTTATCTGAAAAAAGTTTCTGCAAACCTTCTGAGTTTGCTTGCTTCACCCTTCCTTCGATCCTTATAACATCCGACGAAATTCCTATTTTTTCGAATGCCTCAGGAATCTTATCTAAACTTTCATCGGCCAACCTCCTGTGTGCCAAGTAAGCTTCATGATCTACCCTAGTGACACGCTCATCTCCAAATTGATCCACTCCTACATTTCTCTTAGGATGCACATAAAGGACGTGTATATGTTTCAAATGATAAGGCTGGGCTAATTTATTGGCAGATTGAATTACAACTACATTGGCCGTGGCACAGCCGCCGAGAAAAAATATAGCGGAGATTGCAATAACTACATTTTTGTAATTCATTTTTTTATTCGCACTTTATAAAGTATTTATGAATTAAGCTTCAGACTCTTTATGCTCTAGGCTATTTTAAAGTGCACTGTAGCAATAATTTAGAACTATTTCGCTTGTAATCCAAAATAGTAAACATCCACGCCATTCTTAGGAGCAATGAGCGTTGCAGGGATATTCACACCATTGCGCCAATTATCTACTGCTTCCTGTTTGCCTGCGCCAGTCACCAAGAACATCACCTCATGCGTATTGCTAAGCCGCTGTTGACTTATGGTAATGCGCTCCGGTGGCGGCTTGGGTGCATCGAATACCGGAACTGCATCCGCGCTGTTATCTACAGCCTGCCCTGGAAACAGGCTGGCAGTGTGGCCATCTTCACCTAGCCCCAGCAGAACGAGATCAAAGGTACGCACACCGGCCAGCGTTTGCGCATAGGCTTTCGCCCCGGCAACATTACCGAGCTCGGCGGGAATGTCATGGATTTGCTCAGCGGGAATGGACACATGATTCAGCCAGGCCTGGCGCGCCATCAGGCTATTGCGCTCGGAATGATCGACGTGCAGGCATCGGTCATCATTGTGATAAACGTGCCAGTTGGCCCAGTCTGCCTGCTCTTTGCTTAGCAGCTCATACACGCTTTTAGGGGTGCCGCCACCAGCCAGCACGATGAGAAAGCTGCCGTATTTGGCGATTGCCTGTTGTGCCGCCGCAAGGATACGCGCAACAGCGGCCTGGTTAATTGCCTGCTGGCTGTCAAACTGATGCCATCGACTGACTTGCTTTTGCATAGCATTCTCTTGGTTTGTGTTTTGCATCATGTAAAGCCTTCACGTTATAATTGCAGCGCAGCACGCACATAAATCTTAACCCGCTATCTTACCCAAAAGGATGATGGCACACTATCCTCATCAAGGAAAAATAATGAAACTCGCAATGGTAGGCCTTGGCAAAATGGGCGGCAACATGACCACTCGTCTGTTACGCAGTGGTATTAAAGTAGTTGGCTATGACAGAAGCGTTGACGTCGTCAACCAGCTAGTCACTAACGAAGGCATGATAGGCGCCAGCTCAGTGCCTGACGCCATATCAAAACTGACGGAAGATAATGCAACAGAAAAACGTATCGTATGGCTGATGCTGCCAAGCGGCGCGCCTACTGAAATCCAGATTCAGGATCTGGCTCCGATGCTGTCCAAAGGTGACATCATCATTGATGGCGGCAATTCCAATTACAAAGACAGCCAACGCCGCGGTGCATGGCTGGCAGAACGCGGCATCGGCTTTATGGATGCAGGCACTTCCGGCGGCATCTGGGGTTTGGACAATGGTTACTGTCTGATGGTAGGCGCTACTCCTGAAGTAGCCAAGGCTGTAGAAGATATCCTGATCGCACTGGCACCATCCAAGGAAAATGGTTGGGCGCACGTTGGCCCGATAGGCTCAGGCCACTTTACCAAGATGATCCACAATGGCATTGAATACGGCATGATGCAGGCCATGGCTGAAGGTTTGGACCTGATCAAAGGCAAAGAAGATTTTCATCTGGATCTGGCACAGATTACCGAGCTATGGCGTCATGGTTCAGTAGTACGCAGCTGGCTGCTGGACTTAACGGCTGATGCACTGAAAGAAGACCAGGAACTGACAGCGGTTGCCCCTTATGTTGCAGACTCCGGCGAAGGCCGCTGGACTGTGATGGAATCTGTAGAACAGGGTGTTGCAGCTCCCGTACTCACACTGGCCTTGCAAGCACGCTTCAGAAGTCAGGATGCCAATGGCTACAGCTACAAGCTGCTATCCATGATGCGTAATGGTTTTGGCGGTCACTTCGTCAAGTCAGTCAGCGATAAGTAAATCCAACAAGTATTAAAGCCACGCTGCAAGACAGCCGTCATCGACTGTTTTGCAGCCATTTAACTCAGAAGCTCACTCATCAGAAAGCATGGAAATGACTAAACAAATAGATGAATCCACACTGGTTCTTTTTGGCGCGAGTGGTAACCTCTCCCGCGTAAAACTGATGCCTGGTCTGTTCCGGCTGGATTCGTTGGGCCGTTTACCTGCCAAAATGGCGATTCTTTCTGTAGGTCGCGGTGCAGTATCCCGCGAAGATTGGCAAAAAGACATCAAGGGCATGCTGGATGCCAAATTCAAGAACGGCTACGACGAAGAAGTGTTCAAACGTTTCATCGCGCGTAACCATTACCACAGCAACCCACCTGAAGATGCAACTGCGTTTGAACGCCTGAAAAAAACGCTGGCGGATGAGTCCGTATTCCCGCAGAACCTGGCCTATTTTCTATCGGTGCGTCCTTCAGACTTTGCAACCATAGTCGAACAACTTTATAACGTTGGGCTGGTAGATGATTCGAAATACTCACGCCGCGTAGTGATCGAGAAACCATTCGGTACCGACCTGAAATCCGCACAAGCGCTGCAGGCCTCACTCTCCAAGCACTTGAAAGAAAGCCAGATTTACCGTATCGACCATTATCTGGGCAAATCCGCACTGCAGAACATCATGCTGCAACGCTTTGCCAATGCGGTTCTGGAGCCTATCTGGAACAACCAGTACATCGACCATGTACAGATCACCAATACCGAGATGCTCGGCGTGGGCGAACGCACCCAGTTTTACGATGCCACAGGCGCGCTGCGCGACATGATACAAAGTCATATCCTGCAAACCATGGCACTCACCGCCATGGAAATCCCCAAGGAGCTGACACCTGACGCAATTCGTGCCGAGAAGATCAAGGTGCTGGAAGCGATACGCCCTATTCCGGTTGAACAACTGGAAAAGTATGCCTTCCGTGCGCAATATTCAGCGGGCGATATTAACAACGAGAAAGTACCGGGCTACCTGGAAGAGCTAGGCGATAGCAATAGCGTAGTAGAAACCTATGCGGCTTTGAAATTGTTCATCGACAATCCACGCTGGGAAGGTGTGCCGTTCTACATTCGCACTGCAAAGCGCTTGCATGAGGCTGATACACGCATTTCCATCCGCTTCAAAAAGTCACCCATGCAGCTCGGCAAGGATGGTACCCACCAGAACTGGCTGATGCTGGGCATACAGCCGCGCGAATGTATCAAGCTGGAAATTCAGTCCAAGATTCCCGGCCTGGATATCGCCACCCGTACCATACAGCTGGATGCCGCCAATCGCCTGCCCGGCGATGAGTCTATCGATGCCTACGAAACACTGCTGTTGAACCTGATGGAAGGCGATAATTCACTTTACCTGCACATCAGTGAAGTGGAAGCGCAATGGCGCCTGGTAGACCCGGTGATTGAAGCCTGGGCCAAGGATCGCAAGCCTGTGCATCAATACCCGGCCGGTAGCCGCGACCCCGAAGCCTCAAAAGTGATCTTCGAGCATGAAAACCAGTTCTGGCGCTATTCCATAGAGCTTGGTGGCGACGAGTAAGTTTCAGGTTTCCTATGTGTGTTCATCCTCATTCCGGGGTTTGCCGGAATGAGGATTTTTTATTAATAATTCAATGAATTTTAATCACAAAAGTCACACAAGCAACTTATAATGCGTTCTCTTTTTGTACCTTATAATGGGTGCACTTTTAACAACCAGCATCAATCACAAAACCACTAAATACTATGAGCATAAAATCGGATAAATGGATACGCCGCATGGCTGAACAGCACGGCATGATCGAACCTTTCGAACCCAATCAGGTGAAGTATGCCAATGGCCAGAAGCTGGTGTCTTACGGCACTTCGAGCTATGGCTATGACATTCGCTGCTCTAGTGAGTTTAAGCTGTTTACCAATATCAACAGCACGATTGTTGACCCCAAAAATTTCGATCCGAATTCATTTGTTGAAGTGGATGCTGATTATTGCATCATCCCACCGAACTCGTTTGCGCTGGCGCGCACTGTCGAATACTTCCGCATCCCGCGCAATGTGCTGACGATCTGTCTGGGTAAATCCACCTACGCCCGTTGCGGCATTATTGTGAATGTCACCCCGTTCGAACCCGAGTGGGAAGGCTATGTCACCTTGGAGTTCAGCAACACTACACCGCTGCCAGCCAAGATATACGCCAATGAGGGCTGTGCCCAGGTGTTGTTCTTCGAGGCGGATGAAGACGATGTCTGCGAAACCTCTTATAAAGACCGTGGTGGCAAATATCAGGGTCAAGTTGGCGTTACCCTACCTAAAATCTAGCGCTCAGCCGCTAGTTATTGGTCGATAATCGTTAGTTAATCCGTGCGTTATAACTAACGATTATCGACTACCAACTAATTTCTGCTCCAGGAGCAAACCATGAAATTCAGATTCCCTATCGTCATTATTGATGAAGATTTCCGTTCCGAAAACTCCTCCGGTCTTGGCATACGCGTGCTTGCCAAAGCCATCGAAGAGGAAGGTTTTGAAGTGCTCGGCGTGACCAGCTACGGCGACCTTACCTCGTTTGCCCAGCAGCAAAGCCGTGCCTCGGCCTTTATCCTGTCTATCGACGATGAAGAGTTCATCGAAGAAAAACCGGAGGCTCTGGAAAACCTGCGCAAGTTTGTAGACGAGATACGTTATCGCAACGAAGAAATCCCTATTTTCCTGCACGGTGAAACCCGCACCTCACGCCATATCCCCAATGAGATTCTGCG
>JBAZTJ010000136.1:0-6202 GCA_041662005.1 Candidatus Methylopumilus sp.
GAGGAAATGCGCATGAATAACCTGACCGATAAAGTGACCAGTAACCAAGACCTGCACGCCAGACGACTTGCCGCCACGCCGCGTGGCATAGGCGTCATGGCCAATTTTTTCATAGAGCGCGCACTCAATGCCGAGGTATGGGATGTGGAAGGTCGCCGCTATATCGACTTTGCAGGTGGTATCGCAGTGCTCAATACCGGGCACAGGCATCCGGCGCTGGTGGCGGCAATCGAGGCGCAGTTGCAGCAGTTTACGCATACCTGCTATCAGGTGTTGCCCTACGAAAGTTACGTGACGCTGGCCGAGCGCATCAATGCGCTGACGCCGGGCGACCATACCAAAAAGACCGCGTTTTTTTCCAGCGGTGCAGAAGCCATAGAGAATGCCATCAAGATTGCCCGTGCCAGTACTGGCCGTCCCGGCATCATCGCATTTTCGGGTGGGTTTCATGGCCGCACCCTCATGGCGAGTGCGCTCACCGGCAAGGTGGCGCCCTACAAGATAGGCTTCGGCCCGTTTCCTTCCGAGATATACCACTTGCCTTTCCCCATCGAGTTGCATGACGTTAGCGTAGAGGATTCGATCAAGGCACTGCATATGCTGTTCAAAACCGATATTGAAGCCACACGGGTCGCTGCTATCGTGATCGAGCCGGTGCAGGGCGAGGGTGGTTTCTACGTGACACCGCCGGCATTGATGACGGCGCTGCGCAAAGAGTGCGACGAGCATGGCATCGTGCTGATTCTGGATGAGGTGCAAACCGGGTTCGGCCGCACCGGCAAGCTATTCGCGGCAGAGCATTACGACATCATGCCGGATATTATGGTCATGGCAAAAAGTCTGGCGGGCGGTACCACCCTGTCAGCAGTGTGTGGCAAGGCAGAGATCATGGATGGGCCGGCACCCGGTGGATTGGGGGGCACCTATGCCGGTAATCCACTGGCAATTGCTGCGGCCCATGCGGTGATCGATATCATTGAAAAAGAACAACTGGTGGCGCGCGCCAATGATCTCGGTGAAAAGCTTATGAGCAGGCTCAAGGCAGCACAGGCAAAAGTACCTGCGCTGAAGCAGGTGCGCGGTCTGGGCTCTATGATTGCTGCGGAATTCTTTGACCCCGCCACCAACCAGCCTTCAGCCGACGCCATGAAGCGCGTGCAACAGGCCGCTCTGGAAGAAGGCCTGATCCTACTAAGCTGCGGCATACATAACAACGTGATCCGTTTCCTCTATCCGCTAACGACTGAGGATGCAGTATTCGATGAAGCCCTGGCTATCATAGACCGCGCGCTAACCAAGGCCTGAGTGATGGATACCACAACTTTACAAGCAGAAACCGTTGAAGCTGCCAAGCTGCGCATGCAGGCAGCCGGCGTGCATACTGTTATCGCCCAGTTCGTGGATATTCATGGTTCGCCCAAAGGCAAATATATTCCCCTGGCACATCTGCAAGAAGTGACAGGCGCCGGTGCCGGTTTTGCCGGACCATCCATCTGGGGTACCGGACTGCCCAGGCATGGCGCCCGTTCCGAGTTTTACGGACAGGGCGACCTCACGACATTGCAGGCCTTACCGTGGATGCCAGGCTATGCGCGTATCGTCTGCAGCGGGCTGGTTGATGGCGAGCCGTTTGACGGCTGTTCGCGACGCCTGCTACTGCGCCAGATAGCGCGGCTTACCGCGCGTGGTTGGACGTTAAATGTCGGTATTGAACCGGAGTTCTTCCTGGTGACCAAAGATGCCAATGGCAGGCCGTGCCCAAGTGCGGCCGATGATCTCGATAAGCCATCATACGACCTGAAAGCGCTGGCCCGGGTGCGCGATGTGCTGCACCGGATGGAGGCCGGGCTGACCGCATGCGGTTTCGACGTATTCCAGATTGACCATGAAGATGCCAGCGGCCAGTATGAGCTTAACTACCACTATAGCGACGCACTGACGGCGGCTGATCGCTTTATCCTGTTCAAAATGGCAGCGGACTACATTGCCGAAGAAGCCGGCCTTACTTTCACGTTGATGCCTAAACCGTTTGCCGACCGGCCCGGCAGCGGCTTGCATCTGCATCTGTCGCTGACGGATGCACAAGGTCATGCGGTGATGGCAGACAAAACAGATAGCCATGGCTTGTCATCGACAGGCCGCCAGTGCATTGCCGGCCTGCTGGCACATAGCTCGGCGCTGGCCGCCTTCCATGCGCCTACGGTCAACTCATACAAACGGCTGGTCATAGGCCGCTCCCTGTCAGGCACTACCTGGGCACCTGCGCACATAGGCTGGGGCTACAACAACCGCACCACAGTCGCCCGCGTGGTGGCCGGACGCATAGAGTTCCGCCTGTGCGACGGCAGCAGCAATATCTACGCTGTGCTGGCGTCTAGTATTGCCGCCATGCTGGATGGTGTAGAGCAAGCGCTAGTACCACCAACACCGATTGATGAAGATATCTATGAGTGGCCAGAAGCTGAGTTTGCCAAGCGCGGCGTACAAACCCTGCCGCAGACCATGGGTGAAGCGCTGGCTGCACTAAGTGCGGATGCAAGCCTGGCCCAAGCCTTGGGCGGGGATTACGTTGCCGAGTATCTGGATACCAAAAAACCGGAGTGGATAGACTATTGCCGCTCGGTAAGTGATTGGGAGTACAAGCGTTACCTGACCTGGCCCTAAAGAGATTAAGCGAGGATGAAGACCTGGCCCATTTGTATAAGCGTGGGCAAACACTCAAATAGACAAAAGCCTGCAAACAGCTCATAGTCTCGTGAAAATTAAAACAGGCATAAAGCCCTGTATAAAAATAATATAGAAATCTACAAGGGGAACACATGTTTTGTACAAAATGCGGGGTAGCCAATCCTGACACTGCCCATTTCTGCCTGGCTTGCGGCCATGCTTTTAATGCGGATATTGAAGTAGCTCCTGCTGCTGCCGTTTATGCCGGCTTTTGGCAACGATTCGCTGCTACCTTTATTGATGGGTTTATCGTTACTCTGTTTTCCATTCCCGCATTCGTGATCATTGCCCTTGGCGCATCTTCAAGCAAATCAGCGCAAGACACCACAACGCTGGCTGGATATATCATCATCTACGCAATATCTGCGATTTACTTTAGTGTGATGGAGTCAGGTGAGCGCAGTGCCACTTACGGCAAAAGATGGCTGGGAATCAAGGTTCGCGATCTGGATGGCAATCGTATCTCCGGCGCTCGCGCGTTTGCCAGATGGATATCCCATTTCTTTTCTTACGTGACACTTTATATCGGCTTCATCATGCAGCCGTTTACCGAGCGTAAGCAGGCGTTACATGACATGATTTCCGGCACCGTGGTGATCGACTCGGGCGAGAAGAAAAGTTCAGGGGTGATCGTAGGCGTGGTCGTGGCATTTTTTGTGGGGATTTTCATCATCGGGATTTTGGCAGCGATAGCCATTCCCGCGTATCAGGACTATTTGACCCGCGCCAGAACCACCGAGGGCCTGGCGCAGGCGGAGGGCGCCTCAAGGTTAGTGGAAATCTATTACCTTAAAACGGGAAATGTCCCTGCGACGCTTGAAGAGGCTGGTTTTACGGCTGCACCTAGCCCCAATATTGCAGAGATCAAAGTCAATCCGGAAAATGCAGTCATCTCCGTTTTATTTGCCACTAAAGCCGGCGCCACGCTTGCCTCAAAGCGCCTGATTTTGACGCCGTCCAAAGAGGCTACTGGCATAGTATGGAAGTGTTCAAGTACCGATATCTTACCCAGGAACCTGCCCCAGTCTTGCCGCTACTAGTGGCGACATGAAAAACCTTTTCTAACCCGCTAGTTTTCCTTGCAGGTGAGATATCCAGGTTAAAGTAATCTTGCTGTTTTCTTAGCTGTTGCCAGGAGTGCACTAGATCTCCTGGCAACAGCGCCGCCATTGACCTCACCCGCGGAGGTTATCCAGAGCCTTGCTACTGCTGGCAGTAAGCAAGCTGTCATGTGAATGAAACATCACTGTCAAAATCGTCACATAAAATTGGCTGCTTTGTAATCAAGCTGATTTATCGTGGTGAGAGGCAGGCATGTTTCAATTACTGAAAAGCTCCAAATTGCGGCCTAAGCAAAGCGGTTTTACTTTGTTAGAGTTGCTGGTGGTAATGGTCATTATCGGCTTGCTGGTGGGCTATGTCGGCCCCAAGTATTTCGCGCAAATCGGTAAATCCGAGGTCAAGGCGACGCGTGCGCAGATTGATGCGCTGGAAAAGTCACTGGATCAGTATCGCCTGGATGCCGGGCATTATCCGTCTACCGAGCAGGGTCTGGCAGCCTTGATGATCAAGCCCGCCAACGAGCCACGATGGTCTGGCCCTTACCTCAAGAAAAACGTCCCTATGGATCCATGGGGCAACCCATACCAGTACAAAGCCCCGGGTGAGCATGGTGAGTACGACCTGTTCTCTTTCGGCAAGGATGGCCAGCCCGGCGGTACGGATGAGATGGCTGACATCGTCAGCTGGTAACCATGCTTTATGACATCAGCGTATTACGCGGCAAAGAATATACCTCACTGCGGCTGGATGCCATTAGCGAGCAGATGGCGGTTAATCACGCCAAGTCTTTAGGCTATACCGTATTTTCTGCCAAGCTGGTTGCCGACAACTGGCTGAGCCGGTTTTCCAGAAGAGAGCGATTCCCCCTGATGCTGTTTAGCCAGGAAATGCTGGCCTTGCTGGAGGCGGGCTTGAACCTGATGGAGGCGATAGAGGCGCTGGCCGAGAAAGAGCAGCGGCCCGAGGTCAGGCAGACCTTGCAGGGGATTTTGCGCCTGCTGAGCGAGGGTCAGCCTTTATCAACCGCCATGGAGGCGTTTCCGCAGGCATTCCCGCCGCTGTATGTGGCGGCGTTGCGCGCCAGCGAAAAAACCGGCGGCATGCCGGAATCCCTGAAGCGCTATATCGCCTACCAAAGCCAGGTGGAGCAGGTAAAGAAAAAGGTGATTTCAGCCTCTATCTATCCCGCCATGCTCATCACGGTGGGCGGGCTAGTGGTGCTGTTCCTGATTGGCTACGTCGTGCCCAAGTTTGCGCATATTTATGAAGACATGGGCAATGAACTACCTTTCCTGTCGCAATTACTGCTCGCGCTTGGCAGCTTTATCGAAAACCATGGTGCCGCCATGCTGACAGGCGTGGCGGTGTTTGTGGTCATTAGTGCTTATTTGCTCAGCCTTAAAGCCGTCCGTTCGCGCCTGATGGAGCTGGTATGGCGTATTCCGGCCATCGGTGAGCGCATGCGTATCTATCAGCTATCGCGCTTCTACCGTTCACTGGGTATGTTGCTGATTGCGGGAATTCCCATCATCAATGCCCTGAAAATGGTCACCGGCTTGCTGGCACCTGCCTTGCGAGTCAGGATGCTGGCAGCTTCCGAGCAGATACGTCAGGGGCAGGCAATTTCTGCCGCGATGGAGCTTAACGAACTATCTACGCCGGTTGCCCTGAGGATGCTGCGCGTAGGCGAGCGCAGCGGCATGATGGGCGAAATGATGGAACGTATTTCCAGCTTCTATGATGAAGAAACTGCGCGCTGGATAGACTGGTTCACCAAGCTGTTCGAACCGCTACTGATGCTGGTCATCGGCTTTGTTATCGGTTTTGTGGTGCTCATGCTGTACATGCCGATATTTGATCTGGCGGGGAGCATACAGTGAACCAGGTGCTGATCACCGAGATGCCGCTTGCCAGCATTTCAGCAGAGTCTATCCGGCAGGCAAGACAGCTTGCACAGCAGTCACGCCGCCGCCTGATCGAAGTGCTGCAAGATCAGAGTGAGCTGCCGCAGGATGTTTTTCTTGCAGCGCTGGGCGAAGCATTCCAATACCCGACGCTGGATAACAAATCCCTGCATGAGTTGTCTACCGACTTTGACGTGCTGCCGTTTGCGGAAGCCTACCAGCGTGAGTGCATCCCTTTGCGCACAGCTGAAGGGGCTTTGCTCATCGCGATAGCCGACCCGTTTGCCGATGGCCTCGCCAACTGGCTGCTGGAAAGAGTCCGCAGGCAGTTTGAGTTGCACCTGGCCCATTATGCGGATGTGTCCGCCTTTCTGTCCCGTCACGAAGAAACTCTCAAGGCCATGGACAAGGTGCTGGCGCATGAGCATGAATCCGGTCAGCAAGCCGTTACTTTAAGTGAGGGCATAGAGCAGTTATCGCTAAGCAGCATTTCTGCAGATAGCAGCCCG
>JBAZTJ010000137.1:0-6089 GCA_041662005.1 Candidatus Methylopumilus sp.
GCGTGTTGGAGTGGATAGGGCGCTTTATCGGCCGTATACATGCAGTAGGGGCACTTGCTGATTTTAAGGAGCGGCCTACACTGGATATTGAAAGCTTTGGCCGTGAGCCCAGCGCTTACCTGCTGGCCAACCACTTTATTCCGCATGAGCTTGAGGATGTATATCGAGGCTTGGTCAAGCACGCGCTGGAAGGCGTTGAGCGCTGTTTTGAGCGTGCGGGCGAGGTTGCCATATTGCGGCTGCATGGTGATTGCCACATGGGTAATCTGTTATGGACGGATGACGGTCCGCATTTTGTAGATTTCGATGACAGCCGAATGGGGCCTGCGATGCAGGATCTATGGATGATGTTGTCGGGGGAGCGTGATGAAATGCGCACACAACTCAACGACTTGCTCAGTGGCTATGAAGATTTTTATGAGTTTAATCCCCGTGAAATACATCTGATAGAAGCCTTGCGTACCTTGCGCCTGATTCACTATGCCGGCTGGATTGCACGCAGGTGGGATGATCCGGCTTTTCCTTTGGCTTTCCCCTGGTTCAATACCCAGCATTATTGGCAGGATCGCATACTGGAGTTGCGTGAGCAGATTGCGCTGATGGACGAGCCTATCTTGCTACCGGGGAATTTCTAACAAAAAAGCCTCTTATCTAAGAGGCTTTTTTGGGATTGCTACTACATCAATTACGCATTAACTTATGCGGTATTGACACGGATTTTCTGCAGAATAATGGCTGAAAGCTCTTCAATTGAGCGGCTGGTTGAGTCAGCCCAAGTGATACCCGACCTGCGCATCAGGTTTTCTGCAGTGGCGATTTCCTTGCGGCAATTCTCTAATGATGCGTAAAAACTATCCGGCCTGCGCTCGCTTCTTACTGAATGCAGGCGTTCCGGCTTGATAGTTAATCCATAGATCTTATCCACGTGTTTATGTAACACCTCAGGCAAGGCGCCGCGTTCAAAATCCTCAGGAATCAAAGGGTAATTGGCAGCCTTGATACCAAACTGCATCGCGAGATAAATGCTGGTAGGGGTTTTGCCACAACGTGACACGCCAACCAGAATGACCTGAGCTTCGTCCAGGCCGGAGTTGGTCATGCCATCATCGTGCCCAAGGGTAAAGTTGATGGCTTCCATACGCTCATGGTAGCTGCTGCCCATCACGCTGTGCGCAATGCCTGCACCGGTTAATGGCTTCTGGTCCAGCTCAATGCCGAGCGGGTCGATAAAAGTATTGAACAGGTCGATAAAGTAGGCGTCAGACTCCTTCAAGGTATTGCGTAGCTCAATATTGCCTAACGACATGATGACTACTGGCCGCCCGCCATCAGTTTCAGTGGCATGCAGGATAGCATCCTGCGCTTGCTTGATTTTTTCCTGCGTATCGGTAAACGGCAGGCGCACTTGATGAAAGTGAGTCTGAGGGAAATGCTCCAGCAGTTTTCCCAATGCGCCTGCGGTAATACCGGTGCCATCTGAAACAAATAAAACGGTACGGTTAACCATTATTATTTAGTCAATCTTTTCCAGGTTGCTACGACGGTATCGGGGTTGAGTGATACTGATTGAATGCCCTCAGCCACTAACCATTCAGCAAAGTCAGGGTGATCCGAAGGGCCCTGGCCGCAAATGCCGACATATTTACCTAAACGATTACAGGTATTAATTGCCATTTTCAGCAATACCTTTACGGCATCATTACGTTCATCGAAACCATCCGCCAGAATGCCTGAGTCACGATCTATGCCTAATGTGAGCTGGGTGAGGTCGTTAGAGCCAATCGAGAAGCCATCAAAGTATTCGAGGAACTGTTCTGCCAGCAGGGCATTGGATGGAATCTCGCACATCATGATCAGGCGCAGTCCATTTTCACCGCGCTTCAGGCCATTCGCAGCCATGATTTCGGTAACAGCTTTTGCTTCTTCCAGTGTGCGTACGAAAGGGATCATCAGTTCAACGTTGGTTAAGCCCATTTCATCGCGTACTTTTTTCATGGCAGAGCATTCCATGGCAAAACACTCTTTGAAATCTTCTGCCAGGTAGCGCGCAGCACCACGGAAACCAATCATTGGATTTTCTTCGTCCGGCTCGTAAATATCACCAGCGACCAATTTTTTGTATTCGTTGGATTTGAAGTCGGAAGTACGCACAATCACAGGTTTTGGATAGAACGCAGCCGCAATGGTAGCAACGCCTTCCGCCACTTTATCAATGTAGAATTGTTTAGGGCTGGCATAACCGCGCGCACGATTGCGGATGGTTGCCTGAATGCCGGATGGCATGGCATCAACATTCAAAATGGCCTTAGGATGTATTCCTACCATGTTGTTGATCACAAATTCCAAACGCGCCAAACCTACACCGTCATTCGGTATTTGTGCAAAACCAAATGCCATATCCGGATTTCCCACGTTCATCATGATTTTGCAAGGCGGTTTGGAAAGAGCAGTCGCGGCTTGCTTGCTTACTTCAAAATCCAGTGCACCATGGTAGACAAAGCCGGTTTCGCCTTCGGCACATGACACTGTGACGATTTCACCTTCACGTAGGATATCGGTTGCGTTGACTGAGCCCACAATGGCTGGAATACCAAGCTCACGTGCAATAATAGCGGCATGGCAGGTACGGCCGCCGCGATTGGTTACCAGCGCGCTGGCGCGCTTCATGACAGGTTCCCAGTTCGGGTCAGTCATGTCGGCAACCAGTACATCACCAGGTTGCACCAGGTGCATTTCAGAAGGGTCCAGCACGATACGCACCGGGCCTACGCCAACCTTCTGTGTTACCGCACGACCAGCAACCATAGGTTTAGCTGAGTGTTTTTGCAGCTTGAAGGTTTCAGTGATGTTGCTGGCAGACTCTTGTGACTTCACGGTTTCAGGACGTGCCTGCAAAATATAAAGCTTGTTGTCTACGCCATTTTTGCCCCACTCAATGTCCATTGGGCAGCCGTAGTGGGCCTCAATGGTCATGGCGTAGCGAGCCAGTTCCAGGATATCTTCATTGGAAAGTGAGTAACGGTCGCTGTCGACAGCATCTACATCAATAGTATGTGTACTTTTACCGGCACGAGTGGCATCAGAAAATACCATTTTGATGAGCTTTGAGCCCATGGTGCGGCGCACAATAGCTGGCTTGCCTTGTGCCAACAGTGGTTTGTGCACATAGAATTCATCAGGATTCACCGCACCTTGAACCACAGTCTCGCCCAAGCCGTAAGAGGAAGTGATAAATACAACATCCTTGAAGCCAGATTCGGTATCAATGGTAAACATCACCCCGGCACAGCCAATATCGCTACGTACCATTTGTTGCACGCCGGCAGACAAGGCTACATCCGCATGCACAAAGCCCTTGTGTACGCGGTATGAAATTGCGCGGTCATTATATAAGGAAGCAAATACTTCCTTGATCGCGTGCAAGATGTTATCCAGGCCTTGAATGTTCAGGAAAGACTCTTGTTGGCCAGCAAAAGAGGCATCCGGTAAATCTTCTGCGGTCGCTGAAGAGCGCACCGCAAATGTTGCACCATCACCTGATTTCGCGGTCAGGATGGCATAATTTTCTGCAATCGCTTTGTCCAGTGCGGCTGGGAATGGTGCATCCATAATCCATTCGCGCACTTGCTTGCCACAGATGGCGAGTGCTTGTGTGTCATCCACATTCAGTTTGTCGAGTTCGGCATTAATTTTGTCGTCCAGGCCATTTTGTGCCAGGAATTCGCGATAGGCATCTGCCGTTGTTGCAAAGCCTGTGGGTACGCGTACACCTTTTGCAGATAGTTGAGAAATCATCTCGCCCAGCGAGGCATTTTTGCCACCGACAGAACCTACATCGGTGTTGCGAAGTTGTTCAAAAGGAATAACGTGGACTGACATATATGATCTCCATCTGTTTCCACAAGCTGATTAAAGCGTGGGGCAACATGATTGTTTTCAGGTAATTAACTCGATATTGAAGGTGGTAACTAACCATTCAGTATTATTTTGATACGCACTACAATAAGCAAAAGCGTTGTAGCAGTGACATTTTGCCTAATCTATCGCCTTGTGTCACGTTATCCTGATGAAACTTTTGTAAATTTAATGGGGTTTGGCGCAAAATTAACCCTGATTTAAATTCCAACCTTGGAAAAGGAGAAGATCATGAGCAATATTATTGTTGAACATAGTCCTAGCCCCGAGACATTAAAAGCCCTGGACGTCTCAAACTGGCCAACCTGGTCTAAGGATGTCTCGGTATTCCCCTGGACATTCAGCACGCAGGAGATTGCCTATATTCTTGATGGCGAAGTGACGGTAACTCCTAAAGGGGGAGCCCCCGTATCCTTTGCCAAAGGGGATCTGGTGACATTCCCGGCTGGAATGTCCTGTACCTGGGATGTGAAAAAAGCGCTACGCAAGCATTATCAGCTTGGCTAGACTGCAGCGCATACAATATAGGTGCTTGCAGGGTTAAGGTCTGTTGTGCCGCCAGTGCGGAGAGTCGCAGCAGGGGCGCCCAGGGCGTAAGATGAGTTGTCAGGTGTAGCCATAATCTTGCCGGTACCAGGGTTGCCATCGTCCATCAAGTTGTCGAGTTCCAGGGCGGTTTTGCCGGTGATGCCTCGGCTACAGGCAATATAGTTGCCGGCTATGGGGCTACCGGCGACATCGATAATTGGCGACTGCAAGATATTGCTTGAGCCACTTTGCATGCCGATAAACCCGCCGGAAAAGTTTGTGGGCATATAGCCCGGATCATTGGTGGATGTGGAGCCTTTTTCCAGCCCGGCCAGACGCAAATGCAGCCACGCCTGTGAGGCCTCGCTGGTAGCGCCGGTATCAAACCAGTTACCTTCTATCCGCATATTGCCATTGCCATTGCTGGTAAGCGGGGCGTTGAAGTGGCTGCTGGCGCTGGCATCGTCTCCCGGTAGCGCCTTGTATTTATCCTGAAACATATACATGGCGACTGAAAGCGCTCTTAGCTCATTGGCCATGGTCTTTACCTGACTCGCGGCATATAGCTCTTTTCCATGCAGCGTGGTGACGAGCATCATGCTGGTAATACAAAGCACAACAGCAAGCTCAATCAGACTAAAGCCCAGATCGGAAGTTTTTTTACGAGACGGATGCGGACAGTGCCTGCCCGCCTGGTGATGCTTGAAAGATGCCTGATTTTGCACGATGGCCCAACTTTTGTGAATTGAAGATACAACAGGGCTAGTGCAATTCCAATGCCAGATATTAATTAAATCTAACTTGTTGATAATTAATTAACTTTTAACATGCGGACAGTTGTCACAATGTCGATATTTCATTATATGTGACCAATTAAAAACAGGCAGATGCAAAGCATGTAAAATTGATTGGTCTATATTTCAGGCATACAAGCAAACTCGTGATGAATCCCCAAACTCACTTTTTAAAACTGATGGCAAAAATTACCGAGATCTACGGTCGTAGCTTGATCTGGTCAATCGCGGTGATATCAATAGTCAGTTTCACCGTCTGCATGATCGCCTTTCTGTTTTTCAACTCCGCCGCCCCCAGCACCATCACTATTGCCAGCGGCCCGAAAGACAGCGTATTCAGTAAACACGCAGCTAAGTATAAAAAAATCCTGGAGAAAGAAGGGGTAACAGTCAAGGTGCTGCCATCTGATGGGTCCGGTGACAACCTGCGCATGTTGATGGATCCAAAAATCAAGGTCGATATCGGATTCGTCCAGGGTGGTCAGGTCAATGAGGACAACATCAAAGGTATAGAGAAGCTGGTTTCACTGGGGAGTGTTTCCTATCAACCATTGATGGTCTTCTATCGCGGTGAAAAAAAGAGCTTACTCTCCCAGTTCGCCGGTAAGCAGGTATATATAGGCGAGGAGGGCAGCGGAACCCACACCTTGGCACTCGCCATCCTGGAGGAGAATGGTATAGATGGGCATGACCAGACGCGGTTTATTAGCAACCTGACTACTGAACCGGGCCGAGCATTGCTTGATAACCGTATTGATGCCATTTTCATCATGGGTGATTCGGCCTCAACAAAAGTCATGCGGGAGCTCGCAGAAACCCCGGGCATACACTTATATAACTTCACTCAGGCTG
>JBAZTJ010000138.1:0-5334 GCA_041662005.1 Candidatus Methylopumilus sp.
ACGCATTGTCATAGCGTTGCTGTGCGGTATAAGAGGAGGTGGCGGCTGCATTTGAGCCTTCAACTGTGCCAACCAGCAAGCCAGTGCCGGCACCAATTACCGCACTTTCGCCCCCCCCGACTGCCGCGCCTAGCGCGGCACCCACTGCAGTGCCTACTACTGCGCTTTTGGCCATGCTGTCAGTGCCGGCTTTATTCGCAGATACGCCACTTTGCTGCAATCCATACTGCTGGCAGCTGTTGTCATCGTAGCGGAACTGATCAAAGTTTTTGCCTGTGCCGGGCAATGCCATTCTGCTGGGGCCATCAGGGATTGTGGTGCAACCTGCCACAAGCAGTAAGCCCGTGGCAATAAAAAGAGTTTTTTTCATGGCTGGCTCACTGTGCCTTTGGTGGTTCAGGCGTTACTTTCTGCCAGCCCTGCGGGCATTCTTTGATGTAAGGGTAATAGCCTTCGGGTTTTTCACAGTGATACCAGAAGTAGTCCTGTGGCGGAGCAGATGACGAAGGTGTCTCCTGTACTTGCTCTTGAACTTGCGGCGCACGCTCTATATAGACAGGTGGTTGAGGTGGTGTAACGACAATGGGCGCAGGGTAATAAGCAGGAGGGTAACCATAATAATAAGGGTCGCCGTAATAGGGTGCGTAATAAGGCCTGGGGTAGTAGGGGCCGAATCCCGGCCCTACATAGATGCCGACATTGCCGCGCCAGTGTCCGCCACCGTGTCCATGGCCACGGTCTGCCAAGGCTACGCCACTGCTAAGCAGTGTTGCGGTTAAAGCTAAAAGTACACATTGCTTGATGGCTTTCATGATTCTCTTCCAGTGACTCCATGGTTAACTTAATTAAGACATGCGAATCACAGAGGCGGTTCTCTTCCCCGGGGAGATACTGATGTAAAACTATGTAAATACTCCGTGCGGCACAGAAGTGAAAAAAGCAAAAAAACTACCGCCTATGATTCCAGTGCTAACGATGGCCAGCATCATATAAATGGGCAATCCATATCTGGGGAAGCCGGGAGTTAAACCCT
Organism: Candidatus Methylopumilus sp.; assembly: GCA_041662005.1. Lineage (GTDB taxonomy): Bacteria > Pseudomonadota > Gammaproteobacteria > Burkholderiales > Methylophilaceae > DATHXC01. Next base: position 1,034 of record JBAZTJ010000138.1, read on the forward strand.
GACATTTCAATTTTGTTGTAAGTGTCTTAAACCATACACAGTCACAAGACCTCTTGTTTTACATAACTATATGTAATTTATCAGTATTTTATTTGGCACGGCTGATGCTTTAGTAGCTTTGAGCTTCTATTGGAATCTACCGTGCAACCTATTACTCCTGTTGTGAATGACACTACCCTGCGGGATGGAGAGCAGACGGCGGGTGTGGCATTTACACGGGCTGAAAAGCTGGCTATTGCTTATGCGCTTTCAGGGGCTGGCATTCCTGAGTTGGAAATTGGCATCCCGGTAATGGGCGAGGCGGAAATAGAGGATATCCAGGCCATTGCGGCTTTGGGTTTGCGCAGCCGCCTCATGGTGTGGGGGCGGATGACAGAGAAAGACCTGACAGCTTGCGTGCGGTCTGGCGTGAGGCTGGTGAATCTGTCCATCCCGGTTTCTGATCTGCACATAGAGCGCAAGCTTGGGCGCAATCGAGCCTGGGTGCTGTCACAGGTTTCACATTTTGTCGGTAAAGCCTGCGATCTTGGGCTGCAGGTTTCAGTGGGCTGTGAGGATGCCTCGCGTGCCGACCAGGCCTTTGTGTTGCAGGTGGCTGAGCTGGCACAGTCTGCCGGTGCCATACGCTTTCGCTATGCTGACACGCTGGGCGTGCTCGATCCATTTACTACTTACGAAAGAATCTCCTGGCTATCCGGCGCACTGGATATGCAGATCGAGATGCATGCACACGATGACCTCGGCCTGGCGACTGCTAACTCCATTGCCGCATTGATGGCGGGTGCCAGCCATGTGAATACCACGGTGAACGGCCTGGGCGAGCGCGCCGGCAATGCACCTCTGGAAGAGGTGGTGATGGCCTTGTGGCGTATCCACGGGATCGACATGGGGGTCGATATGCAGCGTTTCCCCGCAATTTCCAAACTGGTCGCGGAGGCCTCTGGCAGAACCGTGGCGGCTAACAAAAGCATTGTCGGCGAGGCGGTGTTTACCCACGAATCCGGCCTGCATGTCGATGGCATGCTGAAAGACCCGGCAAACTACGAAAGCTTTGACCCCGCCGAGGTGGGCCGCGACCGCCAGTTGGTGCTGGGCAAGCATTCCGGCAGCCATAGCGTGAAGCACGTTTACTCCCTGCTCGGCATCAGCCTGCAGGACGATGAAGCCCCGCAGCTGCTGGCACAGATACGTCAGTTTGCCAACACCACCAAGCGCACGCCGCAGGCCGACGACTTATGGAAAATGTATCTGGAAACTTTGCTGGTCACTCAGCCTGGACAATAGGAGAGTTCGATGAACATTAAAAGCATGTTCAAGCGCCGCTTCAACAGCGGCCTGGCGAGCCAGTTGCGGGATGACCTCGAATGCGTGTTCGAGCGCGATCCGGCGGCACGTAACCGGCTGGAAGTGTTGCTCACCTACCCCGGTCTGCATGCCATTATCGCGCATCGCATCTCCCACGGGCTGTGGAAGCGCGGCATGCGCTTTACTGCGCGCTGGCTCAGTTATTTCACGCGCATGTTTACCCAGATCGATATCCATCCCGGTGCCACCATAGGCCGACGTTTCTTTATCGACCATGGCTGTGGCGTGGTCATAGGCGAGACTGCTGAGATCGGCAATGACGTCACGCTTTATCACGGTGTGACGCTGGGGGGTGTTTCCTGGAATGCGGGCAAGCGGCATCCCACCTTGTGCGACGGTGTCATGGTGGGTGCCGGTGCCAAGATACTCGGCCCGGTGACGGTGGGCTGCAATGCGCGCGTGGGCGCCAACTCTGTGGTCGTGCATGACATCCCGGAGAGTATGACGGTAGTGGGTATCCCCGGGCGGGTAGTGCTACCAGATGAGCAGCGGCGCCATGTACAGCATGGTATAGACCTTGATCACCACCTGATGCCAGATCCCGTGGGCAGGGCAGTCACAGCGCTACTTGGGCGTATAGATGAGTTGGAAGCGCAGCTGGTGATGGTGCGGCGCGAACAAGCCGTGAACCGCCAGCAACTGGTAGAGGCAGGTACGCCTGCCCGCCCCAGCACAGACACCATACATTAAACCCAGGCCTGACATTAATCACCAGACCTGCCCAACCCAATTTTCAATCCAATTTTCAACCCGAGTCACCAACTGGAGCCGCCATGAGCAACTTACTAAGCAAGATGCAGAACTTTTCCGCCGCAGAAGAATTCCTCGACTTTCTGGGGGTGGATTATGTGCCACAGGTGGTACACGTCAATCGCCTGCATATCCTCAAGCGCTTTCACCAGTACCTTGGGCGCGACCCGGTAGCCGAAGGCCTGTCCGAGGCCGACGAGCGCGCAGCCTATAAAAAATTCCTGGAAATGGCCTACAACGATTTTGTGAACTCCAATGCCAGCACCGAGAAGGTATTCAAGGTGTTTCAGGATGCCGATGGCGTGCAGACCGTGAGCGTGAACAAGCTGAAACAGACACTGAACGAACGCCGTACCTAGACTTTTGTCGGGTTTGCTACAAAGCGCAACGGCCTAGGAATTACTTATTAACTAATTGAATTTTAATTAAAAAATACTTTATTTTCGACATGGCACAAAGGTTGCGATAGCAGTAACAGGTCAAGCAGGAAACACGGAGTTCATATGCATATAGTCGTCTGTATCAAGCAAGTCCCCGATAGCGCGCAGATACGCGTGCATCCGGTGACCAACACCATCATGCGCCAGGGCGTGCCGGCGATTGTGAATCCGTATGATTTATTTGCGCTGGAAGAAGCGTTAAGGCTTAAGGATCAATACGGCGGCCGCGTCACGGTGCTGACCATGGGGCCACCCATGGCGGAAGCCGCATTGCGCAAGGCGATATCTTATGGTGCGGATGATGCCGTGCTGGTGACTGACCGTGCTTTTGCCGGTTCCGATACGCTGGCCACCAGTTATGCGTTGGCTTCGGCGATCGGCCAGATTCACAAGGATACGCCGGTCGACCTGGTGTTTACCGGCAAGCAGACCATTGATGGCGATACTGCACAGGTGGGCCCGGGCATCGCAAAACGGCTGAATATGCAATTGCTGACTTACGTCTCCAAAGTGCGGGGGCTGGATATCGAGAACAAAGAAATCGTGGTCGAGCGCCGTTCGGAAGGTGGCGTGCAGGTACTGAAAACCAGCATCCCCAGCTTGATTACCGTGCTGGAAGGCAATAACGAAATGCGGTTTGCCACCATGAGCAATATGTTCCGTGCTTCGCGCTACCCGGTGAAGGTATGGAACAAGGAGCTGGCCGGGATAGAAGACGTCACCAAGACCGGCCTCAAGGGCTCTCCCACCGTGGTCTCCAAGGGATTTTCCCCCACGCCGCGCGCAGTCAAGGCTGAGATCATTCAGTGCGAAAGTAATGAGCCCAAGGATTTGAGCGTGACGCTGCTTGCCAAGATGTTTGCCAAGTTTCCAAAACTTGAACAAGAAATTTCCAAGAATGCTTAATCCCATGCCGCATTTGAACGAATACTTCGTTGCGGAGCCTTGCCGTACTAGCTGTACTGTCTTCGGCGCCGCGCCTCGTCTTCGTTCAAATGCGACACGGAGCTTCAACTAGATGTGCGGAAAATGATTTTGAAAGAAGGATGCTCAAATGAGTGAAGCCACAGAAACCAAAAAACCGGCGGGTAAAAAACGTGTAGAGCTGGATGACAGGCTCAAAGCCTACAAGGGCATTTGGGTGTTTATCGAGCACGAGCGCGGGGCTATCCATCCGGTTTCGCTGGAGCTGCTGGGCGAGGGCCGCAAGCTGGCCGACAACCTGGGCGTAGAACTGGCCGGGGTGGTGATGGGCGCACCGGGTGAGACTACACGCAGCTTCTGCCACGAGGCATTCTTTTACGGTGCCGACCTGTGCTACCTGGTGGAAGACCCTCTACTGACTGATTACCGTAACGAACCCTATACCAAAGGCCTGACCGACCTGGTCAATAAATACCAGCCCGAGATCCTGTTGCTGGGCGCCTCAACGCTGGGCCGCGATTTGGCCGGTAGTGTGGCCACCACCTTGAAAACCGGGCTGACCGCCGACTGTACCGAGCTGAATGTGGACCTGGATGCGCGTAGCCTGCTGGCAACACGGCCTACCTTTGGTGGCAGTTTGCTATGCACTATACAAACCCTGAACTATAGACCGCAGATGGCCACAGTGCGTCCGCGCGTCATGAGCATGCCGGATCGCGATGCCAGCCGTCATGGCCGCATTGTGGAGGATGTGCTGGGCATGGTGGAGAGTTCCATCATTACCAAGGTGCTGGAATTTATTCCCGACGAGATGCAGGACAA
>JBAZTJ010000138.1:5344-6068 GCA_041662005.1 Candidatus Methylopumilus sp.
AAACCGCAACTGCCGTTTGCCGACATTATCGTTTCGGGTGGTCGCGGCATGAAGAAGCCTGAGAATTTTCAGCTGGTGTGGGATTTGGCGCAGGTACTGGGTGCCGAAGTCGGTGCTACACGGCCGGTGGTGCAGGCTGGTTGGGTGGATCTGGAGCGTCAGGTCGGGCAGTCCGGCAAGACGGTGCGCCCCAAGCTGTATATTGCTGCCGGTATTTCCGGGGCGATTCAGCACCGGGTGGGCATGGATGCGTCCGATGTCATTATCGCCATCAACAACGACCCCAATGCACCCATCTTCGATTTCGCCCATTACGGCATCATCGGCAACGCGATGACGATACTGCCAGCGCTGACTGAAGCATTCAAAGCGCATCTGGCTGTAGCCCGAAAAGCTGGATAAAGCAAAGCCGGATAAAGGAGAATATTATGGCTGAAAAGTTTGATGTCATCGTGGTTGGTGCCGGGCCTTCCGGTAATGCGGCTGCGTTGAGGCTGGCCGAGGCCGGCTTGAGCGTACTGCAGATAGAGCGTGGCGAGTCGCCGGGTTCCAAGAACGTACAGGGCGCGATTCTGTATTCCGATGCGCTGGAAAAACTGATCCCGGATTTCCGCGATGATGCACCGCTGGAGCGGCACATCATCGAGCAGCGCATGTGGGTGCTGGATGACGAGTCTTTCATCGGCACGCATTACCGCTCTGACAGCTTCAACAAGGAGCCATA
>JBAZTJ010000139.1:0-6059 GCA_041662005.1 Candidatus Methylopumilus sp.
GAAGCACTGGTTTCGGTAGACGTTAACTCCGGCCGCTCTACCAAGGGTAGCGACATTGAGCACACAGCTTACAACACCAACCTGGAAGCCGCCGATGAAGTGGCTCGCCAATTGCGCTTGCGCGATTTGGGCGGCTTGGTGGTGATTGACTTTATCGACATGGAAAGCCAGCGCAATCAACGTGAGGTGGAAAACCGCCTGCGTGATGCGCTGCATTACGACCGCGCCCGCGTGCAGACCGGCAAGATTTCGCGCTTCGGCCTGCTGGAACTTTCCCGTCAGCGCCTGCGTCCTAGCCTGGGTGAAACCAACCACATCCCCTGCCCGCGTTGCCATGGCACCGGCCATATCCGCGGCATAGAATCCACCGCCCTGCACATCCTGCGCATCACGCAGGAAGAAGCCATGAAAGAAAACAGTGCCATCATCCAGGTGCAATTGCCTGTTGAAGCTGCAACTTTCCTGCTTAACGAAAAGCGTGCGGATATCCACAAGATCGAAGAACGCATGGGGGTGCAGGTTGTGTTAATCCCTAACGTTCATATGGAAACACCGAACTACAGCATCGTACGTGTACGTCATGATGATGTGACCGAAGAAACTACCCGCGCCAGCTACGAAATGGTTGAGCTGCCTTCTGAAACTGAAACGATAGCCTCGGCAGCACAAGAGCCAAAAGCGGTACGTGTTGAAGCCGCCGTTAAGGGCATTACACCAGCCACTTCGGCCCCCTTGTCTGTAGAAAAGCCAGCTGAAAAAGCTGCGCCGGCTTTGTCACTATTCAGTCGTCTGAAGAACTTGCTTGGCCTTTCTGCCGCAAAGCCGGAAGAAGAAACCAAACAAGAACAAAAGACTCGCAGCGATAGCAACCGCAACAATCGCAACAACCGTAGCCGCAACAACCGTAACGCGCGTGGCGATCGTCCCGAACGGCCAGAACGTACCAATGCCGACCGCCCTGCAGCAGCTGAGCGTGCACCAGGCGAGCGTACCAACGAGCGCCAGGCACGTCCTCCGCAAGAGCCAAGGCAGCCTAAGCCGCAACAGCAGCGTCCTCAGCAGCCACGTCCCGAAAACGTCGATCGTGAAAAACCAGTCCCGCAAGTAGCGCAAGCTGATACGCAAGGGACGGAACAGTCTGCAGAGCAACGCACTGAAGGCCGTGGCGGTCGTCGTGGCCGTAATGGCCGTCGTGACCGTGGTCCTCGTGGCGATGGTGCACAGCGTGATAGCGCTCCCCGTCAGAACGATGTTGCTTTAGATGAAAACAAGCCGGTAGCACAAACTGTGGCCCAGGTTGCCGAAGTTCGCGTGGTAGAGCCTCAAGCTCAGGAAACAAAAGCACCAGAAGCGATTGCCAAGCCGGTACTAACTGAGATAGCAGCACCTGTAGTTGCTGCTCCCCAGGCTGAGACTGCAGCAATGGAAGCGCCTGTTGAAACTAAGACAGCGCCTAAACCTGTGAAGGAAAGCAAACCAGAGGCAACAGCTGAGCTAGATTTTACCCCTCAGGCAGATGCTAAAACTGAAGCACCGGCTGCAGACAAGGCTGAGAAGAAACCACGTGCACCCCGCCGCCCCAGCGCCAAGGCAAAACCGGCAGACCTTGAAGCCAGCGGATTGCAACTGGTAGAAACCAAGGCTGAAGCCAAAGTGCAAGCTGCACCAGAAGTTGAAGCGGAAAAGAAGCCACGCAAATCAGCCGCATGGCAACAAAAATCGACTGAGGCGGCAAAAGAAGAGCCGCTGGTGATTGTGCAAACCCAGAAATAATCGCGCATCACATAGTCTACAAAAACCCCGATTCGTCGGGGTTTTTGTTTTATGCTGCCAACTAGTGAGATGCCCTATTTATCGTATCAGGATTACCCCATACTGCCTTTATGAAAAATCAGACTAACGCCCAACCTAACGCGCAAAAACTACTCCAGGACGTCTTTGGCTACGCTGAGTTCCGTGGCCGGCAACAAGAAGTTGTTGAGCATGTAATTGCAGGGGGCGACGCCCTGGTACTGATGCCGACTGGCGGCGGAAAATCGCTGTGTTACCAGATACCCGCCATCCTGCGCCCGGGCCTGGGTATCGTGATTTCCCCACTGATTGCCCTGATGCAGGATCAGGTAGAAGCCTTGCAGCAACTTGGCGTACAGGCCGCCTTCATGAATTCCAGCCTGAGTGCGGAAGAAACGTACAAAGTCACCTCCCGCATACTAAGCGGCGAGATTTCTATCCTCTATGTGGCGCCCGAGCGCTTGATGGCAGGCGGCTTCCTGAATCTGCTGCAACAAGTGCAGGCCAGTGTTGGCCTGGCCGTGTTCGCCATAGATGAAGCCCACTGCGTATCGCAGTGGGGACATGATTTCCGCCCTGAATACCGCCAGTTGACCGTGCTGCAAGAACGCTTCTCCGATGTGCCGCGTATTGCCCTGACAGCGACTGCTGACGCGCCTACCCGTGCCGAAATCATAGAACGCCTGTCGCTGGAAAACGCCGAGCAGTTCATCTCCAGCTTTGACCGCCCCAATATCCGCTACCGGATTACCCAGAAGAATAACGCGCGGCAACAACTGCAGAACTTTCTGGAAACCGAACATGCCGATGATGCCGGTATAGTGTATTGCCTGTCGCGCAAGAAGGTAGAAGAGACCGCGGCCTGGTTACAGGAAAAAGGCTGGAAAGCCCTACCCTATCATGCCGGGCTGGATGCCAAAGTGCGCGAAGCCAACCAGCGCAAATTTTTACGCGAAGAAGGCGTCATCATGGTTGCTACCGTGGCTTTCGGCATGGGCATAGATAAGCCGAACGTACGCTTTGTGGCCCATCTGGACCTGCCCAAAAGCATGGAAGGCTACTATCAGGAGACAGGCCGCGCCGGGCGCGATGGCTTGGCAGCCAATGCCTGGATGACTTACGGCCTGGGCGATGTCGTTTCCATGCGCCAGATGCTGGATTCCGGCGATGCACCCGAGGAGCGCAAGCGTGTTGAACGCCAGAAACTGGATGCCCTGCTCGGCTTCTGTGAATCCACCAGTTGCCGTCACCAGACCTTGCTGCGTTACTTTGGTGAAGATCACCCCGGAGATTGTGGTCAGTGTGATAACTGCCTGGAGCCTGTGGACAGCTGGGATGCGACCCAGGCTGCGCAGATGGCGCTGTCATGCGTATACCGTACGGGCCAACGCTTTGGTACCGGCCACCTGATCGACATACTGCTAGGCAAGAATACTGCACAGATCGAAAAATTCCAGCACCAGAACGTCACTACGTTTGGTATAGGCAAAGGCCTCAACCAGTCGCAATGGAGCAGCGTGTTCCGCCAGCTCACGGCCGCCGGGTTCCTCGAGGCCGATATCCAGGCTTACGGTGGGTTAAAACTCACCGAAGCTGCCCGCCCAATATTAAAAGGCGCGCAGGAGGTATGGCAGCGCCGCGATGCGGAACCTGCCAAACGTAACATCAGCAAAACCGAGCGCAGCGCCAGAGCCCGTGAAGCCTTTGCCGGTGCCAATGAAGACCCGCTGTGGCAAGCGCTCAAGGCCAAACGCATGGAGCTGGCAAGGGAGCAAGGCGTACCGCCCTATGTGATTTTTCATGACAGCACCTTGCTGGAAATATTGAACCAGCGACCCGGCAGCCTGACTGAACTTGGGAAAATTACGGGTGTGGGCCAGGCTAAACTGGCTAAGTACGGGGATGATTTTTTGCAAGTGCTGGAAGATGCATAACACAGCAGGTCAGCGACGATAAGCTGCCTTGGCTTCCGGCATGGTCTTATCGGTAAATGCCTTGAACAGTGTCTCGACCTGAAGCATGGGCTAGAAGCTACCTGTCAGGCAATGATGACTTTTTAGTAAGCGATCCGCATGGCTGACAAGTTTTATGGGCTGACCAAGCGGGTTGGATTTAGCCTCAGAAGCTTTTGAAATTTCCTTGCTGCTGCTGAGGCTAAACTTTTTCAATCAGTGCAGATTCATCTTGAAAAAACTGGTCAGTTTTGCAAAGGGAATCCGGCTTACCCGGTCGTACAGATCTACATGCCCGGCATTCGGCACAATATAAAGCTCTTTTGGCTGACCTGCCAACTTATAGGCGTTTTCGCTAAATTCTTTTGAGTGCGCCTGATCCCCCGTAATAAATAGCATTGGGCGCGGGGAAATCGTTTCAATATCGTTGAATGGATAGAAGTTCATAAACTTAACATTACTGGTCAAGGTCGGATGCGTCGTGGTATGAGAGGTTTGACCTTGTGGCGTAAACTCACCACGCGGCGTGCGATAAAAATCATAGAACTCTTTTTCTATCGGTGTTGATTGGTCAGTTAATGCATGCACTGTGCCGCTGGTATACAAAGGCTCACCGCCAGTAAATTCCACATAACGCTGTTCAGCTGCCATTTCTAATGTTTTCTTGCGTTGTTCGATGGTCTGCGCGTGGTTGAGACCGTTTCGATTGGCGGCACCCATGTCATACATACTGACAGTGGCAATTGCCTTCATGCGTGGGTCTATCTTGGCAGCGCTCACTACAAAACTACCACTGCCACAAATTCCCAGTACGCCTATCAAATTACGATCTACCATAGCTTGTGTACCAAGAAAATCCACGGCCGCGCTAAAGTCTTCCGCATACATGTCGGGCAAAACCGCATTGCGCGGCTGGCCTTCACTCCCTCCCCAATACGACAAATCCAATGCAAGCGTTACAAAACCTTGCTCAGCCAGTTTGGTCGCATACAAGGTAGCACTTTGCTCTTTGACAGCGCCCATTGGGTGTCCGACGATGATGGCGGCATTTTTTGCATTTTTATCTAACTGCTTAGGAATAATCAGATTGCCTGTCACGTACATATTGTATTGGTTTTTAAACCTGACTTTTTGCACAGTGACTTGATTACTGGTGTAAAAATTATCCGCGCCATGAGACATATCGGCCGCCATAACAGAGGTAACAGGCAGCATCACTGCAGTGGGGGTGAGCATGGTCATCATCGCGAATATCCTGAAAAATGTATTGCGTTTAAAAATAGGCATATATGTTTTGTTCCTAAACAGTTAAATCAGTAAAGGCGGATTAGTGCGCTTTAGTATCCATGACTTCCTTACCCAAGACGTCCGTATCAAGGAACTGGGTTATAAGGACTTTGACTTTTTTATTCTGAGAAAAAGCGGCCGGGATACTATCCAGTTTCCCTAAGTACACTAAGCCGTTCGCAGTGCCGACATCGGAGTTTCGATAAAAGATGGCGAGGTTGCCCCATGGTGCATAGTAGGTAATATCCCCAGCTTTCCCTGCATACCCTTTTGCAACGCCACTCGTAGCAAGCTTATGTGGAGGATAAGCAATTTTTTCAGTGCCCGCATGATCCGAAAACTCCAGAGTCAGGGGCAGTTGCTTGAGCAAATCAAGCACCGCAGGGGAATTGTCCAGGGTTGCCATGACGGCCTCTTGCCCTTCAAGCGCTATCCGAATTTTCATGGTGGTATCTTTCAGATAAGGTTGCTTATCAACAGGGGTGGTCTCGGCGGCAGATGCGTTAGCACTTATCACGAGCATTAGCAGCGCGAAACCGCCAAACAGCTTACTAATCCTTGCAGCTTTTCCCATATCTCCTCCTCGTTGCGTTTAAGATTAAATATGATGGTCACATTTGAATAAGCAAATATGCTACTTATTAACTTTTAATAACAATCAATGGTTGGATGCCATGACAGCATTCAATCCAAAAAATACATCAGACCTCAAACCATCAATACGTTAACTTCATTGTATTCTCTTCTCTGGCTGAAAATTAGTACTGTAAAGACGCATAGACTTATGTGTATTATTCATTAATATTGCGGTGTTGCAGTCCAGACTCACACGCTGTCTAGTGATGTAAACAACATGGGAGCTACGATGATCTCGAAGGAAAACTACAATGATTTATATGCTTTTCTGATGATAGTCAGAGAGGGTAGCTTTACCAAGGCAGCAGGTAAGTTAGGGGTTTCACAATCAGCACTAAGCCATACCATTCGTGGCCTTGAGGAGCGTATGGGGATGTTGCTGTTAACCCGCAC
>JBAZTJ010000140.1:0-5704 GCA_041662005.1 Candidatus Methylopumilus sp.
CTACCAGAAGCGACCCAAGCGTAAATCTATCGGTGCCCGTACTCAGGAGTATCGATTTGCGGCTTATGTGGAAAACTGGAGACAAAAGATAGAGAAAATTGGCAGCCTTAATTATCCTGAGGCGGCTAAAGCGCAGAGGCTGCACGGTCAGTTAAGAATGACTGTATTTATTAAGTCTGACGGTAGCATCGAAAAAATTGAAATCGTGAGCAGCTCAGGCTCGAGGATTCTGGATAATGCAGCGCGACGTATTGTTGAATTAGCTGCGCCGTATGCCCCGTTTCCAGATGAGATCCGCAAGGAGGTTGATATCCTCGATGTCACGCGCACTTGGAGTTTTACCGAGGAAAATAATGTGACTGCGGAATGAGCCGCAATATTCGAAACCCTATTATTCGACATTTCTTATTTAGGTGAAAATGAACTACTACCAGCACCACGTTTTTTTCTGTCTTAACCAGCGCGAAGATGGCGCAGCATGCTGCATGGCAAGCGGCGCAGAGGCTGCATTTGACCATATGAAGGCGCGCGTAAAGTCGCTCAAACTTAATGGGAAAGACAAGGTGCGGATTAATCGTGCTGGCTGTCTGGATCGCTGCTCAGAAGGGCCTTTGCTGGTGGTTTATCCCGAGGCCATCTGGTATCAGTTTGTGGATAACGACGATATCGATGAGATTATTGAATCCCATCTGATTGCCGGTAAGCCGGTACAGCGACTGATGATATAAAGTCAGTATCAGTGTTGGCTAATCCAGTATTTTCTGAATGGCCGACTTGAGCGCTCGCGCTGTCTGGCTGTCTATCGGGTTAGCCAGTCTTTCGCGTTTGGATACGCCCCAAATCGGGTTGGGGAAGTGCCTGTCGTGCGCATAGCGTGGAATTACGTGCCAATGCATATGCGGGGTCTTGTTACCCAGGCTGGCGAGATTGATTTTGTCTGGATTCATGGTTTCGCGCACAGCCTGCTCCACCGCAAACACCACTGACATCAGGCGCTCCTGCTCTGCGCGTTCCAGGTCACTCATTTCCTTGATATGCTTGTTCAGGATCACGCGGCAGAACCCCGGATAATCCTGGTCGTCCACGCGAACCACACGGCAGAAATCATCTTGCCAGATCAGCTCACCGCCAGGGCTGGCGCACAATTCACAATGATTACCCATGATGAATTTTCACCACATGTCCGCTGGCCGCGGATTCAAGCACCGCCGCAATAGTGCGGCAGTTCATTTTGGCATCCTGCAAGCTGAGTAGCGGTGTTTTGTTGTTGAGCACGCAATCACTAAAATGTTCGATTTCCAGGTTGAAGTGATTGGCGGCCGGGTAGCTTTCCTCAAACTTGCGGCCGTCGTCCGACCACCAGCTGATGACCGGTACGTCGTTGGTACCCGGCAGTTGCCACACGGTGTGGCATTTGACGCTGCCTTTGGTGCCGATGATGGTGTATTCGGATTGGCGGCTGCACTCGAAGCTGGTATCGAAGTGGCCGCGTTTTCCATCACCGAAATCGATAACGCCACTGGTAGAAATATCTGCACCTGTTTCTGCATACCTGGCTATGGCAGTCACACTCACCGGATCGCTATCGAAACAGTGACGTAAGGAATGGATGGCATAAGGGCCAACATCCCACATGGCACCGCCACCACCATCGGTATCATTAGCCAGGCGATACATGCGTGCCGGACGCATCATGAAAGAGTAGCTGGCCTTGGCAAAGCGCACTTCGCCTATTGCGCCTGACTGCACAATCTCTTTTACGCGCTGGTGCTGTGGGTGAAAGCGATACATAAACCCCTCCATCACCTTGACGTCATGTTTGATCGCAGCAGCTCCTATCGCCTCAATCTCCGCCACCGTAATTGCCAGAGGTTTTTCCACCAGCACATGGCGGCCGGAGACGATGGCTTTTAGTGCCCATTCCCCATGTTCATGGTTGGCCATAGGGATGTAGATCGCTTGTACGTTTTTATCGCTCAGCAGCTCTTCCAGTGTGTCGTAGGTAGCTACCCCGCTGACATTCGGTGCGTATTTTTTTAATGTCTCTGCTGCAGCGCCCGGGCGACGGCTGGCAATCGCCACCAGTTCGGAATTCCCTGCTTCTACAATGGCGGGCAATAAACGCTCATTGACGCGAGCGGCGCCTAGTATGCCCCAGCGCAGTTTTTGATCGGTATTCATTCAGTATCCTCGTCGCTAGAATTAAAAATCTAGAATTAAGAAATATTGCATCTTGGTAGAGGTTAAAGCAATTCGTAAGGCCGGGTATTAATGGTCACGCCATCGCCCATAAGCAGGCATTTGTGCAGTTGCTTACCAACATAGATGCCCGCCAGGTTTTTTGATGTTGTTTCAATGGTTAAAAGCTGTCGAGCGCCTACATTTTTTACGGCCACTATTTTTCTGCTGCTGGACAGCAGTTTGGTCGTCGACGGGTCGGGGTAATATTGGTTAGTGTTTACTGAATCAAAACAGGCTTGCGTAGCCACATCAGGGGCTTTCATGGCTGGAGTATCTTTGGTATAGACGTCTTTGCTGGCAGCACTCTCGGCTGGTACATTTGTCGGTGATTTGCTTGCAGCTGATTCCATTGAGCTACCAACCGCACAAGGCCGATCAGAAAAGCTGGTTTTACCGCCCGCATCTTTACATTGATAGACTTCAGCCGCAGCAAGTGCAGGCAGCATTGATAGTGCCAGTAAGAGTATAAAACTACGATACATGATGAGCCTTAAAATTGATTAACATGGCCTTGCCACATGGTTATTTTCGCATTGGCTGCTTATTTAATTCCAGCCCCCGCCCAAAGCTTTATATAGCGTCACCAGTGAAGCAAGCCGCGACAGCCGTAATTCGACTAGGGTCTGTTGAGCAGTGTACAGGCTACGCTGTGCATCGAGAAGATTCAGGTTGCTATCTATGCCATTACGATAGCGCAGCTCGGCGAGCTGGAAGCGGGCTTGTTCTGCATCGACCAATCTTTGCTGGGCTGCAGTCTGTTCATTGATGATCGTACTGGTGGCGAGAGCATCGGCTACCTCGCTGAATGCAACCTGTATCGCTTTTTCGTAACGGGCAATATTGATATCTTTCTGTACTTCCGCCAGTGTCAGGTTGGCCTTGTTACGGCCGGCGTCGAAAATCGGCAATACCAGCTGCGGTGAAAAACTCCAGATAGTGCTGCCGGATTTGAACAGGCCATCCAGCTCCGAGCTTGCGGTGCCAACCGAGGTAGTGAGTTTGATTGCCGGGAAGAAGGCTGCTCGTGCCGCGCCAATATTGGCGTTAGCGGCTTTTAGCAGGTTTTCTGCCTGGCGAATGTCGGGACGGCGGGTGAGTAATTCGGACGGCAAACCGGGTTGCAGCTCACTCACCAGTAATTGCGTGTCCAGCGCTTGGGCTGCAGGCAGGTCAGTCGGTAGCGGACTGCCGATGAGCAGCACGAGGGCGTTCTCTGCCTGCGCACGCTGTCGTTTAAGCGCGGCCATATTGGCATTAGCAGTTTCCAGTTGGGTCTCGGCAATGCGTAAATCCAGGGCGGAGCTGTTACCGAACTCGAAAATCCTGCGTGCCAGTTCATAAGTGGATTGCTGCGAAACTTGTGTTTGTTTAGCCAGTGCCAGGCGCTCATCCAGCGCGCGTTCGGTCAGGTAGGCATTGGCTACTTCGGCAACCAGTGCGATCTGTGCGCTGGTACGAGCCTCCTGGGTGGCGATGAACTGTTGTAGGGCCTGCTCCCTTAAGCTACGCACGCGGCCAAAGAAATCCAGCTCATAGGCAGTGAAGCCCAGGCCCACTGAATAGATGGTATAAGGCGGTAGCACGCCAGTGCCGGTGCCGAAGATATTCGCACTGCGCGCTCGTGTAGCGTCTGCCGTGGCATTGATGGTGGGGAAACGGGCCGCTTCCTGGATCCTGTACTGGGCACGTGCTGCTTCAATATCCAGTGCTGCCACACGCAGGTCACGATTTTTTTCCAGCGCCAGTGTAATCAGTTTTTGCAGGCGCGCATCGGTGAACATTTGCTGCCATTGAATATCGGCGACGGCATTTTCACTAGTAGCATTGGTATTTCCATAACTCGGAAACTCATCGGCAATCGGCGCCTTTGGACGCAAATATTCAGGAATCAGTGAGCAGGCAGAGAGTTGCACAAGTAAAACTAAGCAGGCGAATTTATGCATCGGCAATGACGCCTTTCTCTGTTGACTTGCTGCCTGATCGATCAAATAACTTGCGTACCACGACGAAAAATACCGGCACCAGAAAAATAGCGAGTACGGTAGCCGATAGCATGCCGCCGGCTACGCCTGTGCCTATCGCATTGCGGCTGGCGGAGCCTGCACCAGTACTGAATACTAGCGGCATCACACCGAGGATAAAGGCGATGGACGTCATTAAGATTGGACGCAATCGGCGGTGTACCGCTTCCAGCGTGGCTTCAATCAGGCCCATACCCTCGGCTTGCAAATCCTTGGCGAATTCGATGATCAGGATCGCATTTTTGGTGGATAGTCCAATCGTAGTGATTAGCCCCACTTTGAAATACACATCATTGGGCAACTCACGCAACGTCGTAGCCAGTAGCGCGCCCAAGATACCCAATGGCACCACCAGGATCACTGCCAGCGGAATAGACCAGCTTTCATATAGTGCTGCCAGGCACAGGAACACCACGATCAGCGACATTGCAAATAGCGCAGGCGCCTGTGAGCCGGATAAACGCTCCTGGTACGACTGCCCAGTCCACTCAATGCCGAATCCTGGCGGTAGTTTGGCGACCATCGCTTCCATGGCTGCCATGGCCTCGCCTGAACTCTTACCCTGTGGTGCGGTACCCACGATTTCGGTTGCTGGCAGGCCGTTATATCGTTCGATACGCGGCGGTCCATAGGTCCAGCGTGCGGTGGCAAATGCTGAAAATGGCACCATGCTGCCACTAGCGTTACGCACATACAGCTTGTCAATATCCTGCGGCAGCATGCGAAACTCCTTATCTGCCTGAATGATAACCTGGTGTACACGCCGCTCGTCAGTGAAGTCGTTTACATAGCGCGAGCCAAAAGCAGCGCTCAGCGTGGTGTTGATATCATTCAGGCGGATACCCAGCGCCCGTGCCTTGGATTGCTGGATATCCACCTGATATTGTGGCGTGTCTTCCAGGCCCTGCGCTCTTACAGCCGTCACATCCGGGTTGCTGGCTGCCATTGCAATGAGCTCATTGCGGGCTTTGATCAGCTTGTCGTGGCCCTGGTTCGCTCTATCCTGAAGGAAAAAATCGAAACCGGTGGCGTTGCCGAGATCATCAATAGGGGGTGCATTGAAGGCAAATACCAGCGCCTGCTTGATGGATGAAAACTGTCCCATGGCGCGCTCGAGAATGGCTTGAACACGGTGCTCAACTTCTTTTCTATCATCCCAGTTTTTGAGGTTGATAAACCCCAGTGCACCGTTCTGGCCACGACCATTGAAACTGAAACCGGCAATGGTGAAAATCTGGTCGGTTTCCGGTTGCTGCTCAAAATAGTCCTCCACTTTTTCCAGCACTTGCAACGTTTGTTCCTGCGTTGCTCCCACCGGCAGCTGTACGCTGGTAATCAGGTAACCCTGGTCTTCTTCCGGCAAAAATGAGGTCGGCATACGCTGGAACAGGATAACTACCGCAGCCATAATCACCACAAATAACAGCATCCAGCGTGCACTT
>JBAZTJ010000141.1:0-5225 GCA_041662005.1 Candidatus Methylopumilus sp.
GCCGGCGATGACTGGGATGCGTCCTGCCACATGCTCAACAGCGGTTTTGATTAACAGGCAATGCTCATCTACATCGACCGTAGGTGACTCTCCGGTAGTGCCGACGACGACGATGCCATCAGTGCCTTCATTGATATGAAAATCAATCAAAGAACGAAGTGCGTCAATATCCAGCCCGCCATCATCGTGCATGGGGGTTGCGATAGCAACAAGACTGCCTTTCAGCATGGTTTTACCTGACAATTGAGTTAAATCAATACATTTTAACTTAAAGTGCTTAACCTAGAACACGCTTTTTACATCTTGTTATTTTGTGTATGGGGCTTAGTGATGGATATGTAGCAATAAGTTCTGTGCCAATTACCTTGGCACCTATACATACGGCCGGTTGAAATATTTTGGGCAGGCGGCGCTGTGCATTATTCGTGCTCGCTTAAACCCTGTATAATTTTGACCTTTCAGGCGCTTAAACCTTAGCAATCATGAGCATTACATTACACGAATATATCCTGATCCTGGTCGGCACCGTGTTAGTCAATAACATCGTGCTGGTCAAGATACTTGGCTTATGTCCATTCATGGGCGTCTCCAAGAAGCTGGAAGCCTCCATCGGCATGGCATGGGCCACCGCATTCGTATTGACGTTGGCCTCGATGAGCAGTTACCTGATCAACCATTACATGCTTGACCCTTATGGCCTCCAGTACCTGCGTACCTTGTCGTTCATTGTGGTCATTGCAGGTGTGGTGCAGTTTACCGAGATGGTGGTAGAAAAAACCAGCCCCGTGTTGTATCAGTTGTTAGGCATTTACCTGCCATTGATTACCACCAATTGTGCGGTATTGGGTATCCCGTTACTGAACGTGCAGGCTAACCATAATTTCATGGAATCGCTTTTCTTCGGTTTGGGCGGAGCGATCGGCTTTTCCCTGGTACTGATTTTGTTTGCATCCATGCGTGAACGCCTCGAAGCAGCCGATGTGCCAGGACCATTTAAAGGCTCGGCGATTGCCATGGTCACGGCAGGTTTGATGAGCCTTGCCTTTATGGGGTTCGCAGGACTGACACGTTAATGCTGACAGCAATCATTGTGATGATAGGCCTAGCGCTGTTGCTGGGCTTGGTGCTTGGGTATGCCGCGCTTAAATTCAAGGTGGAAGGCGATCCTTTAATCGCGCGTATTGATGCCATCCTGCCGCAAACGCAGTGCGGGCAGTGCGGTTACCCCGGTTGCAAGCCCTATGCTACGGCTATTGCCAGCGGCGAGGCCGATATCAATCAGTGCCCTCCAGGCGGCGATGCCGGGGTGCATGCTCTGGCGGACTTGCTGGGTGTCGAGTACAAGCCGCTGAATGCCGAGCATGGCGAGCCCAAACCCAAGTCTGTTGCTGTGATTGATGAGAATGTCTGCATCGGCTGCACGCTGTGCATACAAGCATGCCCGGTGGATGCCATTCTCGGTGCGGCCAAGCATATGCATACCGTGATAGCTTCGGAGTGCACCGGTTGCGAGCTTTGTCTGGCCCCTTGCCCCGTTGATTGCATCAGCATGGAGCCGATTGCCGAGTCGCCGGATAACTGGAAATGGCGCTATCCCGTCTTTGAAATCAAATCAGTCCCCGCAAAGCAAGCCGCATGAATGCTATTTTAAACTTAGGAAAACTGTTCAAGTTCAACGGCGGCGTGCATCCGCCAGAGCACAAGCAAGTATCTACTTTGCATCCAATATCGGTGTTGCCTGTGCCGCTACGCCTGGTATTGCCGCTCAGGCAGCATGTAGGCAGCATCCCCAAGGTGCTGGTTGAGGTTGGTCAGCATGTGCTCAAGGGTCAATTGCTGGCCGAAGCCGAGGGCAATATCTCGGCGGCTATCCATGCGCCAACATCCGGGGTGATTGCTGCGATTAAGGATGAATTGATCCCGCACCCATCAGGCTTGCCCGATAAGTGCATCACGCTGGAATCCGATGGCAAGGACGAGTGGGTGGCACATGCCGCCACTGACTGGCGCACTAGTGACCCATTGGCATTGGTTGCCAGCTTACGCCAGTCCGGCATAGTCGGGCTCGGTGGTGCTGCGTTCCCCAGCCATATCAAATTACGTCCGGATGGTAAATCCGAGATTCGCACGTTGGTGATTAACGCTGCGGAATGCGAGCCGTATATTACCTGCGACGATATGCTGATGCGGGAACACGCCGATGAGATCGTGCATGGTATCGAGGTTGCTCAATATATTCTGGGGGCTGAGGAATGTCTGGTTGGCATTGAAGATAACAAGCCACAGGCGGCCGAGGCCATGCGTATTGCCTGTGCGAATAGTACTGCCAATATCCGCGTGGTCGTGGTGCCGACGTTATACCCGAGTGGAGATGCGCGCCGCCTGATTCACCTGCTGACAGGCCTGGAAGTACCTAGCGATAAGCGATCAACCCAGGTCGGCATTCAGTGCTTCAATGTGGCGACCGTGTTGGCGATGTATCGCTATTTTGAGTTCGGTGAGCCGGCGCTGTCGCGTATCGTGACAGTCACAGGCAATGTGGCTCGGCCTGGCAATTTCCAGGTGTTGTTCGGTACTCCTTTTACCACCTTGTTGGAGGCGGCTGGCGGTGCGCTGGCAGATACCAACGACTACATCATGGGTGGGCCTATGATGGGCTTCAGCTTGCCGTCACGCGAGGTTTCGGTGACTAAGGCCGCGAATTGCATCATTGCCGGCGCTCCTAAACTATTTCCCGCGCCGCCGCCTGCGCTGCCATGTATACGCTGCGCGCGCTGTGCCGATGCTTGCCCGGTGAGCTTGCAGCCACAGGAACTATACTGGTTTTCAAAGTCCAGCAATCTGGAGAAAGCTCGCGAATATCATTTATCCGATTGCATAGAATGCGGTTGCTGCACTTATGTCTGCCCCAGCAATATTCCGCTGGTGCAATATTACCGTTACGCCAAGAGCGAAATTATTGCCCAGGACAGGGCAAAAGAGGCTGCCGATATTGCACGTGAGCGCAATGAGTTCCGCCTGATGCGCATAGAGCGTGAAAAGCAGGAGCGTGCGCAGAGAAATGCACAAAAAGCGGCAGGTGCACAGGCCGCTAAGCCCGAGGCCGCGAACGCAGAGGCGGATACCGAAGCGGCCGCTGCCAAGAAAGCCGCGATTGCAGCCGCGATGGAACGCGCCAAAGCGCAAAAAGCTGAAGTAGCCCCGCAGAATGTTGAAGTATTAAAGCCCGCTGTTGAAGCCGAAATAGCGGCGATAGATGCGCGCCGTGCCGAGGCGTTGCAACAGGTGGCGACGGCCGAACCAGTTACGCCTGCGCAAGAACAAGATCACTGAAAACTAAAAGAGAAACCTAGTGCTACGTTCACCTTATATTACGAATGCGCCCAGCGTGACGGTCATCATGCTAAAGGTGTTGCTGGCATTGCTGCCGGGGATTGCGGCTTACGTATGGGTCTATGGCGGTGGCGTGCTGGTGACGCTCATGCTGGCGTCAATTACTGCATTGGTTTCAGAAGCCATCATGCTCAAGTTGCGCGACCGTCCCATCATGCCATTCCTGATGGATGGCAGTGCGCTGGTAACCGCATGGTTGCTGGCTCTGGCTCTGCCCCCATTGGCGCCGTGGTGGCTGGTGGTGGTCGGCACCTTGTTCGCTATCGTGGTAGCCAAGCAGTTATACGGTGGTTTGGGTTACAACCCCTTCAACCCGGCAATGATCGGGTACGCGGTGTTGCTGATTTCCTTCCCTGTCATCATGACACATTGGCCAGCCCCCTTGGCCTTGGCAGAGGCCAAGCTGGGCTTCATGGATCAAGTCAATTTCATCTTCAATGCCGGTTTGCCGGCAGGCGTGCATATCGATGCCATCAGTATGGCGACGCCGCTGGATTACCTGAAGACGCAACTGATATTGCACCACACCGTGCAGGATATTACCCAAGCGCCGGTATTTGGCGTGTTAGGAGCCAAACATGGCGAATTGGTGCCGGCAGCCTATCTGCTGGGTGGTTTGTATCTGGTACAGCAGCGCATTATCAACTGGCAACTGCCTACTGCCTTTCTGGGCGCGCTGGCGCTGATGGCTGGGGCTTTTTACCTGGCGGATGCTACGCATTTCTCCAGTCCCGCCTTTCACCTGATGAGCGGTGCCTCCATGCTATGTGCTTTTTTTATCATCACCGACCCGGTGAGTGGGCCGACCACGCCAAGAGGCAAGCTGGTATTTGCTGCCGGGGTAGGCATATTGACCTACTTGATCCGCGTCTATGGCGGCTATCCGGACGGCGTAGCGTTTGCCATCATCTTCTTCAATATTTGCGTTCCCTTGATTGATATTTATACGCAACCGCGGGTTTTCGGCCATGAGAAGTAGGATCATGAAAAATAAAGGCCATGCAAAGTGAGTGAGTCCATCGTAAAGCATGCCGTGGTAACGGCTGGCATCCTGACGGTATTCACTGTCGTGTTTACTGCATTGCTGGCTTACACCAATAGCACCACCAAGGCGCCTATCGCCGCAACGGAAGCTGCTGCACGCATGGCCTTGTTCCGCCAGATATTGCCCGAAGAACTACATGACAACGATATGCTGCATGACGCTGTCAAAGTTCCTGCAGGGGGTGATTTAGCCAATCGCGAAGATACTATGATGTACCGTGCGCGTTTACAAGGCGCTCCCTCGGCGCTCATTCTGGAAACCACGGCACCTGATGGCTATAGCGGCGATATCAAGCTGCTGCTGGCCATCAAGGCCAATGGGGAGCTGGCTGGCGTGCGGGTGATTGCGCATAAGGAAACGCCAGGGCTGGGCGATTACATCGATATTACCCATAGTGACTGGATCAAAGGCTTTAACGGCAAGTCGCTTGCTTACCCCTCTGAAGAGGGCTGGCATGTGAAAAAGGATGGCGGTAAATTTGATTACGTGACCGGCGCAACTATTACACCTCGCGCAGTGGTCAAGGCGGTACACAAGGCCTTGAATTATGCGAGCAAGCATCAGCAGGAAATTTTTGCTGCAGCAGCAACAAAGGAGGAAAAACAATGAGTGCCACCTCGGAAAATAATCCCTCGGAAACGATAGTGGAAGTAAAAGCAGCGGCTAATAAATACGGCGAGATTGTAGAGAACGGTCTGTGGAAACAGAATGCCGGCATAGTTCAGCTGCTGGGGCTGTGCCCGACGCTGGCGATGACGGTGACCTTGGTTAACGGCTTTAGCCTGGG
>JBAZTJ010000141.1:5235-5633 GCA_041662005.1 Candidatus Methylopumilus sp.
TGATGACTGCAATCGTGATGGCTGCCAGCAACGCCAGCGTATCGCCTATCCGGCGCTGGGTGCCCCCTGAAATACGTATTCCGGTATTTATCCTGATTATTGCTGCCATCGTGACAGTGATAGACCTGACCATGCATGCCTACTTTCACGGCTTGCATGCGGTATTGGGGATTTTTATTCCGCTGATCGTGACCAATTGCATAGTGCTTGCCCGGGTCGAGGCCTTTGCGGCCAAAAATCCGCTGACGCCTTCAGCTTTGGACGGTTTTATGATGGGCTTTGGCCTGGCACTCGTCTTGGCGTTGCTGGGTGCTATGCGCGAGATTGTCGGTAAAGGTACCTTGTTTTCAGGCATCGACCTGGCGCTAGGCCCTGCCGCCAAAAGCATGGTACTCACT
>JBAZTJ010000142.1:0-5466 GCA_041662005.1 Candidatus Methylopumilus sp.
TTCTGCTTAACTGACTGTTTAATTAGCCATGATAATAAAGCTGTTACGCAGTGGGGAATGTAGGATATTGCATGATTTATTTGTAGGAGATTTTGAAGCTGGCACTGCCTGCTCATGGATGACTGACGGTTAGCCGTGGCATGTGATATGCCACTAACAAAACACTATAGGAGAGTGATATAGTCAGGTTTAGGCAAAAGAACAAAACTGATATCCAATAATTAAAGCGCAATTACCAAATGCGCATAAAAAAATCAGGTCAGCCCGGAGGCCATTCTAGTGCGCCCAACCACTGCACCTCTCTTCGCTGTAGCTCGTGTCAATGGGAAGCATCATGAGTGACAATAAAAGCAATATCTCGAAAGAAAAACTAAGGCTTGAGGAGGCAAAAGGGCTGGATTCCTCGGGGTGGAGAAGATGGGGGCCTTACCTGAGCGAGCGCTCATGGGGCACGGTACGCGAGGACTATAGCCCGAACGGGGCAGCCTGGGGTTACCTCAGCCATGACATGGCCAGGAGCAAAGCCTACCGCTGGGGCGAAGATGGCATAGGCGGTTTTTGCGACCGCTATCAGTTATTGTGCTTCGGCCTGGCATTGTGGAACGGCAAAGACCCTATCCTCAAAGAACGCATCTACGGCCTCACTCCGCATGAAGGTAACCATGGCGAAGATCCCAAAGACTACTACTTCTACCTGGACAGCACCCCCACGCATAGTTACATGCGTTACCTCTACAAGTATCCCCACGCAGAATACCCTTACCAGCAGCTCATAGACGAAAACCGCCAGCGCGGTGGCTGTGGCCCGGAGTACGAATTGCTGGATACCGGCATTTTTGACCAGGATCGCTATTTCGATGTATTCATCGACTACGCAAAAGCTTCGGCAGAAGACATCTGCATACGCATCGAAGTACATAATCGCGGGCCGGAAGATGCGCCTATCCATATCATCCCCAACCTCTGGTTTCGCAACACCTGGGGCTGGTGTGATACGCGCCGGGTAGAGCCGGCAATCAAGCTGCTGCAAAAGAACAAGAAATTCCTGTGCCTGCTGGCTGATGATACCGAAGCGACCGGCCTGACCAACCTGCCTATCACCTATCAGCTGGGCCCGCGTTACCTGTATGCAGAGGCCGACGGCGCAGCACTATTCACCGACAACGAAACCAATACCTCACGCGTTTATGGTGCGGAGGCCGACGACGGCAGGCGCTTTGTCAAAGATGCGTTCCATCGCCATATCATCCATGGCGAAGACTGCGTCAACCCGGCACAAACCGGCACCAAGGCTGGCCTGCATTACCGGCGCACAGTGCCTGCCGGTGGCAAGATCACCATCAGCCTGCGGCTTAGCGACCAGAAACTCAATGAGCCACTGGCCGAGATAGACAACATCATGAAACAGCGCCGCGCCGAGGCGGATGAGTTTTACCAGTCCATCCATCCCGCCAAGGCCAGTGAAGATGAATGCCGCGTGCAGCGCCAGGCATTTGCCGGGCTGATGTGGGGCAAGCAGAACTATATTTTTGATGTGCAAAAATGGCTGGAAGGTGACAACAGCAAGATGCCCCCGCCAGAGTCGCGCCAGAATATCCGCAATGATCATTGGCGGCATCTCAACTCGCAGCGCATCCTCTCTATGCCGGATAAATGGGAATATCCGTGGTTCGCCGCCTGGGATCTGGCTTTCCACACGGTACCCATCACGCTGATAGACCCGGAGTTTGCCAAGGAACAGTTGCTGATGATGCTGTTCGAGCAGTTCCAGCATCCGAACGGGCAGATTCCCGCTTACGAGTGGGAGTTTAGCGACCTCAACCCGCCAGTGCATGCCTGGGCCGTCTGGCGTGTCTATAACATGGACCGCAAGCGCTCCGGCACGCCGGACCTGGTATTCCTGGAGAAATGCTTCCATAAGCTGCTGATCAACTTTGCCTGGTGGGTCAACAAGGTTGATAAAGCCGGTAATAACATCTTCGAAGGCGGCTTTCTCGGCCTGGACAACATTACCCTGTTTGACCGCTCGGAAAAACTGCCGGGCGGCGCCACGCTAGAGCAATCCGATGCCACCGGCTGGATGGGTATGTTCTGTCAGAACCTGATGCGCATTGCACTGGAGCTGGCCAAGACTAATCCAGTGTACGAAGGCATGGCCACCAAGTTCTTCCAGCATTATGTGTATGTGGGCTCCGCCATGAAGCACATGGGCGCCGAGGGCGATCACAATTTATGGGACGAACAGGACGGCTTCTTCTACGATGTGCTGCGCTACCCTGACGGTACCTACGAGAAACTCAAAGTGCGCTCACTGGTGGGCTTGATTCCGCTATTCGCAGTCGAACGCCTAGGCGAGGAGTGGGTGAAACCGTTTGCCAGTTTCGCCAGCAGCCTGCACTGGTTCATCAACAACCGCCAGGACATCGTCTCGCATTGCGTGAATACCGTGGTACGCGATGATGTGAAAACGCTGGTGATGACCATCGTCACTCCCACCCAGCTCAACCGCATACTGCAGCGTGTGCTGGATCAAAACGAATTCCGCTCGGATTACGGCTTGCGCAGCCTGTCCAAGCACCATCAGGAGCACCCATTCTCGCTGGGCAATGGCGTGGTGCGCTACGAACCGGCAGAGGCCGATTGCAAGATCAAGGGTGGCAACTCCAACTGGCGCGGCCCGATCTGGTTCCCGACCACTTTCCTCATGATCGAATCACTGCGCAAACTGGATAAAGCCTATGGTGATGAGTTGCATATCAAGTGCGAGAGTGGAAGCAACGCAACCGCGGGCGACATGGCCAAGTATTTTGCCAACGCCATGATCTCCATTTTCACGCGCAATGAACAAGGTGAGCGTCCGGTATTTGGCGAAAATCGCAAGTTTCAGGATGACCCGCATTGGCGTGACTACATTACCTTCAGTGAGTATTTCGACGGCGACACCGGCAAAGGGCTGGGGGCGGCACACCAGACCGGCTGGACCGCACTGGTAGCGTCACTCATCGACGAATGGCGGCGATAAGGCACAAACAATAATAAAGGGAGAACAAGCATGGCGATTTTGGCAGGCGATATCGGCGGGACAAAAACATTGTTGCAACTGGCAGAGCCGGTCAATGGCAGCTTTGAAGTACTGTACCAAAAGCGTTACCCCAGTGCGGATTACAGCGAATTCCTGCCGCTGGCGAATGACTTCGTCGAAGAGGCGACCAAGCATACCAACATACAGGCCAAAGCCGCCTGTTTCGGCATCGCCGGCCCGGTAAACGGACGCACCGGAGGCACCACCAACCTGCCCTGGAAGCTCGATGCAGACCAGCTTGAGCGCGTATTGGGCATTCCCCATGTGCGGCTCATCAATGACTTTCAATCCGTCGGTTATGGCATTGAGGTGTTAAAGGACAACGATATTGTGACCCTGCAGGCAGGGGTTGAAATCCCCCATACCACACGCGTGGTCATCGGTGCGGGCACAGGCCTGGGGCAAGGGTTTCTGGTGTGGCAGAACGACCACTATGAGGTGATTGCCTCAGAAGGCGGCCATGCAGACTATGCGCCTGGTGACGACCTGCAAATCGAGTTGCTGCAATATTTACGCAAGCAATATCGCTGGCCGACATGGGAGCGTGTGGTCTCAGGGCGTGGGCTGGTCAATATTTTCGAATTCCTGGCCTCGCGCCCTGCCGCCAGCGTTTCTGCAGAGTTGCAAAAAGCCCTGGAGCTGGAAGACCATGCTGCCGCAGTCAGCCGGTTCGGCTTAGCCAGGCAGGACTCGATGGCTACCCAGGCACTGGATTTGTTTACCAAAATCTATGGCGCGCAAGCCGGCAATTTTGCACTGGTGGGGCTGGCAACCGGCGGCGTGTACGTGGCTGGCGGCGTTGCCCCCAAGATCATCAAGAAATTGCAGGATGGCACTTTTATGGAAGCCTTCCTGGACAAATACGAACGTATGCACCCATTACTCAAAGCCATGCCGGTGAGAGTAGTCATCAACGAACATGTCGGCTTGCTGGGGTCGGCTGTGGCTGCATCCAGGCTATAAATACAGCCTGGCGCGAGATGTGCATCATTTAATGAGCTGGTTCATCTCGATAATCGGCAACAAGATCGCCAGCACGATCGCCAGGACGACCACACCCATCACCAGTATCAGCACCGGCTCCAGCAGGCCGGTCATGATGCTGACACGGTTCTCCACCTCGCGCTGTTGTTGCATGGCAGCACTTTCCAGCATCTGATCCAGCTTGCCTGTGGCTTCGGCACTGGCGATCAAATGAATCAGGATGGGCGGAAACAGATTTCTGGTTTTGAGGGCGCGGCTCAAGGGCGTGCCGTCGCGCACCAGCGCAATGGCTTCATCTATGGCGTTGCGCATGGGCAGGTTGCCGACTATCTTGGCTGCCGCCTGCATGGCACTGATGATGGGTACGCCGCTACCCACCAGTATTGCCAGCGTGCTGGCCAGCCGGGCAGTGTTCAAGCCACGCACCAGCGGGCCTATCAATGGCAGCTTCAATTGCTGCTCATGCCAGCGATACTTCACGGCATCCTGCTCCAGCGCTTTACGCACACCCCATACCGATAGCACAAACACTACCAGCAGATATGGCCAGGTCATGCGCAGGAAATCGCTGATGGCGATCAGCATGCGTGTCAGCAAGGGCAAGACTTGCCGGGATTGCTCGAACACGCCGACCACCTGCGGTACCACATAAATCAGCAAGCCGCTGATGACCAGCAAGGCTACGGTAGTGACCAGGGCCGGATAGATAAATGCCAGCAGCACTTTCTGTTTCAGTATGTTGCGCGACTCGGTGTACTCCGCCAGCCGCTGGGTGACCTTGGGCAATTCGCCCGACTCTTCACCGGCATGGATGATGGCGCGGTAGATATCAGGGAAAGCCTGCGGATACTTGCCCAGCGCGCGCGACAGGGTATTGCCGGATAACACCTCGGAGCGGATGCTGACCAATATCTCTTTGGTATATTCGTTTTCGGATTGCTCAATGATCGCGCTCAGCGCCTGGTTGACGGTCAGACCGGCTGTGAGCAGGGTGGAAATCTGGTGGGTAACGAGGCTAAGCTCGGCAGATGACAGGCCGCGCCGCCCGAACAGGCTGCGCGTGCGCGACAGCCCTGCCGCCTCGTCGCCCAGCGCTTCGACCTTTAACGGCGTGAGCTGCATATCACGCAGGCGGCTGCGCGCCAGGCGTATGGTGTCACCCTCCACGGTGCCGCGCGACACCTTGCCCTCCATATCCAGCGCTTCAAACTTGAAAACGGCCATTGCTCTACCTAGGAAAGGTCTGATTAAGCCTGAATTCTAAACTAGACAAGGCGCGAACAAAAAATTTAGACGCCGCATATATGTAATATGCAAGGAGAAATTTTTTGTGAGCAACGCCGTATAGTGCCGAAGTCAGGCTTAATCAATCGCGCGTTACGGAAAGTAGCTCTTCCAGG
>JBAZTJ010000143.1:0-5408 GCA_041662005.1 Candidatus Methylopumilus sp.
GAAAGTGCACCTATCCTGGAAACCGGCCATGCGGCCATGCCGTCATGCGCGATCAGCTCCATGTATCGGTGCACCAACGTACCTACATTGGCATCCAGCCTGTTGTTTGGCTGGTCGCTATCATTAGGCTCATTGCTTATTTCATCACTGGACTGAGCAAGCGCATAGGCAGGTTTCGCTGCCGAGCCTGGCTGGCTAAAAACAGGCTGAGTAAAAATAACTGGAACCGCTGGCGATACCAGCCTGATCAGTTGTGGAATAAAAGCGGATTCAGCAGTAACAGTCAGCTCTGTCTGAGGCTCAGTCGAGGCCTGCAGACTTTCTGCAGCGCGCAGGAAATGCCCACCTACGTTTTCCCATAACTGTTCGAGGAAAGTGCCGGAGGGCGGACTCACCTCACCCTTGGCATTGAGCTTCACCGCAGCCACCAGGTGCAAGCGCCGGATAGCGCGCGTGGCAGCCACATACAGCACACGCGAGGTTTCATTGGCCGAGCGTTCGCTCTCCAGGCCTTGCAGATAATCATAAGTGCTGGGCATGTCATCGCGCAGATGCTTGGGGCGCCAGGGTGCAGCCACCAGTTGTGCTGCCGCATAATCAATCGCCACCTCTTCCCACAAGATCAACGGCGTATCTTCTTTGGCTGATTGCCGGTGCAGGCCCGGTAAAATCACCGTGTCGAATTCCAGCCCCTTGGAGTTATGGATAGTCATGAATTGCAGGCTGCCGTCCGCGTGCACATCCGGTGCTGCATAGAGTTTGGTAATGGCGGTTTCCAGGGCGGCCATATCAAAACGGCCGCTGCCATCCAGCTGGTCGATCAGGTCCAGCAGCGCCTGCACATCGCGCACATCACCCGCATCCCACAGGCATTGCGGACCACCGAGTTTGAGCCAGGTGGACTCTACCCAGCGCCTTACCGATTGCCGACCCTGATGCACATAGGCTTCCGCCAATATAGCGCGCACATGCAACAATCGCTGCTGGCCATCCGCACTAAGACGCGCCACGCGGGTTTCGTCCTGCATCAACTGCCAGATATTGGAGCGCTGGTCATCCGCCGCCAGCAGATGCAAATCTTCCAGCAGCAGCCCGCACCATGGCGCACGCAACACTGCGAGCCAGTTCACCCGGTCCGCACGATGCACCAGTGCGCGCGTCAGTGCCAGCACATCCTGGATACTCTGACGGTCTGCCAGACTTTCGACTTTGACTGCCTGGAATTTCAGGTGCGGCCGGTTACGGCGTATCTCTGCCACCAGCGCGTGCAAATGCGAGCGCGCCCGCACCAGCACGGCGATGCTGCGGGTCGGATCTTCTGCGTGTTCCTGCTCTATGATGTCCGCCAGTCGCTGCGCCTCCATCTGCGCCAGTGCTTCTCCACTGCTATTCTGTCCGGCCACTAGCGCGTGTATCGCTACGCCTTCTCCGGGCAGGCTGTCGCGCGTTGCGGCGAATTCGCGATAACTGATGGCGCCGCGAGTCACGCTATCGTGCCTGGGGAAGACATGGGCAAACGCCTGGTTCACCCAGTCAATCACGGCAGGGCAAGAGCGGTTGTTACGCGTCAGGTGCAGGCTTTCCAGCGGGAAATGCCCGATACCGAGCTCCGCCACCTTAAGAAACAAGCCGACATCAGCCTTGCGAAAACGGTAGATGGACTGCATGGGGTCACCCACGCAAAAAACGGTGCGGCCATCGCCGGGCTCCCAGCCCGACATCAGTTTTTCCAGCAACCTGACCTGCATGGGGCTGGTGTCCTGGAACTCATCCACCAGCAAATGCTGGATACGATAATCCAGCTTGAGCGCAAGGTCGGTAGGCCCGGTTTCGTCCTCCAGGGCAGCCAGGGCGCGCTGCGAAACCTCGACAAAATCCACCTCGCCTGACTCCTGGAACACCGACATCAGGTGTGCTGCTGCCAGTTTCAACAGGTCCGCCAGCGCGCCGACGATGCGGCGCTCCTCATCGATATTTTTCAGGTTGGGCAACTCACGTAGCTTGGCCAATGGCGCAGCGTCCGTAATATGTTCAATGATTTCGGCCAGTGCCTGCTTGTAAGCGCGGCCCTCTTCATTAGCGGGGAAGCCCTGGTTCTTGTTGATACCGCGCTCTTTGCGCAAATCGCCAGTTCCGGTCAGCAGCAAATCGCATACTGCCAGCCATACCGGCAAGGATTCATAGCGTGGCAGGATGGGCGCTTCCCAATCCAGCAACAACGATACGCAATGCTCGCACGGCAGGTTGCTGGCGGCATAACGGGCCACGGGCATCAGGCGTTGTTGCAGACCAATATCCAGCACGCGCGCAGCAGCGGCGATGTCATGATGGATCAGGTGGCGGAAAGCTTCGGCTGCCTGCTCTTCCACTGAATCCTGACCTGCATGCAGCAGCCACTGGTCGCGCTTGGCCAGCATGTCAGCCAGCTGATTGGCAAGGCGCGTGGCATCGTTATCGAAATATTGCAGGGCTATGCGCACCGGCCCGGCCTGCGCTTCTGCGCCGGATTCACTCTCCAGCGCGGCCACTGCACGCATGGCGGCCTCCAGGTATAGCTGACTGGCATCCTCAATCACGCCGGGCTGGGCGCCAAAGCGGCTCATCAGCGGCATCTGCCTGGCCAGCAGGCTACTGAAGGAGTCTATGGTGTTGATGCGCAAACGGCCGGGCTGGGTCAATAGATGCCAACCCTGCGCCGTCGAGCGTTTGAGCGCAGCCATGGCCAGCTTGCGTGTCGTCTCCTTATGCGGCTTGTCGACAGGCACTGCATCGGCTGCATCCTGCAAGCTATTGAGGATACGGCTGCGCATCTCGGCGGCGGCCTTGTTGGTAAAGGTGATGGCCACGATCTCTTCCGGCTCGTCCACGATATTGAGCAAGGCCAGGTAACGCTGGGTGAGCAGCTCGGTTTTGCCTGCCCCGGCTGGCGCTTCTACGATAAATGAATCCGGGTCGATGGCGCGTTCACGATTGGCGGCATCCAGTTGCAGCAATTCATCATGGATCATGGTGCGATGTCTTTCATACCCTGGCTGGCCTCAATCTGCAAACTCCGCTCCGGTAAACGCAGCAACGGTAATACATCACAGTTGAGCAGCTCTTTTTCATCGCGGAACACCACAGCAGCCTCACCAGCGACCAGCTCATCGGCAATGGCCTGTATGCTTGATTGCCAATGGCTGATTAAGGCAGTCCAATTCGCGAACTGTTCTGGTGGGAAAAGCTTTCCAGCCTCGCTCAATGCCTTAATGCCGGGCAGGGTTTCTGCTTCGGCCGCAATGCCGACAAAGCGCTGCTCATCCGCGCGCACCTGGGCAAAGCACACCGCGGCCACCTCCTCCCTAGACAACGCCAGTGCGGCATAGATAGGCAACTGCGGCTCGGTGATGCGGTGCTCTGCCCAACTGGCATGACTGACCGTGCTACCGGTCTTGTAATCGATCACCACCAGTTTGCCATCGGGCAGCCTGTCAACACGGTCCAACGTCAGCTTGACGTTCATGCCGGCAATATCCAGGGTCACGCTTTGCTCACATTGTTCCACCGTAAAAGGCGAGCGCGTTTTTTCATGTGCCAGCCACACTGCCAGCAGCGATTGCAGACGCTGCTTTTCCAGCGCCAGAAAATTGGGCGGCAAAGGCTCTTCCAGTGAGTTACTGAATTTGGTTACGCCCTCATCTACCGCAATGGCAACGGCAGCCTTAAGCGCGGCATCATCCAGCTGCTGCAAGAATGCCGAATCACGCCCTTGCCAGAAGCTCTGCAACACCGCATGTACCAGGTTGCCCCTGTCCATCGCATCCAGCCCTTCGCTCGGCTCATCCAGCTTGCGTGCCCCGAGCCGGTAACGGTAGTAGGCCCAGGCCGGACAGATGGCCTGAGCGCGTATCAACCCGGCGCCGCCACTCACCTTTTCTCCGGCAGTCACCGGCGGCGCGACATGATCATCCCGCCATTGCAAAGCATTGCTAGCCGCACTATCCATGGCGAACGTCTCAGCCAGGGTTGCAGCCAGTTTGACTGTTGCATTTGAGGACATTGTTATATCTGCGATTACCGGGCTCACACGCAGCTCACTCTCTCCACTTTTGTGGGCCCATGAAAACACCAGCTCGTGCGCACTCAGTAACAGCCGCTGGTGAATATCGCGCGCAAATTCTGCCTGCACCGGGCCATCCGCATTGGGCGCACGTGCAGCGCGCTGCAGATTGGCCGGCAATAATGGGTTAGGCCGTGCCGCCGGAGGCCACACATGGTCATTCATGCCCATCACCCACATGGCATCCAGCGGTGCGGCCACGGTTTCCAGCATGCCCATCACCAGTAGCTGCGGATCATCTCCAGACTCCGGCTGGAATACCTGGTCGGCGCACATGCGGTTGAGACGCTGTATGGCTTGCGGCAGGCTCATGGCACCCGACAAGGCATCGAAATCTGCCAGTGTGGCAAGTACCTTGTTAAAGGCCATGCGCGCCTGGTACTCGGCACTGGACACGCTGCGTTCGCCCGGCCAGTTCATGGTTTGCAGCAGCTGCGCTATGGCGTGGGCCCATTGTGATGGCAGCTGCCGTGAAGGTAGTTGGAGAAGCGCATCCAGCAAGGCTTGTAGGTCAGTGCGCAAGCGCGGCAATACCAGCCCCCGCTCCTGCTGTTTACTGATGAAGCGCAACAGCCTTTCCAGCGTGACAGTCAGCGGCAGGTGCGCACGCATTCTGGCATCGAGTTGGGCACGGGCATCCGCCTCGCTGATACTGGCCGACCAGTATGGGCCGAGCAACACACGTGAAAAATCCTGCTGGCTGATATTGCGACGATTACTGGTCAGCCGCAGCAGGTCAAGCGCCGCAGCCACCAGTGGCTGGCGCGACAATGCCGCCCCCAACGACAGGTCGAAACTGCGCACGGCTTCGGCGTAAGCGGGTGACAAGGTATGTGGGTGTAGGGTGTCATCCAGCAATGCGGTGAGCTGGCCGCGCAGGTTGGCAAGCTCGGGTACCACGATAGCAAGCCGCGACTGGGGATTAGTGCGTAGCTTTTCGGCCACCCAGGCTACTGCAGCCCGGCACTCAGCCGCTGCGTCGGTCAGCCCGACCTGGCTAGCAATAGTGGTTTTTCCCAGCAAGTGCGGCCATGGTTCAACGGCAACACCACGCGCTTTGAT
This sequence comes from Candidatus Methylopumilus sp., assembly GCA_041662005.1. Lineage (GTDB taxonomy): Bacteria > Pseudomonadota > Gammaproteobacteria > Burkholderiales > Methylophilaceae > DATHXC01. Next base: position 5,162 of record JBAZTJ010000143.1, read on the forward strand.
CGCATCGAACAAGCGCTGCTCCTGCGGACTGATACGGTCATAGCCCGCAATGCAGATGCGGGTAGGCAGCTCACCCGCCCCTTGCACTATTTGTGTAATCTGCCAGTCCATATACCGCGTACATTCGAGCCAGCCAGCATTCCGGCATTGCTTACGGAACTCGGTGCGCCAGTGCAGAAACTGTTCGACCTCCTCCGCATGGTGATAACTGCCAATCTGCTGAGGAACGGCAATATTCCATTCCTGC
>JBAZTJ010000144.1:0-5219 GCA_041662005.1 Candidatus Methylopumilus sp.
TAAGTATGGAAATTGAATCATGACAAAACCTGACCCCTGCCCTTGCGATAGCGGCAAACCCTATAGCGCTTGTTGCCAGCCCATACACTTGGGCCAAGCGGCAGCAACAGCCGAAGCCCTTATGCGCTCGCGCTACAGCGCCTATGTACTTGGCTTGGAGGACTACCTGCTACAAACCTGGCACCCGGACACACGCCCTGCCGCGCTCAATCTTGCCGGTGATATACAAACCAAGTGGCTGGGGTTACAGGTAAAGCAGTTCATCATCACATCGGAAAATACTGCGACCGTGGAGTTTGTCGCCCGCTACAAAATCGGCGGCAAGGCAGAACGCATACATGAGCTCAGCCAGTTTGAGCGCTTAAACGGGCACTGGTATTACCTGGCGGGGACTTATCCAGCTTAACTGGCAAGCTTGGGTGAATATATTCTTAAATGTTATGCAGCGGGCTCGCAACGCCTCGACTTCAGCTGCACCCTTATCATTGCTTGCCATGAAACAAAATGTATCGTTTAAATCATGCACTCTGCTCACAAGCTATAATCCTTAAAACGTAGTTTGGCTAAAACCTGAGCTAATAAACCAGGTGAATTTCCAGGATTAATGTTGGCTGACATCATGGTGTATTGTTTTTAGAATTGTATTCAGGGCTGACGTAGATCGGCATAGATGGCAAGCTGATTCAACAAATCTAACCATTTGTAATATAATAAGAAAATAGCAATTAAGATAGCTAAAGTTTTTTGTACTGGAAGTCCCCGCCCGATCAGCTGCGGAATTTAATTTATGCCTAGATTTTTCAATTGAAACGCAACTACTCACTTGCCTCCCGTACACTACGCCTTGCTATATTACGTATTGGACTGGTGTCGATTTTTGCAGGCGCGATCTCTTACTTTCTCAATCAATACTCAATTGAGCATGCGATTCGTCAACAACTTCTACTCTCTACCGAGCAAACTATTCAGCGCGAATCCTTACCGTTTCTTGAAATACGGGAGCTTCAGCGCAATTTTCTCGATGAATTTAAATCGATAGATGCCGACCCCCACAGTAGGGGGGCACTGGTTAAAGATTTTGACCAGATTTTTTATCGCCATGCAGACGGCTCTTATACCCAACGCCCCGGCTTGTTTGAGGGTAAGGTGTTGCCAGACGGACGCCGATTTGCCGGGATGTCAGCCACCTACGCGCCCGATATCGCACCTGACGACGACGTGAAGGCCCGCTTCACGTTGTCTTATATGTTGTCGCACAAATACGGATCCACCGCCAAAGGCCGTTTATTCAACTTTTACGGCGTGGTTCCAGAAAAAGGCTTTCCCATTTACCAAGCGGCAGATATCGCTAAAGTATTTACCTATACGGGTCCTGATGCGCTCAAGCTCGACACTTACGAGTTTTATTCCCGTGGATTTAACTCACCCAGCCACGACACATTTTTCACCCGAATGTATTGGGATTATTCCAACAACGCCTGGATGACGACAGTTGCCACCCCAGACATCGCCGACGCCTCGGGTAAGCATCGCATTTTGGCATGTGTCGACGTCCTTCTCGACGAGCTTATGCAACGTATTGCCCACCCAGCCATCCAAGGCGCTCATAGCACACTATTTCTGGACGATGGCGAAGGGACACTGATTTATCATCCCGATTTTATGGATGCTATTAAAAAGAGTGAAGGTCATGCCTCGATCAAATCACTCAAGATCGAAAATGACTATCCTCTGCTTACTGCCAGCACCACCATCGTACATGGCAAGGTCGTGCTGATTGACACAAAGGATGCCATCATTGCCGTTGGCCACATTCCAGAAACACCTGCCGTGCTGGCCATCCACTATCCCAAAGCGCTCATGCAACCAGCGATTCTGCAAAACCTTGCGATTGTCATCACTTTGGGTTTCCTCACGCTACTGGTTGAAATTTTCATCATCCGCTCCATCCTTCAGAATCAGGTTGCCACTCCACTTTCACGCCTGATCCGTGCTACCCGACTGCTGGGGGCTTCCAGAGAGCGTCTGGATACCAGAGATCTACCAACGCAATCTCAGGACGAAATCGGCGAGCTTGCACGCGATTTTTCCCACATGGCTAAGCGGGTACAAGATGTGCATGAACAATTGGAGAGTAAAGTATATGAGCGCACCGTAGCGCTTGAAGCAGCCAACCAGCAATTAACGGCTTTAAGCGTTACCGACAAACTGACGGGCATCGCCAATCGTCGCCGCTACGATGAAGTACTGGCAAACGAATGGCAACGCGCCCAGCGTACAGGCGGCTATTTGATGCTGGCGATGCTGGATGTGGACTGGTTTAAGAAATACAACGATCACTACGGACATCAGGCTGGGGACGACTGCTTACGAAGTGTCGCCCAGACGATTGCAGCCCATGCCAACCGCGCTGGTGACTTAGTGGCGCGCTATGGCGGCGAGGAGTTTGCGCTAGTCATTACGACAATTAGCCCTGAGAATGCATTAACTTTTGCCCAGCGGCTTTGTGAGGCATTAGAAAAAGTTAATTTGCCGCACGCCATGTCACCATTTGGACATGTCACGGTTAGCATAGGCGTGGCTTGTGCCACTTATGCAGAATACGAATCAGCAGAAGACCTGCTAAGAAAAGCAGATGAAGCACTTTACGCCGCCAAGGAACAAGGGCGTAATCAAGCCATGCTGTACGTACGCCCCGCCAACTGATCGGCGGATAAGCTAGAGCATGCTTAGTAAGTTAGGTTAAGAGCGCTTAGGCGACACGCTGTAAGCCGTGTATGGAGGATTGCATTGTTGAATGTTTGGACTTAACCGCGAAACCTCCAGCTTTGCATGAGTTTAGCGGCAAAAGAACTTACCAAAATCCTCGGTGTCCTCTCTATACAACAGATCAGTTCTGCCCGCCCGCCATCAATCACACAAATCACTCCCGGCTTACCGACTTGCAAGGAACCTGCATGCTAATGCTCAAACTCACTTCACCCTCTGTAAAACAAGTGATTTTCCACTGGAGCCACACCTTTACCTCGGCAGTCACCGCTTGCCTGGCCACAGCCATCTTATGTCTATCATGGCCGTCATGGGCTGATGATAACGGCGCAGTGGGCGATACTCGCGTCGCCCAGTGGAAAGACGACCGCACAGCGGCGTTTTTATTGATGTTTGATGACAGCTATCCTAGCCACTGGCAGGTAGCCGCGCCAGCGTTAGTAAAGCGTGGAATGATTGCCACGTTTTATATTAACCCAGGCAAAGCCGAGTATCAGAAATTTACCAAGGAATGGGAAGATAAACTGTGGAAGCAAGGCATGGTTTATGGCGACCACACCATGACACACCGCGGCGTTAAGGACAAGGCCAACGCAGACTGGGAAATAGGCGAAGCTGCGCACATCATCAGGAAAATAGTGCCGGGCAAAGAACAGCGACTTGTTTCCTATGGACAGCCCGGTGTTGGCCCAAAAGACTGGAACATCAATAAGGATGAACTTAAGACATTGCTGCATAAATACAATCTGATCGATCGACCCACGTTTGACAAACATGGGGCTGTCTATCACTTAAAAACCACGGACGAGATGCTGGCACTGGCTGATAACGCCACTAAAACTGGCAGCATGGAATACCTGGTAATACACGGCGTAGAACGCATACTCCAACAATGGGGGTACCAGGACTTCTGGGCATTGAAGCAGGAAGTATTTTTACCGCTGCTTGATGGCTTGAAAGAGCGAAGCGACCGCGGTGAGTTATGGATCACCGATCATATTTCCCAGCACCAGTACCAGACGGAGCGTGATAGCGCTGAAGTGCGCGTACTGGAAGCCAGCAATCACAATATTAAGCTGGAGTTAACCACAAAAGCAGACCCTGAGTTTTATGACTACCCGCTGACGCTTATCACCAATGTCCCCAAAAGCTGGAAGCAGGCCAGCCGCACACAGGGTGACAAAGTAACGGTGCTACCGGTGGAAAATGGGACGATCAAATTTGATGCGATTCCCGGTGCCGGGGTCATTAGCATCGCTGCTGACCCTAGCCTTTAGATACTGCTGCCGAAAATCTGATTTGGCCGGCCTAGCAACCAGATAGCCATGCCCATGTATAATCATGGCTTAATTTTTCAAGATAGTTTGTCATGCGCTTTGTAGTCCAGGGTTCATCCATCAGCTTCCAGCACCTTCTGCATTTGCATCAGCTTTGCCATGCACCGCAAGGCCAGCAGTTTGTACAGATTGCCGAGCATGCCTATTACCTGCCCGCCCAGCAAAAGGTCTCGGAAGAAGCCATCGCATTTTGCGCCAGCCAGCAACTGGACTGTGCTTTTGTACCCGACAAGCTAACGCTTAACACCATAGGCCTGGCGGTGATGGATATGGATTCCACGCTGATCAATATCGAATGCATAGACGAAATTGCCGACATGTGTGGCTTGAAGCCGCAAGTGGCTGCCATTACCGAGAGCGCCATGCTGGGTGAGATTGAATTTGCAGAAAGCCTGCGCCGTCGCGTAGCCTTGCTGAAAAACTTGGATGAATCCGCATTGAAACGTGTAGTGGACGAGCGCTTGCAGCTCAACCCAGGCGCTCAGGCGTGGATAGACACTTGCCGTGCACATGGCATCAAGACCATGCTGGTATCCGGCGGCTTTGATTTCTTTGCCAGCCGAGTACAGGCGATTGCAGGGTTGGACTACACCGCGGCTAACTCGCTGGAAATCATCGACGGCAAACTGACTGGCAGGATTTTGGGCGATATAGTCGACGCACAAGCCAAAGCTGACTTTTTAGTGCAAAAGCGTGAACAATTGGGCTTACGCGGTGACCAAGTGATTGCTATAGGCGATGGCGCCAATGACCTGAAAATGATGCAAGTGGCGGCGGCAGGCGTTGCCTACCGTGCCAAGCCTATGGTCCAGCAACAGGCAACGTTTGCACTAAACTACAGCGGGCTGGATGGCTTGATTAATCTGTTTAACACCGGCAATTAGTATTTTATTTACACTTTAAATCTCACACACATTTTTCACAAAAACTGGGGAATCTTCCATGTCATTAAACAAACTTTTGCTTGCTTGTGCCAGCTTGGCATTACTATCCTCCGGCATGGCCTGGGCCGGTCCGATTGCAGAAATCAAGACCAGTCAGGGTTTGATCGTCGTCGAGCTGAATAGTGAAAAAGCTCCGAATACCGTGGCCAATTTTGTGCAATATGCCAAG
>JBAZTJ010000145.1:0-4933 GCA_041662005.1 Candidatus Methylopumilus sp.
CCCACCACTGCAAATAATAGCCAACATCCAGCACTCGTTTTTTATTGCGGGTGTTTTGATGCTCCAAATAGCGTTTGATAAGGTCGGCAACTGTGTGTTTTTTCGCAGCACTATTCTTAAAATATCGCCTCTCACGGATGGCAGTTTCGGTTTGTGCCGCCCAGTTTTTAGCATCGGTTTTGCGTTCAAAAGTGGCGGACTGAGTGGGAAAGCCACGAATGCGAATCTTCACGCGGTAAGAAATTTTCCCGTCAGCAGTTTCCCTAGTTTCAATCGTCGCCATTCCACCCGCCTTTCATGACAAAAGACTACAAAACATGGCAGCATTTAGCAATAGTGTAATGAAAAAATAGTTATGAGATTTGTGATAAAATAAGCATAAGCAATTGGTTGGAAGCGAGTAGTATCAGTATGGGGCATATATTCTAATTGTGCTTACTTGATTAATCGTGAATAGTTGCTACTGTTTGTCAAAAGGAAATAGGAGAGAAATATCTATGGATATAGGTAAACTTTGGGCTGGCAGAGTTTTTGGTACTAATACTGGAAATTTGTTCATAGAATTCACTGAGCTTGAACCATCCATAAAAGGCGTGCTGCGCTTCATGGATAATAATTTTGGTCTAACAGTTTATGAAATCACAGCAAATTATACTGATAAGCTAAGAATTATTGGAAAAGCAATTCAGTCCCGAGAAGATATTATATCTTCATCCTGGGGAGGATGTTCGTTTTGGCAATCCTACCAGTGACGGAAACTATGAATCCTATGAACGGGTGCAGCTGCACGCGATAGCCGCAGGGCTTGGCATTACTTATGAGCAGCTAAGGTTGCCGCACAGGTGGAAGCAGCTCTTGAGCGGATCAGCATCAAAGACCATGAGATGATGACTGCGGCTATCGCGGCGGTGAAAGAAGCGAACAAGGCCAAGCAGGAATCGCATAACCGCGAAGTCGGGCTGCTCAAGAAAGAGCATAGCGAGATACAGGCCAAGCTGGATCGCCTGGTCGATTTACTGGCCGAGGGCGTGCTGCCGCCGGATGATTACCGCAACAAGCGGGAGCAGTTGAAGAAGCGCCAGAATGATTTGGTGAACCTGATTCACGCCTATGATGATGCTGACAACATGTTCGGCAGTACGATGGAAAAACTGATGAAAGTGGCTATGGGAGCGCACAAGGCGTTCTTAAGTTCGAGCGTAGAAGAAAAAAGGGAATTGCTGAATTTTGTATTTTCGAACCTAACGCTCAAAGGGGAAACCCTTTGTTATTCCTACAACTTCCCATTTAACAACTTCGAAAATCTCGACGATTGTAGCAAATGGCGGCGCGTAGCGAACGGATTTCGAACTTCTGCTCCGCACTGCCTGCTGATTGTACAACACAAAATCAACTACACAAGCAGCCGGATTGTTAAGCGGCTGGCGGCGTGATTCTTAAGTGAGCAATGTGTCGATGAAATCTTTGGTGGAAAGAATCTTCGTTTCCTTGAACGGATGCAGCACCAGTAAATCCTTGTCGCCGGTAATCAGGTATTCGGCCTGACCATTGACGGCCAGCTCGAGAAACTTGTCATCCTTGGGATCACGGCACGCCTGGACACGCTCAATAATCGGAACCCATTCCACAAGCTCCTTGTACGAGTGTATCAGGCGAAGGGTTTCATCCTGCTTGATGTAGCCCTTGGATTGGATGCGGGTCAGCACTAACGCCAACTCGTCCATTGTCGCCTGGGACACCAGAAGATGGCAATGGTCTATAATCATACGCACGGCACTGGCGGTCACTGAGTTGGGCGTGAGTGCGCGGCTTACGAGCAGATTGGTATCGAGGATGACGCGAAGTTTGGGCTTAGTCGTCATGTTAGGCCAGAAGTTCGGCGAGTTTTTCTTCGGTCAGACCTCTCGATTGGGCTTTCGCGCCTATATCATCGCAAATGGCCTGAAATGCCGCCACGGATGCGTTCGTCAGCCGTTCATACTCTTCATAAGAGAGCAGAACAGCGGCGTTACGCCCCTGTTTCTGGATGGCGATGGGCTCATGCTGGGCTTTGTCCAGCATGGCGGCAAGGTTGTTACGGGCTTCGCTCGAAGAAATGGTCTGCATGGTGGCTACCTCGTTATGTGATGTCTTATTCACCATTATAGCACCCTTGTACAAAACTTACAACTGGCTTTGTACGAAACTTACAAAGTCTATAAATAGCTTTATAATTCAGTATTCTGATGCCAGCATGATGGTCAGCACACGGGTGGTGATGGCGGGATCGGCGGGGTTTTCAGAACCGAAATTCATGGTGTGGTCGTAATAGTCGATCTTCCAAAAGAAGTCCTGACCTTCGACCACTACCTTGCCGAAGTCATGCTCCCCGTATGGGTCGTTGTCCTCGGTAAAGTTGTCGTAGTGCATGACGGCGGCGAATACGGCTGCGCTAGTGTCCTCGCTTAATTCGTTCACGCCGCTGGTGGTCATGACCTTGCCGCCCCAGTACGTTTGCCTGAACCGGTCGTTTAGGGCGGCGATGATGCTGCTCGAGTTGTCGGTATGTTGTGTTTCGGTGTCATTTTCGTGTGTTTGCATGGTGTTTTGCCTCTTTTTGTTGCGTTAAACCTTTCATCGAATAACACCCTGGCACCTGCAATCAACGGTCTTTTGTCTTTAATAACAATTGGTTGACCTTTCGGGTCCTTCCCGACGCGCACCTATACGGGGACGCTTGGCGCGGCATTTCGCCAGCGCCAACTCAAAAAAGGCCGTTTCGTTTCGTTTTTTCAAACCTGGAGAACTCTATGAAAGTCGAACTTTTCGACCTCAATAAACTTGTGCCATACGCCCGCAACCCGAGGGTTACCGCGCACGCGGTGGACAAGGTGGCGGCCTCGATTAAGGAGTTCGGATTCCGCCAGCCGATTGTGGTGGATTCCGAAATGGTCATCATCGCAGGGCATACACGCTATCAGGCAGCGCAGAAGCTGGGCTTGAAGAAAGTGCCTGTGCATGTGGCGGAGGGTTTGTCCGCCGAACAGGTGAAGGCGTATCGCATTGCCGACAACCGCACGGGCGAGGAAGCGCAGTGGGATAACGAAATGCTCGCCCTCGAATTGGCTGATCTCGACAACATGTCATTCGACAAAGCGGTGCTTGGCTTTGAAGCGGCGGAATTGGAGCAGCTGCAGAAAAGCCTCGAGAGTCTGCTCACCGACGGGATTGATGACGACGAGGAAAAGTCCATCGAGGAAGCCGACACCCGCGCAACCATCGGACCCTACAGCTTTGAGATAACCCGCGAACAATACCTCGCCTGGATCGAGGAAGTGAAACAGCAGGTCGGCTTCGACAAGGAGGCCATCGTGAATGAATTCAAGAAAAGGCTCGGCCTATGAAACTGATCGACATTGATAGTCTGAACCCGTCCACCTACAACCCGCGCACCGCAGATCCTCGGCGGCTCGATTTGATTGAACTGTCACTTCGCAAGCTGGGCTTTCTTCTCCCCATCTATGCCACGCCCGACGGCGAAATCATCTCTGGTCACCAGCGGCACCATGTGGCGAAACGGCTGGGCGTGAAACAGGTGCCGGTGGAGTTCACCAGGGCGATGGATTTGGAGGAGCGCAAGGGCGTAAACGTCGCCTTCAACCGTGCCACCAATGATTTGCGCCCGAAAGACACGCCGGAGAATATCACCGATGCGCTGGCGCGGGTGGATGTGAAGGCGATTGCAGCGGTAATTCCCGACAAAATGCCTGACACTCCGGAGTTTTACCCGTGCCTGAAGGCGCAGGCAATGCCGATTGCGCCGTTGCTCAAGGCCAATAAAGGCCGCTGGATCACCTATGCCACCAGTATTTCCAAAACGCTTTACCTCAAAGGCGTGCTGATGCCGGTGGTGGCGACCAAAGACTTGCGCGTGGTGAACGGCATAGGCCGCTTGCAGATGCAGGCGGAATCAAAGCGCAAAGAAATTGCGGTGGTGCTGGTCACGGAAGAAGAAGCGAAGCTGGCCGATGCCATGTTGAATTTGCTGTCGATGGATTTTGACATTCATAATCGTTACCGCGACTTGCTGCGCTACAATTCATTCCGCCGGTTGCGCCGCGTGCGCGAGGATCTGGGGCGCGGGTTTATTTTCGCAGTAGCTGGCAACAGCACATCGAAAGATTTTGACGTTACCGAGCCGAAGAACCGTGACAAATGGATTAAAGAACACGGCAAGTCGGTGCTCGATTTCGGCGCGGGGCATTTGCATGAAACGCAGATACTGCGTTCCATCGGCGTGCGCGTCACTCCGTTTGAGCCATACCGCGTGAATGAGGTGGAGGAAATCGACAAGGCGGAATCGCTCCGCGTGGTAGATGAATTCCTGGCTGACATCGGGGATCGCAAAACCCCCTACAATTCAGTGTTCATCTCGAGCGTGCTGAATAGCGTGCCGTTTGAGGAAGATCGCAAGCACATCATTTGCCTGTGCGCCGCGCTCTGCTCGCCTCAAACCAAACTCTACGCGGTGGCTTCAAGTATCAACCACATAAACATACGCCAGCTGAAGGGCTATAATTCCCTGAACGAGCGACAATCGACGGGGCGTGCCTTCCTGCTCGAATATGAATCCGGCATTACGCTGGGCGATATGACCAGCAGCCCGAAGGTGCAGAAGTACCATAGCCAGAACGAGTTTTATTGCCTGCTCAAAGAATTCTTCGAGATCGTCCAGGTATCAGAGAGCAACAGCAACGTGCAGGCGGTATGTGCGAGGCCGAAACCGATTGATTATAAAAAGTTGAACGCAGCACTCGAGTTTGAATTCGATTTACCCTATCCTGATGGCAGCCGGATGGGGCGTGTGATCGACGCAAAACGCGCTTTCTCCGAGCGAACCGGACTTGTGCTATGATTATCTTACTCGACCTTAACTACACGCTGGTGGAAACCA
>JBAZTJ010000146.1:0-4882 GCA_041662005.1 Candidatus Methylopumilus sp.
GGTAGCGCTACTACCTAAAAGTTGTATGGATAAAAGCCAGATCAAGCAGGTAATCGGCGAATCCTTCTATGATTTCCACACACTGCCAACTTCTCCCGACAGGTTGTTGGCAACACTCGGGCATGCCTATGGCATGGCTACGATGAAATGGGGCGATGTCAGCACAGCGAAAGAATTACCTCCAGCCGAAGATGAGATGGTAGGGGCCAGTCCGCAGATGCTGGATCTGTTCCGGAAAATACGCAAAGCTGCCGGGGTGGATGCTCCTGTGTTGATTACCGGTGAAAGCGGCACAGGCAAAGAGCTGGCAGCACTTGCGTTGCATGAGCGATCAAGCCGCCAGAGCAAGCCCTTTGTGGCAGTCAACTGCGGTGCGCTGCCAAATGGGCTCATTCAGTCAGAATTATTTGGACATGAAAAAGGCGCATTTACCGGTGCCAGTCAACGCAAAATCGGCCGGATCGAAGCCGCAGCTGGCGGTACTATATTTCTTGATGAGATCGGTGATTTACCGCTCGAGCTGCAAGTCAATCTACTGCGGTTCTTGCAGCAAAAAACTATCGAACGCGTAGGTGGTTCCGGGCATATCCATGTGGATGTACGTGTTCTGGCAGCGACCCATGTAGATCTTGAGGCGGCTGTTGCTGACGGGCGGTTCCGAGAGGATCTGTACTATCGATTGAATGTGCTTAATCTTAAAACACCAGCGCTACGTGACAGGCAGGGTGATATTGAAGTCCTGGCCAAGTACTTTTTCGACAAGTTTTCTCATGAAAAACGACGCAACGTAAAGGGGTTTTCCCCTACGGCGCTACAGATAATGAATCAATACGCATGGCCCGGTAATGTTCGCGAAATGATTAATCGTATCCGCCGTGCCATGGTGATGTGTGAGCGGCGCTTGATTACTCCTGAAGATCTTGGCCTGGACAGGCGTGATGGCAAGCGCGAGGTGATGACGCTGGAGGCGGCTAGGAGTAGCGCAGAAATGGATGCGATCCGTAATGCCTTGCAAAAAAGCAATAGTAACCTGACGGTGGCATCTCGTGAGTTAGGTGTGTCGCGGGTGACCTTGTATCGATTGATCCAGAAATACCGCTTAATCCAGAAGTATGACCTCAATTTAAAAGCAGAAAGTCTGCGCGACGCAATTTAGTTTGCCTGCAACATGGAAGGTGTAATGGTTGTAGTTGCACCGCCTGCTTTTCCTGACTCCCTTAACCCAAGCTCCCTACTCTCCTCCTAATTTTCCCCTGCACCTGCTCACTTAGCTAGCCTGTAATTTCCCCCTGGTTTTAATCATAGTTCCCACAAAAATGCTTTCAAAATATTTCCGCATTATAGATGGCGATGGCACATCGCCTTGAGGGCTTATCTCGGCGATAAGTACCGTATCAAAACTGAAACAGTTTTTGCTTTCAAAAAATCCCATTATTTTCAATTGGTTACATAAAAACCTGATGGTCTCTGTTCTATGCGTGATACAGCTATGAGTGAGTTATTTTTAGCATATTTTTAATTTTATTTAATTAAATCAATTGGATATAAGTTTGGCACGGTCGTTGCTGAGTACTGATCAACCGAGTGGTAAAGATTCTGTTATGAGGGCAGCCATCAAAGTGAACGAATGCAAGGTGAAAGAAAGTATGGATCGAGTAATCAGACTTTTCATTTTGAAAGTCAGAAAGTGTCAATCGAGATTGTTGGGATGGCTGTTCGGGATTGTTTTGATAAGTTGTTCTGGCGCTGTTGTCGCAGACACGCTTACGGAAACAGAAGGGATTGCCTGGGTTGATTTTTATACAGAGGCAATGGCTAAAGTTGAGATGACCGATATTGATCTATCGGTGGTTAACGGCAAGGGATGGGAGGCAACAAAGCTTAATGGAAGTGAAGCCCTCGCCGTCATTCTTTGGGACGAGCGTGGAAGCGGCAGTCGTCGTGCTGCAAGTCACGATGCTGGCAGTAGCCAGAGTTTTCATAGTGTGACTTTGACTGTTAACCAGAAGTGATAAGGAGGCTGTGATGGGAGGATATAGGTATCAGTCAGCAGTCATGTGTTCTGTAATGCTGGGCATGTGTTCATCATTTTCCGCCATGGGCGGAGATGGGGTGATTGTCCTGCAGCGGGAGGTTCCACATAGAGTGGCGTATCGGGAGGGCGCGCCAGCAGGTCCATCCACGGTGGATGTTTCACCGGATGACAAGGTGAAGCAAATGGTGAGCGGGCACGGTACTAGCCTGAATTCAACGGAGTTGTTAGGTGATTCAGATTTTGCGGCAATTACGACCGGCACTCCTCAAACCCAGGGCGTAATCACCAACGCTACCAACTCGCTGGGTTTAACAGACATACGGACTGCCAGCCAGCCATTGCACGGAGCAGGTAGCCCAGCTGGACCGGTGCAGTCTGTGGTACCCATGGTGACGGGGGCTGTTGGCCCTGCAGTAGGTGCCGCGACAGGCCAGGTCGGTGCTGCAGTGACTGGAATAACAGGTGCCTTAAACGGTTTGACTGGTTCGATTATGCGTACTGGCGGGCAATAAGAAAAAGGTAAGGATAGTGATGAGGAGATCGTCATGAAAAATTCAGTAGTTTTGTTATCAACGTTGTTTGCGCTGCCATCGGTGATGTATGCCGACGTGGTGGTTGCGCAGGATGTTTTACCACCGGAAATACCCGGTTATGTCACCCAAAGTGTCATAGATAGCAATGTATTAAGCAATGTTCGCGGTCGATTTGCCGTGAACATGGTTGCAGGAGATTCAAATACCCAGGCAAATGCCGCAGCAGTGGCATTGGGTGTCGGCGGCCCGACAATCGGGTTAGTTGCCGGCATGCAAGCGACGGATCCACGGCAGGCTAACTTGCCAGGCGTCTCTACTGCGTTCATTGGCGATCATGTCTTTGCGAACAGCTCGGGCCTGATCTCGGTGAACCAGACCAGTGGCGTTGGAAATGCGCAAGCCAACGGTGCGGCATTCGCTATGGGGTTTGAAGAAGTCGTGGCAGAAAGCGTGCTCTCCGCTACGACTTCAAATGCAGGGCTTTCTGGAGCCGGACCAAGCAAGAGCTACCAGGCAGTATCGATACGTGATACCGCTTTCAATGGTGCGCACGGGCTTGTTCAGGTCAACCAGTCTGCGGGGTCGGGCAACAGCACGGCCAATAACTTCGCGCTACAGGTGCAATTGGGTGCGAAGCCTTAACTTTGTAATTAACCTTCGTTAGGAGAAAAATCATGAGATCGACTTTTAAAAAAACATCCCTCGCGTTGGCAGTGGCCGCTCTGTTCACTTCGCCGCTAGCCTTTGCAGATGGGGATTATGATGGTAACCGCGTTCACGACTACAAACTGGATGCGGCAGCAAACCTCAATCTTGATGTCAATGTCACTTCAAGCAAGGCTGATGTTGATATCAAGAAAGATGTTAAGTTTAAAAGTGATGTAGAAGTGAGCGGTGATGTCACTGTGAATGGTCAAATCTATATTGACTCCAGCTCAATGGCCTTAGTCAATGATCAACAAATCAACTATTTGAATAATGTTGAATATGGCCCACTTCATTCAAACAGCGCAGTGGTGAACGGTAATGCATTACAAGGTGCGTCAGGTAATATCGGCGTCAATGTAACAGCTGGCGATAATAACCAGCAAGCCAATGCAGCCGCTCTGTCAGCATCCGATGCCAGCTTTATTTTTGGCTCTTCTGATGCTGAAATCTTCGCTCGTCAGGATGCCCAAAATAACAAGGTTACCAACTATGGCAACACCAATGGCGCAGCTTTGGGTGGTAGTGCACTGGCTAACGCATCGGGCAATATTGGGGTCAATATCTCTGCAGGTGCAGGCAACCAGCAAAAGAACGATCTGGCAGCCTCGGTGGCAGTAGCTCGGATGGCTACAGCAACCGTCACGGTTAAGCAGATGAATGACCACAATGACGTATCCTATGAACCAGCAACCAAGGAAGTGGTGACTTACAATCCAGTTAGCCTGACATTGAATGCCAGCGGTCAATACTCTGGTATTGCTGACCAGAATGGCGACCAATATCCAGATACCTGGACTGGCAACACCCATCCAAACGGTACGCAGACAGGGCACATTGATCTTGATACTGCAGTACAAGGTGCTTCCGATCGTCCAGTACATGCCGGTCTGGATAGCAATGGCAACCCAACCGGGCCAACCAGTACTGGCGGTGCCTTAAGCTTTAACGAGGAGGGTGATGTAGCACTTAGCGGAACTGTGACTGGCAATATTCCAGTCGTCACAACCGTATTTGTCGCTACTGCCAACACCTCCTTCCTGGGCGACAACGCCTTACAAGGCGCGTCTGGCAACATTGGTGTCAATATCGCTTCCGGTACAAACAACCAGCAATATAACGGGCTAGCTATTTCTGCTACTCAAGCTGGCACTGGTACAGGTGGCGGTGGAGGCGAAACATTCCGTTAAGCCAAGGCTCACAAAGCCAAAGCCTAACTATTCCGGCCGGTGATCCCGGTCGGAATCCTTTGTTTTATTCGCCATGGGTGCTCCAATGGATAACAACACTAAGAATAAGCGGTCATTTCTCCTGCATGCGGCAGTTATTTTTGTCGCCTTCGCCATATGTTTTGTTTCACCAACCTATGCTGCTGAGATGCAAATTGGTGGCATTCTTCCCGGTGGCGGGCTCATTCAAAAAAATATCATCAGTATGCGGGAAGGTAAGTATGTGGACATGGTGACGCAGCATACTGATTTTAGTTGTGGCGCAGCGGCCTTGGCGACCATTTTGAAGTATGCCTACAACAAGGATGTTACCGAAACTGAAGTGATTGATGGACTGATTAAGGTCAGCGATCCAGAGCTGGTTCGCCAAAAAGGACTCT
>JBAZTJ010000147.1:0-4856 GCA_041662005.1 Candidatus Methylopumilus sp.
AGGTACAACGGTTCCAGCGCAAACGTATCCAGCGGGCAAATGCCAGTGGTATTCTGGCCCGGATAGAGGCTACTGTTGTCTGGCGGACGATTCAGATCGAGCAGATAACGTGAGTGGGTGGCGATGAGCACGGTAGCATCCAGCTCATCGAGAAAGTTATACAGTTGCTCCAGATGCCAGTCAGTATCCGCCACTTCCAGCGCAACCGGTGTAAGCCTGGGCGTGAGCCAGCTTGGCAGGTAAGTGCCGACATGCGGCATGGAAACCAGTAAGCGGCTGTTGCCCTGCCTTAATTTGTAAACCGCTATTTCCGTTTGCATGGTTGATCTTGCATGGTTAGTCTCACTAGTGCAGCTGCATGGTCAATACTAGTACTTAAATCCGGCCTCCACTATAGCGGCATCTGCGCTATTGGCAATAAAGCTGATCTGCTCACCATGGGTGAACATGGCGTCACCGCTGTCCAGGGTCACTACATCGCCATCGGCGTCACGGTATTGATAACTGCCATCGGCAACAAACCATACCCGGGTATATGGCTCGGCCAACCCGGTAAAAGTACCTTGCCAGACATTTAGCACCGCAGCAGCACTGCCACGCCTCGTCATCAGGTTAAGCACCCTTGCCGGCAAGTCGGCTGGCTGGCCACGCACCAGCGTTTCGCCTTTGAAGCTGACAGCTTGCAGGCAGTTCGCCAACACACAGTTGGCTTTAGCTAGCTGCAGTTGCAGACCGGCGCCTTTCAGTAATACCAGGATACGGTCTATCTGCGGCAGCACGGAAAAATCGCCCGGCTCTATGATGTCCGCCACACTCAGACGCCATAGATAGTCTTGCGCCGTCGCATGTTCCGGGTAAACCATGATCTGCCGTGTCAAACCACCACCGTTGGCCCAAGGGCTAGTCGCGGAGTCTGCTTGTCGGATAATCATGGTTACAGTTACCGGGTGGCGTGTGCAGTCTTGTGTGCAGCCTATAGCTTTTTATCGAGACCCATCTGGAAGTATTTGTGCACGATCTTGTCCTGATTTTCCAGTAGCCAATCGATGCTGGGCTGGTTGGACATGGCTTTTTTAATGGCCTTGGCAGTGGCCTCGCGATGGATATTGAACAACACCTGATGATCCAGGTCTTCTTGCTCCACGACCGATGGATTGAGCCAAACTGAAACAATGATGCCGAGATCATTCGCCTTTTCTTTGGGAATGTCACCATTGCGCACCGCGTCCAGTACGCCATTGGCAATGGCCGCCTGCACGGTACCCATCAGGATGTTGGTATAGCGTGTATCGTTGACAGTCACCTTGCTGACCATGATGGTGGCTGGGCGCACCATCACATCGGTATTGAGTAGTGCCAGCACGCGCGTGTGGCCCTTTACCTGGTCGCCAAGCAGGTTGGCAAACGCCACGCCCATAGGACCATCCATTTCACCGATGGCTACTTCAGGCTCTGCTGCCGTTCCAACGGGACCACCAGCCACCAGGGCTTCTGCTACACGCATTACAATTTTATCGCTCATATAAACTCCAAATATTTAATCATAGTAAACATTTGTAATCTATATGATACTTTAGCCACATTCAAGCAAATTCAATAAAGAATTAGCAATCTGGTGGATATTGCCGCAACTCTTTAAAAATTTACTTCTTGCGGTGCGCCCAACAGGCAGCCTCAAGCCGACTGGTGAGCTTGAGCTTGCTCAGTAAATGCTTGATATGCACCTTGACCGTGGTATCGCTGATGCCAAGCTCGCGTGCGATGGTCTTGTTGTTAAGCCCATTGGCCAGACACTGCAATATCTCGTTCTCGCGGTCGGTCAGCGATACCTCATCATCGCGTCTATGCAAGCTGGGGTCGATCAGCGCCTGCTTGAGTATCTCGGTGAGGCTATCCTGCACCACCGTCATACCCTCAGCGACTTTCTTCAAGTTACCGCACAGATCGGCCGGGTCCATATCCTTGAGCAGATAGCCATCGGCCCCTGCACGTAAGGCTTCCAGCAAGTCGTCTTCGGCATCTGACACGGTCAGCACGATAAAGCGTGCCTTAAGCTCTGTCTGCTTGAAGCGGCGTAAGGTTTCCAGGCCGTTGATGCCTTTCATGTTGAGGTCTATCAGCACCAGGTCCGGCATCAGCTGCTGTGCCAGCTCCAGGCCTTCCAGCCCGGATGATGCCTCACCCACCACTTCAAACCCCGGTTCAGCTGCGATGATCTGCCCTACGCCTTTGCGGAACAGGGCATGGTCATCGATTAAAAACACTTTATATTTGTGCATAGTTAAACTCTCCAAAATGATTGCTGGCGCTTATTGGGGAAGCTTGGGGGTAAATACCAGCCTTACCCGCGTGCCGCCCTTGCGTCTTCTTAATACTGCTATATCGCCGCCCAATGTGTAAGCGCGCTCTTTCATGATGGTCTGGCCGTAATGATCAGCCTCCTCAGGTTTTGCACTATAGCCTATCCCGTCATCATCGATAGTCACCATCACACTGCCATTGGACTGAAACTCCAGCGCCACCATCACCGTCGTCGCACCGGAATGCCGCACGATATTGGACAAGGCCTCGCGCACCACGTGCAGGATATGGAACTCTTCATTCACTGTCAGGCGACAGTTGACCAGGCGGTTATCCAGCGTGATGGTGAGGTTGGAGCGCTGCATGAACTCATCAATGGCCGACCTTACCGCAAACCCAAGGCCGCGCACATCCATGTGCACGCGGAAGGTTGCCAGCAGCTCCCTGAGTTCGCGATAGGCATTATCCAGGCCCTCGCGCAGTTCATTGACGATTTCACGCAGCTTGTCCGGCGCCATATCGGTATCCAGGCTGGTATGCAGCCGAGAAATCTGGATCTTCATGAATGACAGCGATTGCGCCAGCGAATCATGCAGCTCGCGGGCAATAGAGGCGCGCTCTTCCAGCAATGCCACACGCCGCCCTTCCTGCTCGCGGCCCTGGAAGCCCATCACCATGGATAGCAATTGCGCGGTCACTTCTACCAACTGAATATCGGTTTCATCGAACAGGTAATCTTCCTCCGCCTCCACCTTGAGTATGCCAAGAGCGCCGGATGTACTGGAAAAACCAACCGCGAGGCATTGCGTTTTTATGCCATCGGCCTTGGTGGTAAAAAACCGCGCCAGATTGGTATTGGTGAGCTCATCGAACAACTCTTCATTGAGATGGGCTGGCTTGTGATGCGAGAAAAGTATGCGCTCCGAGGTCAGCTTGGCATCGTTTTCGGTAAAAATTAGCGCCACATTGTTTACGTTCATGGCCTTCTGCAGCAGGTACAGGTTCTTCTTCAGGGTGTTTTCGCTAAGTACAGACTTGTTCACGGACTCAACGAAATTAAGCAGGAAATCCTGCGACCGTATCATGCGGCGCAGGCGCTCGCTGCTGGTCTGGTTAAACCATTCGGTTTCCGCCTTGAAGCCCTCAAGTCGGGCAGATAGCTCGTAAGTGATGCGCTCCAGCGCGGCAAATTCATCACTGTCATTGGCGTTAGGGCCTGCCGCAAAGCTGGATGGAACAAAAGCCGTTAGCGCATCTATCCTGTTCACCAGCAGACGCCGTGCGGCAATGGCGATAGCGCCAATACAGCACATGATCAACAACATGCTCACCAACTGCAGCAGCGACACCACCGACTGCTTAACCTCAATATCGCGCTGCAATGCTTGCGCCAGGGTATCGTTAGCCAGGACAAGCTGGCTGATGACTTGTTTCGATTGCTGCGGGTTCATGCCGCCGTGTGCACGTAAAGACTGCTGCGCCAGCTGCAACTGTTTAAGGGCGTGTTTCAGTTGCGCATCAGGCTGTGCCTGCAGCCAGTTAAGGTCTACCTGCTCGGTATCGAAATCATGCCCGGCAGAAGCTTCCTTGGCTGTCATGGGGCGTATCTCCAGCAGATCCAGGCGTTGCTGCCACAGACTTTTCTGCTGATAGATAGACTGGATTGCAGACTGGCTATTTGGAATATAATCAAGCAGGAACAGTGAGCCAGCCTGCATCAGCACCACAGAAAATGCGATGCAGATGAGCAGGACGACCAGCCGCATGTAAAGCGTATGATGCAGCAGGCGCCTGATGTTAGCGACAATCTGGGTAAACCCGGATGACAAAAAGTGCAAATGCTTCCCCGATTCAATTAGGTTCTGCCCGTATCAAATAGATACTGAATTCATATCACCCTTAATATTAGGTAGATATATAAAGCGAGGCAACGATGAGTTTATATGTTTTCAGCACTGCCGTACTCAGCATCATATTCATGCTGGTATTCAATACCTGGTGGGTAGGCGCGGCACCTTTCCGCATCCACCTGTCCGCGCTCATCATCGCGGCGATCACCATCCTGTCCTGCCTGCTGGTTATTGCAGTCTACCCTTTGTTCACTACACGCTCAGCCACCAACCGTAAAAAATCCAGTTTTGACAATGCCACCTGGGCCAGCGATGTCTCCACCAACCTGTCGACGCCGGCAGCCGTACTGGATGGCTACAACCTGATTTTCGCCAACAAAGCCCTGCTCAGCGAGCTGGGCATGCTGGGCATGAGCGACCAGATACTGGGCATGCCCATCACCAACATTATCCATCCCGGCGACCACCAGCACCTGGCTATGCTCTTCGCCGAAAGCGCCCATGAAGCCGGTAAAATGGAGCCACGGCAAATCCGCATCCTGAGCCTGGACGGCACCATACTGCCGGCGCATATTGCGCTTTCGCCGCTGCAGCAGGATGACAGCTCAGAGCTGAAGCTGCTGCAGTTCTCATCCACGGCCTCGCTAAAGCCCAAGGTATCAGGGCAGGTCGATCAAGCTAACTATCACCAGCTGATCAACCAGA
>JBAZTJ010000148.1:0-4799 GCA_041662005.1 Candidatus Methylopumilus sp.
GGATCGGGCAGACAGCCGATCAGGCCGGGATGAATCAGGCCCACGAAGTTGACGCCGGGAATGTGGCGCGACGACGTGTACATGCCTTTGAAGTCCCAGATCGACTTCTGCGCCAGCGGGAAATGGTCGGTCAGGAATCCGCCGCCGTTCTGCTTGGAGAAAAAGCCA
The DNA here is from genome assembly GCA_041662005.1 of Candidatus Methylopumilus sp. Lineage (GTDB taxonomy): Bacteria > Pseudomonadota > Gammaproteobacteria > Burkholderiales > Methylophilaceae > DATHXC01. The sequence continues at coordinate 169 of JBAZTJ010000148.1, forward strand.
TTGAAGCCCCAGAGGCTTTCCTTCATCGGGCCGACGTCGAGCAAATCGACCACCAGCAGATCGCCCGGCTCCGCGCCCTTCACGCCGATCGGGCCTGAGAGAAAATGCACGATCGACAAATCAATGTCGCGAACGTCATCGGCGGAATCGTTATTCTTGATGAAGCCGCCGGTCCAGTCGTAGGTCTCGATGATGAAATCGTCGCCCGGGCTGACCCACTCCACCATCGGAATATCCGGATGCCAGCGATTGTGAACCTTGTCGTTATCGTAGGCCGACTGCTTGAGATCGACCTTAATCAGTGTATCTGGCATTCTGATGCTCCCCTTGGTTACAAACGGCGTCGTTAAACTGAAAGATACTTTGCGATCTGCGCGGCATCGATGCCGTCGCGCGCTTCGTCGCGGACGATCTCGCCATTCTCGATGACGAGCACGCGGTCGGCGACATCGAGCGCAAAACTCAGAACCTGCTCGGACACGATGATGGACAGACCGCGCTCGTCGCGGATGCGCTTCAGGGTGCGCGCCATCTCGCGAATGATCGAGGGCTGGATGCCTTCGGTCGGCTCGTCAAGCAGCAACACCTTCGGCTTTGTCGCGAGCGCGCGCGCGATCGCAAGCTGCTGCTGCTGACCGCCGGAGAGATTTCCGCCGCGCCGGCCTTTCATCTCAAGGAGCACCGGGAACAATTCGTAGATGTCGCCGGGCACATCCTTCTCACCGGACGCGACAAGCCCGGTTTCGATATTTTCCTTTACCGTCATGGTCGAGAAAATCATGCGGCCCTGCGGCACGTAGGCCAGCCCCTTGGCGACGCGCTCGTAGCTCTTGAGCTTGCTGAGCTCGCTGCCCTCCATCGTCACTGAGCCGCTCTTGGTCGGAACGATCCCCATCAGCGACTTCATCAGCGTGGTCTTGCCCATGCCGTTGCGGCCCATGATCGCGACGATCTCGTTGGGGGCCACCGACACGTTGAGGCCGTGCAGGACTTCGCTCTGTCCGTATGCGACGTGAAGATCCGAGATCGCCAGCATTGCAGTTGTCCTTATCGTCTTTTTCTTCCGAGCATGATCTTGTCCGAAAACCGGCTCCCGCTTTCCGGGATCATGCTCTAGTGGCCGAGATAGACTTCGATGACTTTCGGATCGTTTTTGACCTGCTCCATCGAGCCTTCGGACAGGATCTGGCCTTGATGCAGCACCGTCACTTTATGGGCGATGTCCTCGACGAATTTCATGTCGTGCTCGATGACCAGGACCGAACGATCCTTGATGATGCGGTTGAGCAGTTCGGCGGTTTTGACCCGCTCGCTGACGCTCATGCCGGCCACCGGCTCGTCGAGCATCAGCAGATCCGGATCCTGGATCAGCAGCATGCCGATCTCGAGCCATTGCTTCTGGCCGTGGCTGAGCAATTCGGCGCTCATGCCGAGACGATCCTTCAAAAAGATCATCTCCGCGACTTCTTCCACGCGATCGCGCACCACTTTGTCGCGCTGGAACGTCAGCGCGCCGAATACCGTGCGTCCGCGCGGAAACGAGATTTCAAGGTTCTCGAACACGGTAAGATCGTCATAGATCGACGGCGTCTGAAACTTGCGGCCGACGCCCGCCTGGACAATCTGGTTCTCTTTCATCTTTGTCAGTTCCTGATTTCGGAACTGGATCGAACCGGATGTGGCCTTGGTCTTTCCGCAGATCAGGTCGAGGACCGTGGTCTTGCCCGCTCCGTTCGGGCCGATGATGACGCGGATCTCGTTCTCATCGACATAGAACGACAGGTCGTTCACGGCCTTGAAGCCATCGAATGAGACCGTCAACGCCTCGACGGCGAGCAGGAATTCCTTGGGCTGATGACCGACAAGCATGGTGTTCTCCTACTCCGCAGGTGCGCCGTCGGCGACCGAGCCGCCGGTCCAGCCGTTCTTGCCGCCCGCCTTCGGTTTGCGTGATGCGATCAGACGGTCGATACGGGGCTGAATGTGATCGCGCCAGATTCCGGCGAGACCATTCGGGAAGGCCAGAACGACCGTGATGAACAGCGCGCCGAGGCCGAACAGCCACAGCTCCGGAAATGACTCCGACAAGCTGGTCTTGGCAAAATTCACCAGCAGCGTGCCGTAGACCGCGCCAAGGATCGAAAGACGCCCGCCCACCGCGGTGTAAATCACCATCTCGACCGACGGCACGATGCCGACGAAGGACGGCGACATGAAGCCGACCTGCAAGGCGAACATCGCCCCGCCGATCGCCGCGAACACGGCCGCCGCACAGAATGCAAAGATCTTGAAGTTCGCGACGCTGTAACCCGAGAACCGGACTCGGTCTTCCTTCTCACGCATCGCAACCAGGATGCGGCCCAGTTTCGAATGACGGATGAACTGGGCGATGCCGATACAGCCGAACAGGCAGGCCACCTCGACGAAGTAGAGGATAAACTTGGCGTTGTCGGTGCGGATATCCCAGCCCTTCAGCGTGCGCAGGTCGGTAATGCCATTGACGCCGCCGGTGTAGCCCTGCTGACCGATGATAAGGATGGTCATGATGGCGGCAATAGCCTGCGTGATGATGGCGAAGTAAGTGCCGCCGACGCGACGCTTGAACATCGCAGCACCGACGATAAAGGCGAAGATCGCCGGCACCATGATGATCGCGATGATCGTGAAGGTCAGGCTGTGAAACGGCTTCCAGAACAGCGGCAACTGCGTGATCTGATTCCAGTCCATGAAGTCCGGAATGCCAGGGGTGGACTGAATCTTGGTGTTCGCAACGCTCGATGCTTCAAGTTTGAGAAACATCGCCATGCAGTAGCCGCCGAGGCCGAAGAACACGCCCTGCCCGAGGCTGAGAATTCCGCCGTAGCCCCAGCACAATACCAGCCCCAGTGCGACGAACGCATAAGTGAGATATTTCGCGACAAGATTGAGCCGGAAATTATCGAGACAGAGCGGCAGAATGACGACCAGCAACACTGCCAGCACCAGGATGCCGAGAAGTTCGGAGCGGTTCGCGAAACGCGGGTTGTCGTTGACAACTTTGGCGACGGCAGTTTGCTCAGAGACCTTTTTGGACATTTTCTTGGCCTTTTTTCACTTCCGGACCTTGAGGGCGAATAGCCCCTGCGGCCGCAACATGAGGATGCCGACGATCGCGAGCAGCGTGAGAACCTTGGCCATCGAGCCCGACATGAAGAACTCCATGGTGGACTGCGCCTGCGAGATGGTGAAGGCCGAAGCGATGGTACCGAGCAGACTGGCCGCGCCGCCGAACACCACGACAAGGAACGTATCGACGATGTAGAGCTGGCCGGAAGTTGGGCTGGTCGAACCGATCATGGTGAAGGCCGAACCGGCGATGCCGGCAATGCCGCAGCCGAGGCCGAAGGTGTAACGATCGACTTTCTCGGTGTTGATGCCGACGGCGCCGGCCATCACGCGATTCTGCACCACGGCGCGCACCTGCCTGCCCCAGCGGGATTTGTACATGATGTAGGCGACTGCGATCGTGATCAGCAGGGTCAGGCACATCACGAAGATGCCGTTGATCGGCACTTCGATGGTATCGGTGACATGCAATGATCCGAGCATCCATTGCGGCAGTTCAACGCCGACTTCGCGCGCGCCGAAAATCGAGCGATAGGCCTGCTGCAGCATCAGGCTCAGGCCCCAGGTCGCGAGCAGCGTATCCAGCGGGCGCTTGTAGAGATGCCGTATCAGACCCCATTCCACCAGCATCCCGAGCGATCCGGAGACGATGAAGGCCAGGATCATGGCGAGAAAGAAGTAGCCGCCGAACAGCGACGGAAGATGGGCCTGAAAGAAATTCGACGTCATCCATGTGACGTAAGCGCCGAGGATCATGAACTCGCCATGCGCCATGTTGATGACGCCCATCTGGCCGAAGATGATCGCAAGTCCGAGCGCCATCAGAACGTAAACGGAGAAGAGAATAAGACCTGCGAAACCCTGCATCGCAAAGATCGCGCCGAGATCGCCAATCGAATAGTCGCCGAACATTTCAATTCTCCGCGGAGAGGAAGTCTCGCGCCGCGAACGGGTCCGCGGCGCGAGGGCTGCGGACGTGGGCCTTGCGGTCCACGTCTGGGAGCTCAGCTATTGAAGAGAGAATTCTTACTGGTAGCCCTTGGGGAACGGATTGGGCTCGACCAGATCGGCGGTCTCGTAGACCAGTTCGTACTGGCCATCGAGTTTGGCTTTGCCGACGCGGGTCTTCGACCAGAGATGGTGGTTTTCATGGATGCGCACGTAGCCTTCGGGCGCGCCCTTGAATTCCACGCCGGGCGAAGCGGCCGCGATCTTGTCGATGTCGAAGCTGCCCGCCTTCTCCGCGGTAAGCTTCCACAGCCACGGGCCGAGATAGGCGGCCTGCGTCACATCGCCTATCACCGTCTTCTCACCCCACATCTTCTTGAACTCGGCCACGAATGCCTTGTTGTTCGGATTGTCGAGCGACTGGAAATACTTCATGCAGGCAAAGGCGCCCGCGATGTTCTCGCCGCCGATACCGTCGATTTCGTCCTCGGTGACCGAGATGGTCAGCAGCGTCTGCTTCGACAGGTCGATGCCGGCCGCCTTGAGCTGCTTGTAGAACGCGACGTTCGAGCCGCCGA
>JBAZTJ010000149.1:0-4694 GCA_041662005.1 Candidatus Methylopumilus sp.
ATAATGTCGGTCACAACTGGTTTACCTTGTGTAATCGTTCCTGTTTTATCCAATGCTAATGATTTAAGTTTCCGACCCTCTTCTAAATAGACGCCACCCTTGATTAAAATGCCCGCATTTGCAGCAGAGGCGAGACCACTGACGACTGTGACTGGAGTTGAGACTACCAACGCGCATGGGCAAGCTATCACTAGTAACACCAGCGCTTTATAAATCCATGGAAACCATTCTGATCCGAGCAAGAGTGGTGGCACAACTGCAATTGCTAAGGCCAACATGAATACAATGGGTGTATATACCTTAGCAAAACTATCGACAAAACGTTGTGTAGGTGCGCGACTACCTTGGGCATCTTCTACTGCACGGATGATGCGAGACAGGGTTGAGTCGGTTTGTGCTGCGGTGATACGGTACTCGAAAGAGCCAGTTTCATTGATGGTGCCAGCAAAGACTTTGTCACCTATAGTTTTAGCGACTGGTATGCTTTCACCAGTAATTGGCGCCTGATTGACTGCGGACTGCCCTTTGATCAATTCCCCATCTAAGGGAATGCGTTCACCTGGTGCTACACGGGCAATCATACCAATGGTAGTTGTTGCAGCTTCTAATTCTTTCCAAGTGCCGTTAGCCTGTAAAACGTTTGCCTTATCAGGCGTCATTTCCATCAAGCCACGAATAGCATTACGTGCACGGTCCAGCGACATGGCTTCAATCATTTCAGCTAGGGTAAACAGCACCATAACCATGGCTGCCTCTGGCCACTGGCCAATTAAAACTGCACCTGTTACGGCAATTGACATCAAGGCGTTAATATTTAAATTGAAATTCTTAAGTGCAATCCAGCCTTTTTTATAGGTGCCGGTACCACTCACTGCAATTGCAAAAAGCGCTAATGCCACTACAGGCCATGATTTATCTGTACCGCCAGTCCATGCAATCGCTTCGGCTAAAATAGCTGCGATGCCACCAAGGCCTAATAACCACCATTTTTTGTGGGAATTTGGAGGAGGTGCGTTATCTGATTGCGCTCGTACTGCTGTTGCTACTAATGGTACTGCATGCATGTCTATCGCAATTAATGCTTGCTTGATAGCATCAGACTTTCCTAAAGTATGCGTGACCGTTAGCTTACGTTGCATTAGATTGAAATCTAACTCGGTAATACCGTTCATCGTGGATAACTTATTGCGAATCAATGCTTCTTCGGTTGGGCAGTCCATGTTGTCGATGATAAAAATGGCTTGGAAACTTCCTGATAGAGGCTTAGCAACATTCTCAATGACAGGCTCCATATCCAATGCCGTAACTGCGGCAATAATGGATTCAGCATCTTGCAAATGATGTCTTATAGTCAGCTTGCGTTGGATTAAATTGAAATCAAGACTTTCAACACCTTTCATACCTTCAAGCTTATGGCGTATTAAAGACTCTTCTGTCGGACAATCCATTTTCTCAATACGCAGGGTAAGTAAATTGGGAATAGTCTCGGGGGAAGAGTCAGCCTTGTCAGGTGTAGCAGCAGTATGTTTGTGACCCTCACTCATGATGTTGCACCTTTTATTAATAGCATTAAATAAACATTTCAATCGTTAACAGCAAAATGAAGCCAACAAAAAACATCGCCGTCTGTGCACTCGTTTCAGGCACTTCGTGTGCTTCCACCAAAAGCTCTTCAGTAACAAGATATAGAAGCGCTGCCAGACCAAAGGCTAGCACTGCATCAAGTAGCTGGTCAGAGGCACCGGCGAGTAAAGTTTGGCCCGCCCAAGCGCCTGTAATTAAGGTAAGGGCAAATCCTAACGTGATAAAAAGTACGCGTTTACGACTCGCACCAGAGCTTTGGAGTGCAGCACCACCGGATAAGCCTAAAAATAACACTTCAAGGGTTAATGCAATCGTTAGCAATAATCCTTGTTTTTGTCCGGCGGCAAATCCAAGCCCAATAAGCAAGCCGTCCAATGCGATATCTAAACCTAATATCACAATAAGACTGGTTGGCTGCTGTTGAGAAGGAATAATTCCCTTTTGACCAAACTTTTCTGCGAAGTGTTTAACCATTAGCATCACGATGACACCTAGAGTAAAACCCAACAAAGTGATCCACGGCATCTTGCGATGCACTAGGTCAGGCAATAACTCAGTAGAAAGCGCGCAGAACAGCACACCAGCTGCAAAATGCTGCACTCCGCTGATAAGTCTGGGCTGCATGGTGCGCCAAAGTGCAATGGCTCCACCTGTCATGACAGCCACAGCAGGATAGAGTGCAAAAACTATTACACTTTGAGCAGTTTGCATAACTATCCTTTAGTTGTGAACCTTGCCAACAGGTACAGCAGATAAAACGTCGGTAACGATGATCCAACCTTCCTCGTGATCACCTGCATGTCCGACGCGCTGTATAACTTCTACAAGGTTTGCAACGGCCTCTTCATGACACAATATTTCGATTTTAAATTCATTAATCACTGTTTCACCTAAATTTACCGAGTATCTGGCCTCTTTTAATTCTGTTTCATGAAGTAGTACTTGTACGGGGAAAACAGCAAAGTTGCTAATTTGCATTCCACTGCTATCTTCTTCCTTTATTGCTAGCAACACATCCGAAACGCGATGATCATGGATAAATGCTTTAATTTCTTTCATTTTTCATCCCCTATATTAAGTATTTAATTCACGTGTAGTTTGATCGGATTTACGAGATGCTCTCGTCTCAACCCACTCATAAACTACTGGTAGAAGCAACAGTGTCAGCAAAGTTGATGTAATCAAACCACCGACCACTACAGTTGCAAGTGGTCGTTGTGTCTCAGCGCCTACACCAGTTGATAACAACATCGGCACTAACCCTAGAATCGCTACGCTGGCAGTCATCAGTACTGGTCTTAACCGCAACATTGCACCTTGTTTTACTGCTTCTGCCACTGACAAGCCTTTATCTTGTAGCTCATTAAAAAAGCTCACTAACACGATACCATTCAACATGGCCACACCAAACACGGCAATAAACCCAATGGCTGAAGGAACTGAAAGATATTGCCCCGTGATAAATAAAGCCAATATGCCACCAACTGCTGCAAAAGGAACATTAGCTAAAATCATTGCCGCATACTTGAACGAGTTAAACGCTGTATAAAGCAAAATAAAGATAAAGAAAATAGTTAGTGGTACGATGATGGATAGCCTAGTCAATGCACGTTGCTGATTCTCAAAAGCGCCACCCCATTCAATCCAATAGCCTGTCGGCAATTTAACTTGGCTCCGTATATTAGCTTCGGCTTCTTTTACAAAGCCATCCACATCTCGACCTTTGACATCTAACTGAATGACTGCGTAGCGCTGCAATTGCTCACGACGAATGAATGAATAGCCTTCTGCCACATCGACTTTTGCGACTTCAGATAACGTAATCATGCCACCAGTAGGTGTACGTAATGGAATGGCTCCAATAGCTGCTGGACTGGCCTTAGCGCTATCTTCTAACTTGAACGCAATATCGTAACGGCGAACACCTTCGATCAAGGTCGAGACAGGTTCTTGACCTATTCCTGAACGCACAACCTGTAATACATCATCGGCATTCATGCCGTAGCGAGCCAGCTTTTCTCGATCGACCGTGATACGTATTTGCGGTTTACCTGAGTTAGCCTCCAACGAAACATCTGTCGCACCAGGCACTTTATCCACTACTTCTTTAAGTTGAGCAGACAGTCTATCCAATGTAGCCAGATCGCCGCCATATACCTTCAATGCCAGTGTGGCGCGTACACCCGAAATTAGCTCTTCGACCCGCATTTGAATCGGCTGTGTAAACGCTATCACAGAGTTAGGCGCGACCTTTTCTAACTTCTCACGCATACCATCTGCCAATTGTTCAATCGATCTGCCCTTAGTCCACGCCTCTTTGGGCTTGAGTTCAGTGTAGATTTCCATGTAATTTACGTCAGCTGTTTCCCCTTTTTCCGCGCGGCCTATCATGGCGATGGCTGTATTGACCTCAGGAAACTCTTTCAGCGATTTTTCGATGCGCTTGGAAATAGCGATTGATTCATCCAATGATGTAGATGGAATAGATGTCACGCGCCACATGATGGAACCTTCTTGTAACTGTGGCATAAACTCTTTACCGAGAAACGGGAACAACGCAAGACTAGCCACCAGTAAAACTCCTGAGATGATACCTACAGCTTTTTTATGTGCCAGCACCCAATCTAAAAGTGGTAGATAGCGACGTTTGATGACGCGCATCAACAGCGTATCCCGTTCCGCTTTAGGCTTCAGGAATAATGCAGCAAGCACAGGGATTAACGTCAAGGCTAGTACCAAGGAACCACCCATGGCAAAGCTGATACTAAATGCCATCGGCTTAAACATCTTGCCTTCCAGACCTTGTAAGCTGAAGAGTGGTAAAAATACAACGATAATAATGAGAATAGCGAATGCCATTGGGTTAGCCACTTCTTTTGCAGCTGTTAGGACAGCTTCAGTTCGGTTAACTTTGCCGCCATGCTCAAGCCGTTCTGCCATGATACGGAAAGAGTTCTCCACCATCACCACAGCACCGTCTACCATCATGCCGATACCAATTGCAAGCCCTGCCAGTGACATCAAGTTAGCAGAAAGCCCAGCCTGATCCATACAGATAAATGCTGCCAGCATTGCCAATGGCAAGGCCGCGACTACAGCTAACGCTGAGC
>JBAZTJ010000150.1:0-4621 GCA_041662005.1 Candidatus Methylopumilus sp.
GCCCAAACGGCCGCCTGCAACCGCTTTCATTTAGTCGAAGAGCGGCTGGCCCGATGGCTGTTAATGACACAGGATAGGGCACATTCGGATGAGTTTCATATTACCCAGGAGTTTCTCGCACAAATGCTGGGGGTGCGCCGGGTTGGCGTAACCAAGGCTGCCGGCTCGTTACAGCATAAAAAGCTCATCAGCTATAGCCGTGGCGACATCAAGATACACGACGTAATTGGCCTGGCGGCGGCATCTTGTCGATGTTACCGCGCCGACAAAGAAATTTACGACCGCATCCTGCATAGCTGAGAAGCGATCGCACTACCTAGCCTTACCTGCATTAACCAATGCTCAGCTAAGTGTTGTCATGCAAGTTTTTCTTAAGCTGCCACCTTACCCAGCCTGCGTCATAGCCATTTCTCGATACGACGGGCCGTAAAGTCGGCGCCGCCAGGTCGGCCTTCAGCAAATCAAGTGAGGCTTTGGCTTTTGCGCGTATCTCGGCCAATCGTGCACCATCCTGGTTGCTGGTCGCCTCCAGCAGGGCTTCAGCATCTGCCACCATTACCTTGAAATCAGCGATTACTACTTCAGATATTTTTTGCATGATGCGCTCCGTTGTTGAGTGTTTCAGGTTCAAAATGGATTTCGATAGATCTGGCTTGTGGTTTTGCCTTTAATACAAAGGGGCAGGTGCCAGATTGTGCCTGCCCGAATTCTAAAGTTCTGTCCGCATGCATATCCTTGATTGGCTGAGTGATATGGCTAGGCCTTGCTTCCGACATAGCCATGCTATAGACAATGCCACCATACAACAGGCCCAGACCACCAGACGCAATCAGTGCATTTGCCACAAGCTTGAAGGTGTTCATGTCATCATCTCCTTTCAGAGACTACTTACTGTCGCTTGAGTCCGGTTGGCTTCAAGCTGACTACAAGCGCCGCCCTTGAACCAGTCGCAACACGACCATCACGATGGCGATGACCAGGAGGATATGGATAAACCCTCCCATGGTGTATGAAGAAACTAGGCCAAGCACCCACATGACCAGCAAAATCACTGCAATGGTTTCAAGCATGATATTTACTCCTAATTTAAATATAGACTCGCAGTTTGTGTTGACCCATTACTTGGTTTTGAGTCGCATATCGTTCTTAACCGATGTCACGCCTTTAACTTTGCGTGTTACTTCAACCGCCTTTTTAATGTCAGCATCCGAATTAACGAATCCACTCAGCTGAACCACACCCTTAAAGGTTTCAACGTTAATTTCTGATGACTTCAAAGTGTCTTCATTCAGAACCGCAGCTTTCACCTTGGTAGTGATTACGCTGTCATCAATGTATTCCCCTGTACCTTCTTTCTGTGCAGTAGAGGCGCAACCGAGCATGACCACCATGGTTAGCGCGAGGATAATGCTGGCAATGTATTTAAATGATTTCATGGCAAAACTCTCCTTATTGGCTCGATCAAAAAAGCTGGTGATGTTGAATCCCAACCGCTATCGAGTTTATCGTCCTCTTATTTATAAACTCACTCTGTTTGCTAGCGCACGTAATTGGCAGATTGTGAAGGGTATATTTGTTACTAAGTCGAATGGAGAAGTTAAAAATGACGCTCCGACAAGCTAAAAACCCTTTTTGAAATAAAAATAGCCAATATGGCATTTAGCTGCTGCTTGTTTGATGCATATCAAATCGCTGCATGCAGCACGGCCATAGAATGCACTCACGAAATTAGCTTTATTAACCCTTGTGTTTGAATAATTCGATAAGTGGAGTGTTTAAAATGAAAAAAACGTTATTGGTATTGGCACTGGCTTCTGCTGTTGCTCCTCTGCTGGCCCATGCTGAAGCTGGCGACTGGGTACTGCGCGGTCGTGTAGTAAGTGTTAGCCCTAATGAAAGCAGCGACCTTGGCAAAACCGTCAACAAAAACATCGGCGCAGGCACTATGTCTCCAGGCGCAGATTTGGCTGTTGATAGCAATGTGATCCCTGAGTTCGATATTTCTTACTACATCACCAAGAACATCGCTGCCGAATTGATTCTTGCCCTAGGCACCAAGCATGACGTGAGCATCAAGGGTGATAGCGTAGGCGCCGTCGGTAATCAAAACCTGGGCAGCGTAAATGCTTTACCACCTACACTGACACTGCAATGGCACTTTAGGCCTGACCAGACCTTTGACCCATACGTCGGTGCAGGTATCAACTACACCGCTATGCTGGATCGCAACCTGAGATTTGAAAGCGGCGCATTGGCTGGCACCAAGATCAAGGTTGATAGCGACAGCTGGGGTTATGCCCTGCAAGCTGGTTTTGATATCAACTTGAAAGACGGCTGGTTAATTAATGCTGACGTTAAGTACATCACTATCGATACCGATGTTAAAACCAAGGTTGCAGGTAACTGGACCAAGATTGACTCACTGGATATCGACCCATGGGTATTCGGTATCGGCTTCGGTAAGAAGTTCTAAGCAGTTTAGTTTACAAGTTTCTATAGTCTCCTAGTTCCACCCTCGCCTCTGTCCTCCCCGGCAGAGGCATTTTTTTGCCTGGATTTTTTGGGCTCACGCCAACAACCATCATAGACAAGTACTGATTTTGGCTCAGACGAAACTGAACCGTGGTCTTGATTCAAGCCAATGAGAAATGTGAAATATGGGAAAGCACCAGCAACAGAACGGGATGTTCAGTTACACCAGACTTTTACCTGATGCGCTAAATCCATCCAGATGGCCCACGCTGCTGCAGCACTGAGAATCAGGCCGGCCAGCCGCATACTGCGGCTTTCGTTGATCCATTTACCGCCATGTTGCAACTTTAGCCAGAGCCAGGGGCCGACCAGCAATGAAACACTGGTGCCTATGGCAAAGGTGGCCATGCTGATCGCGCCATTGAGAGGATTAGCGCTTAATGATGCAACCAACAATGCAGAATAGAGCAAGCCGCAGGGCATAAAGGCCCACAACATGCCCGTCATTATCATGCCGCCAGGAATTCGGGCCATGTGCTGCACACGCCCCCAGATATTGCGTCCCAGGTTATCTGCCCACACCGGCTGGCGGGCATAGGCCAGCAACACCAGGCCCCAGCTCAATACCAGTACATGAAAAAATGTCCATGCAGGATGCAGGGCCAGTGATTGGTTGGATACCCAGGCCAGGCTTTTTACCGAGGCAGCCGCCACAGCACCAAGGCTGGCGTAGCCTATGAGTCTGCCTGCCTGGAACTTCCATAAACTGGAGGCGCCGCCATGCCCTTTCTGGATACCGGCGCATGCGGCGCCACACATGACGATGCAGTGCGGCCCGCCCGCAAGGCCCATGACTAGGGTGGTGAGTGCCAGCGAAGTTTGCATGGCCATGATGTGGGAAGCCCTAGATGCTTTTAGAGACTAAATAATTTTGGAAAAGCGGGCGCGATTACGGTCTATCTGCAAATAGCGGTCAAACAGCATGGCAACCGCGCGCACAAAAAACCAGCCGCTGCTTGTGATTTGTATACCGCTGTCATCCAGTTCTACCATGCCTGCGCTTTCCAGCTCTTTCATTGCTTCCAGTTCGCTGGCAAAGTAGCTCTTGAAATCGATCATAAAGGCCAGCTCGATAGACTCATATTGCAGCCGCCCCTGGCACATCAGCGCCATAATCACGGCGCGCCGCACCAGGTCATCTCGTGACAATGCCAAACCGCGCACCACTGGGAAACGGCCTTGATTCAGGAAATCATAGTACTCATCCAGCGTTTTAGCATTCTGGCTGTAAGTAGCGCCAACGCGGCCAATGGCAGAAACGCCCAGCCCGATCAGATCGCAATCAGGTTGCGTGCTGTAGCCTTGAAAGTTGCGGTGCAGCCTGCCTTGGCGCTTGGCCACTGCCAATGCATCGGTAGGCAGGGCAAAATGATCCATACCAACATATACATAACCTGCACTGAGGAAGGTCGATATCGCACCGGATAGCATGGCGATTTTAGCAGGCGCTGCGGGTATCTCGGAGGCATGAATGCGGCGCTGCGGCTTAAACCGCGCAGGCAAGTGCGCATAGGCATACAGCGCAATTCGGTCAGGCTTGAGTTGTGCCACCTGCGCTAGGGTACGCGCAAAAGATTCCGGTGTTTGCTTGGGTAACCCATAAATCAGGTCAACATTCACCGACTCAAAATTAAGTCTGTGTGCGGCATCAACCAGCGCAAACACCTGCTCGGCCGGCTGGATGCGATGCACCGCTTTTTGTACTTCTGCGTCAAAATCCTGCACGCCGAAACTGAGGCGGTTAAACCCCAGCGCGGCCAGATGCTCCAGCCGCTTTTCATCTACCGTGCGCGGATCCACTTCAATGGAGTACTCGCCACCCGGCGCCAGTACAAAACTGCGACGCAGCATGGACATGAGCTCAGTCAGCTCATCATCCGAGAAAAAAGTCGGTGAGCCGCCACCCAGATGCAATTGAGTAATGGTTTGCCCGAGACCCAGGTGTTCAACATGCAAGTCGATTTCACGGCTGAGATAGCGCAAATACTCGGTGCCACGTTCATGGCGTTTAGTAATGATCTTGTTGCAAGCACAATAAAAGCACAGCGATTCACAAAATGGGATATGCACATAAATGGATAACGGCAAA
>JBAZTJ010000151.1:0-4190 GCA_041662005.1 Candidatus Methylopumilus sp.
CGGCCCTTCAGCTTGATGCCAGTGTCGGGAATATCGAGAAATTTGCCTGCCTGATGTTCCGATAAGACGCCGGTGATGTGATCGTCCACCACCACCACCTCATCGACTTTGCCATGCCACTGCTTGGCGAACATACCGATGGTTGCCGATCCGCAACCGACGCGCATCCGCTCCTCGGGCACGCCGTTGACGATCGGCGGATGACCGGCCTGCACTACGACGGTCGCACCGCCATCGATTGTCATCTCGACAGGTTTGCCGTTTGAAAGGTCCATCAGCGCATCGCAGGTGACGCGACCCTCCTTCTTCGAGCCGCCGGTCAGATGATGAACGCCGCCGAGCGAGAGCATCTGCGAGCCGTATTCACTTGTGGTGACGTGACCGATCGCCTCGCCCTGCACACGCACGGTCGCGGCTTCGGGGCCGAGATAGCGATCGGTATCGATCTTCACCTTGACACCGCAATAACTGAAGATGCCTTCGGTCACCACCGTAACCATATCGACGCCGTCGATCTCCGAAGACACGATGAATGGCGCGGGCTTGTAGTCGGGATAGGTCGTTCCGGCGCCGATGGCGGTGACGAACACGCTCGACTCGTGAACGATCTTGCCGTCCCAGTCGCCTCCGGCTTGGAACGGTACAAGTCTTCCGCCGTGGGACACCGTGCGCTCAAGCACGACATGCGGATCGACACGCACCAGTTCGCCGTTATTGTTGGCATAGCGGTCGCACGCACCCGCCGCGCCCGGCTTGATGTAACACATCACCGGACAGGCATCGCAACGGATCTTGTCCGCGCCGCTCGGTGAAGCAATGGATGTCGTTTCAGTTAGCATGAACAAACTCACGCACGAGCCAACGCGAACTGTCGAACGGGCGACGACAAACCGATGAGCGGCAAACAATGCCGCGAGAATAGAATTCCGTTCGTTCTGCCGCCGGCATTTGTTCGTATACGAATGATGTTGCGCGCAGACCCGAAAGCTGTCAAGCGCCGCCGCGCCCGAAAACCGGAACTGCCGAATAAAAACTCAATTGCCTGGCGTTGGTGTTCACAAATCGTGCAGCACATTGTGCCGCGAGGCATGTGACGCTCCTGGCACATCACGTGCTTGCACGTTTGTATACAAACGGTATCGTCGCGATGAGGCGTTGCCGCAGTTTGCAGCGCAGCAGATCGGGCCGTGGCGATGGGGATGACGCAGACAACGATCCGCCTGACGGTGAACGGCAGGATTCATGACATCGATGCCGCGCCGGACACAGCGCTGCTCTACGTGCTGCGCAACGATCTCGAATTGAATGGTCCGAAGTTCGGCTGCGGTCTTGGCGAATGCGGAGCGTGCGCTGTCATTATCGACGGCATGGCGGCGCGCTCCTGCGTTATCCCAATCAGCGGCTGCGTGCAGCGAAACATCGTGACACTCGAAGGACTCGGTTCGCGCGGCAACACGGATCCGGTACAGGACGCCTTCATCGAGGAACAGGCGGCGCAGTGCGGCTACTGCCTCAACGGCATGATTATGACGACCAAGGCGCTGCTGATGCGCAACCCGCGACCTTCGGAAACCGAAGTGCTGGAGGCTTTGCGCTATAACCTGTGCCGATGCGGCGCACATGTCGAAATCCTGCGCGCGGTGATGCGGGCCGCCGGTCACCCCGTTGAAGCGAGAAACTGATGGCGACGGCTGATTCCCATATGGATCGTGCCCCCCAGCCCTCCGGATCTCTGTCTGTCGTTCGTCCGGCGACCTCCGGCGAAAATGAAGCGGCATTTGAGACATTTATCAAGATCACGGCGGATGGCCTGGTGACCGCGTTTAATGGTCACGTCGATCTTGGAACCGGTATCCGCACTGCGCTGGGTCAAATCGTCGCGGAAGAACTCGATGTCTCGTTCGCGCGCGTTGTCGTGGTGCTGGGCGACACCTCGCGGGTACCCAATCAGGGCGCAACCATCGCCAGCGAAACCATCCAGATCACGGCCGTCCCGTTGCGCAACGCCGCGGCACAGGCGCGTCATTTTCTGATAGCCCGCGCAGCGCAGAAGCTCGATCTCCCGGAGAGCGAGCTGACGGTCGAGGACGGCCTTGTCCGGGGCCGCAACCAGGGCGTCAGCTATGGTGAACTTATCGGTGATGACGCCATTCGTCTCGAACTCGCCGACGACGTTCCGGTGAAGGCTGTGGAAGCCTACCAAATCGTCGGTCAATCGACCCCACGCGTCGATCTTCCCGCCAAGGCTACAGGTGAACTGGTCTATGTGCACGACGTGCGCGTGCCGGGCATGTTGCATGGACGCGTGGTGCGTCCGCCCTATGCGGGCGTTGATGCGGGTAGCTTCGTCGGTACCAGCCTGATTGCTGTCGATGATTCTTCAGTGCGCGATATTCCCGGACTGGTGGCCGTGGTGCGGATCGCTGATTTCGTCGGTGTTGTCGCCGAGCGCGAGGAAAACGCGGTCAAGGCCGCGGCGCAACTCAAGGTGACGTGGAAGCCGACGCCGAAGCTGCCTGATCTGAAAGACGTCGAGACCGCGCTCCGCGCCAATCCCGGCACGCCGCGCACCCTGCTCGACAAGGGCGATGTGGACAGCGCCATCGCTGAAGCCGACAAGCGGATCAAACGAACCTACATCTGGCCCTATCAGATGCACGGATCGATCGGCCCCTCCTGCTCGGTCGCAGATGTTCAGGAGAGCTTCGTGCGGGTCTGGTCCGGCACGCAAAATCCTCACATGCTGCGCGCCGACCTCGCCCTTCTTCTTGCTCTGCCGGAATCGCAGATCGACGTGATCCGGATGGAAGCCGCAGGCTGTTATGGCCG
This sequence comes from Candidatus Methylopumilus sp., assembly GCA_041662005.1. GTDB lineage: Bacteria > Pseudomonadota > Gammaproteobacteria > Burkholderiales > Methylophilaceae > DATHXC01. The sequence goes on from JBAZTJ010000151.1 coordinate 2,830, forward strand.
CAACTGCGCCGACGACGTATCCGCAGACGCCGTGCTGCTGTCGCGCGCCGTGGGCCGCCCGGTGCGCGTCCAACTGACGCGTGAGCAGGAACATGCCTGGGAGCCCAAAGGCACCGCGCAACTGATGGACGTCAACGGTGGCTTGCGTGCCGACGGCAGCGTCGCGGCTTACGATTTCGCGACCCGCTATCCGTCGAACGGCGCGCCAACGCTGGCATTGCTGCTGACAGGAACCATTCCGCCGGTTCCCGCGGTATTCGAGATGGGGGATCGCACTGCGATACCGCCTTACGACTTCGACGCGATGCGCATCATCGCGCATGACATGCCGCCGATCGTGCGGGCGTCGTGGCTTCGCGGCGTGTCGGCATTGCCGAACACTTTTGCGCACGAATCCTACATCGATGAACTTGCCACGGAAGCCGGTGTCGATCCGATCGAATACCGGCTGCGCTATCTCAAAAACTCGCGCGCCACCGATCTGGTCAAGGCGGTCGCCAAGCGCGCCGACTGGATTCCGCGTCCCGTCTGGAAGGAACCGGAGGCGGAAGGCGGTGTGGTGCGCGGACGCGGCTTTGCCTATGCGCTTTACGTCCACAGCAAGTTTCCAGGCTATGGCGCTGCGTGGTCGGCCTGGATCGCCGACGTCGCCGTCAACACATCCACCGGCGATGTGAGCGTGACGCGCGTGGTCGCCGGTCAGGATTCCGGACTGATGATCAATCCGGACGGTGTACGCCACCAGATCCACGGCAACGTCATCCAGTCCACCAGCCGCGCATTGATGGAAGAAGTTTCGTTTGATCGTGCCGCGGTCACCAGCCGCGAATGGGGCGCCTACCCGATCATCACGTTTCCCGACATTCCGAAGATCGATGTGCTGATGCTACCGCGTCAGGATCAGCCGCCGCTCGGCGTTGGCGAATCCGCATCGGTTCCAAGCGCCGCGGCGATTGCGAATGCGATCTTCGACGCAACCGGTGTGCGCTTTCGCGAACTGCCGTTTACCCCGGACCGCATTCTTGCGGGACTGCGTGGAGATAAACCCACTCAGCAACGCGCGTTGCCGAATGAAGCTTTCAAACCACAGGAACAACGCCCAGATACGCGAAGCCCGTTCTTTAAGCGCCGGAGCACGCTCGCGAGCATCACCGCGGTATGTACCGCAGTTATCGGCATTGCCGCAGCCGTGCTGCCGTGGCGATCAATCGCGCCAATCGCACGCCCGGACGCCTCAACTTATTCGGCAACGACGATTGCCCGTGGTCAGCAACTCGCAGCCATCGGCAACTGCGCCGTGTGCCACACCAAAGCGAACGGGATCGTCAATGCCGGAGGCCACGCGCTGGAAACCCCGTTCG
>JBAZTJ010000152.1:0-2270 GCA_041662005.1 Candidatus Methylopumilus sp.
GTTAGCACAGAGATATAAGGCAGGCTATTTCTGCTCAGAGCAGTTAGTGCGGCACTGGTTTTAGCCATCTGCATCAGCGAGAACATGCCTTCCTGCATGCGAGCCCCACCGCTGGCAGCAATGCAGATAAAAGCGGCCTTATGCTCAATGGCGGCCTGCACACCTCGGACAAAGCGCTCCCCTACTACCGAGCCCATGGAGCCGCCCATAAACTTGAACTCAAAGGAGGCAATCACGACAGGCACAGTCTTGATGCTGCCCTGCATCACGATCAGCGCATCAGTCTCACCAACTTCGGCCTGCGATGATTTGATACGGTCAGCATAGCGCTTGCTGTCCTTGAACTTCAATGGATCTACCGGCTGCACTTCTGCGCCGATCTCAATGCGACCTTCTACATCAAGCAGGATATCCAGCCTGGCTCTGGCAGAAATACGATTGTGATAACCGCATTTTGGACAGACCTCGGCATTACTTTCTAAATCGGTACGATAAAGTACGGACTCGCAAGAAGAACACTTGCTCCACAGGCCCTCCGGTACATTCTTCTTGCTGGGGCCGATGACACGATTGATTTTAGGGGGTAATAGTTTTTGTAACCAGCTCATGGCGGATTCCTTATGCAAGTGTAGCGTCGATTGCGCTACGTAACTCTGTCATCAGAGCAGCGACATTTTCCAGCACATTGGCTTCTGTCGATTGTTCAATCGCCTGTACCATGCGACTGCCAACCACAACTGCATCAGCAATACCGGCAACCAGTGTTGCAGTAGCAGCATCTCGCACACCAAAGCCCACACCTATCGGTAAGTCGGTTTTGGTACGTATATGTTTCACGCGCTCGGCGACTTCGACAATATCCAGATTTTTCGCACCGGTCACACCTTTAAGCGACACATAATACACAAAGCCACTGGCATTGCTGACTATCAAGTCCACCCGGGCAGGGTCTGAGGTTGGCGACAGCAAGAAAATAGGGTCGATACTGCGTGCTTTCAGCAAGGCTACGAAAGGCCCGCACTCTTCTGGTGGGTAATCCACAGTGAGCACGCCATCCACTTCAGCAGCTTTGGCCAGGTCGGCAAAATGCTCAGCACCCATGGCCTCAATGGGATTGGCATAGCCCATCAATATCACCGGTGTGTGCTGATCCTGCTGACGAAACTCTTTCACCATATCCAGCACCGACCTTAATCCGACATGATGCACTAGAGCGCGCTCACTGGCACGCTGTATCACTGGGCCATCAGCCATGGGGTCAGAAAATGGCACACCCAGTTCTATGGCATCTGCGCCATTTTTAACCAGAGTATGCATCAATTGCACGGTCAACTTTGGGTGTGGGTCGCCAGCGGTAATATAGGGGATCAGAGCTTTTTTGCCAGTTTTTTTCAAATTGGCAAAAGTGGTTTGGATACGTGACATAGATTAAATAGTAATTCCGGATAGTTTAGCGACAGTGTTGATATCCTTATCACCACGGCCTGAAAGATTGACCAGCAAGACTTGATCGGGTGACATAGTCGCAGCCAGCTTTTCAGCATAGGCCAGGGCATGGCTGGATTCCAGCGCGGGGATAATACCCTCGGTACGGCACAGGCTATGGAAAGCTGCCATGGCCTCATCATCGGTAATTGCCACATATTCAGCACGCTTGCAGTCCTTCAGCCATGCGTGCTCCGGGCCAACGCCGGGGTAATCCAGGCCTGCGGAAATAGAGTGTGTTTCAATGATCTGGCCATCCGCATCCTGCATCAGGTAGGTACGATTACCATGCAACACGCCCACCTTGCTGTTCGCAGTCAGGGGCGCAGCATGCTTGCCGGTTTCCATTCCCAGTCCCGCTGCCTCCACACCGATCAGGCGTACATTGGGAACATCGATATAGGGGTAGAAAATACCCATCGCATTCGAGCCGCCACCCACACAGGCAATCACCGCGTCCGGCTGGCGACCTATCATTTCCTGCATCTGCTCTTTGGCTTCAATGCCGATAACTGATTGAAAGTCACGCACCATCATGGGATATGGATGCGGACCAGCCACAGTACCTATGATATAAAAAGTGTTCTCAACGTTGGTGACCCAATCGCGCATCGCTTCATTGAGCGCATCCTTGAGGGTTTTGGAGCCGCTCTCGACTGGTACGACAGTCGCGCCCAGCAGCTTCATACGGAAGACATTCGGTGCCTGACGCTTAACATCCTCAGAACCCATATAAACCACACACTCTAGGCCCAGACGAGCGGCAATGGTGGCAGTAGCAACGC
>JBAZTJ010000152.1:2280-4188 GCA_041662005.1 Candidatus Methylopumilus sp.
GGTTTCCGCAATGACACGGGGCTTGCCCATGCGCTTGGCGAGTAACGCCTGTCCGACCGTATTGTTGACCTTGTGCGCGCCGGTATGGTTAAGATCTTCACGTTTAAGGTAGATACGTGCACCGCCGACTTTTTCCGACCATCGCTTGGCGTAATAGATAGGGCTGGGGCGACCTACAAAATGCTTGAGGTCATAGGCAAACTCAGCCAGAAATTCGGGATCGTGACGATATTTTTCATACATGTCGCGCAACTCATCCAGTGCTTCCACCAGAGTCTCTGCGACGAAAGTACCGCCATAAATGCCAAAATGGCCACGCGCATCGGGCATATCATAGCCAGGTACTTCCTGCCCAGCACCATCATTAAGACTCATTACTAACTCCTCGCATGAATGCGGCTATTTTGGCCGCATCCTTGATTCCTTTTGTGAGCTCTACCCCGCCACTGACATCCACTGCAAATGGACGCACCTGCTGTATGGCACTGCCAACATTATCGGCATTCAAGCCGCCAGCCAGCACTATAGGGTGAGACATGTTTTTTGGGATCAATTTCCAGTCAAATACTTGCCCGGTGCCCCCTGCTACACCTTCGGTGTAGGTATCAAGCAACAGCGCTTTAGCATCACTGTAATCCAGCGCGTATTGTAGCAAATTTGTATCTGTTTTGACGCGAATTGCCTTCATATAAGGCATTGCATATTGCCGGCATTGTGCAGGCGTCTCATCGCCATGAAACTGCAGCAAATCGAGACGGACGGCTGACAATATGGAACTCACAAACTCTGGCTCGGCATCGACGAACAAGGCCACCGTAGTGATGAATACAGGTAGGGCAGCAACGATCTCGGCAGCCTGCTGCGGATTGACGTTGCGCGGACTTTTATCATAGAACACCAGGCCTATCGCATCTGCGCCATGCTCTACTGCAGCCAAGGCATCTTCTACTCGGGTGATACCGCAGATTTTAACTCGGGTTCGCAAAGGTTGCATCCTGACTATCAAGAGGCTTGTAGCCTAACTGAAAGCGCCATGGCTGTACACAGCGCACTATGCGATTAGGCAAAAACTGTCAGGCTACGCTGGGTTGCCGGTAACTCCCATTTATCCTCATAACCCACTCCGCATAAATAAAGACCATCTGGTGAAAAAGTAGGCGGCGCTTTGGTACGATCACGGCTTTGCAGTAACTTAAGCATGTGCTTAGGCGGGTAATTACCTTTACCTACATAAATCAACGCACCCACCATATTGCGTACCTGGTGGTGTAAAAATGCATTTGCACAGAAATCAAATAATAGGTAATCGCCTATGCGCTTCACTCCAACCCTGTGCATCTGCTTCACCGGCGTCTTAGCCTGACATTCGGCTGCCCTGAATGCGCTGAAATCATGCTCTCCTAGCAGATAGCTTGCTGCTTGTATCATCTGCTCAATATCCAGCGGCGCATGAAACCACCCAGCCTTGCCAGCCATAACTGCTGGAGCAACCGCATGATTCAGCAACAAATACTGATAACTGCGCTGATAGGCGGAAAAGCGCGCATGAAACTCCTCATCCACCACCTTGGCCCACAATACACGCACCGCAGCGGGCAAATTGGCATTCACGCCACGTACCCATGCACTTAATGGCCGCTCTGTACTGGTATCAAAATGAATAACCTGGCTGAGTGCGTGCACCCCCGTATCTGTTCTGCCGGCTGCGATAACCCTGAGCTCATGGCCGGCCATTTTTTTCAGGGCAGCTTCCAGCCTGTCCTGCACACCACAACCGCCCGGCTGGCTCTGCCAACCGCAAAAGTGAGCTCCATCATACTCAAGTCCTAGCGCCAGCCTCATAACACGTACATCCCGACTAATACTACAGTGACAAGCGCAAGGCCATCGCGCCAGGTTAGCGCAGGT
>JBAZTJ010000153.1:0-4100 GCA_041662005.1 Candidatus Methylopumilus sp.
AGCTGACATTGCTGCTCCTGAATTGCAACGGGGATTTGTTGATGCTGATCTGGAAGTTGGGGTGATGCTGCTTCCATTGAGCAACCTGGTTGATAGCGGTAGTAAACACCCAGTCCCCTATCTCGATGATGAGGCCGGTATCTTCTGCCACGGGGATAAATTCGGCTGGGCTGACCAGGCCGTGCGTCGGGTGTTGCCAGCGTATCAGGGCCTCAGCCTTATAGATGTCGCCGCTGGCTAGCTCCACGATGGGTTGGTAAAACACACGGAACTGATTAGTGGCGCGGGCAATACGTAAATCGCTGATCAGGCGCATGCGGCCCATGGCAGCTTCTTGCATGACAGGGGTGAAATAGTGGTAACGGTTGCGGCCATTCTGCTTGGCCACGTACATGGCCTGGTCGGCGTTTTTTAAAAGAACCTCTACACCACTGCCGTCATCGGGGTAGATGCTGATGCCTATGCTGGTGCTTAGGTACACCAGTTCACTACCGATGTGGAATGGCTGGGCTAGCCTGTCCAGTACTTTCTGCGCGATGCGGTCGGTGACAGCCTGATTATCCAGTCCGTTCAGGAGCAAGGTAAACTCGTCACCACCGAGACGTGCTACGGTATCAACTTCCCTTACGCAGCCGACCAGGCGCTGTGCCGTCTCCTTCAACAGCAAATCACCCATGTCATGGCCCAAGGTATCGTTAACTTCCTTGAAGCGGTCAAGATCCAGGTACATCAGGGTGAGGGATTGGCTGTTGCGATGCGCTTTTTTCAGCTCCTGCTTGAAACGGTCGATAAATAATACGCGGTTGGGCAGGCCGGTGATGCCATCAAAATGCGCCAGGCGCATGATCTGCGCTTCAGCTTCCTTGCGCGCAGTAATGTCAGTATGGGTGCCTATCATGCGCAGCGGTTTACCATCTGCGCTGCGGTTCACCACCATGCCACGGCTAAGCGTCCATTTCCAGCTGCCGTCCTTACATAACAGGCGGAATTCGGAAACAAACAGGCTGGTTTTTCCTTCCAGATACGCATGGATATCTTCTATCGCATGCTGCAGGTCATCCGGGTGTATCAGCTTTCTTCCATCCTGAGCGGTGGTGCCTATTTCATCTGTTGTATAGCCATAAATTTCCTTCCATCGCGCAGAACGAAATACCTCGTTGGTCTGCATGTCCCAATCCCATACCCCGTCGCCCGCGCCTTCAAGGGCAAATTTCCAGCGCTCCTCACTGAGTTTGAGCGAGCGCTCAGCATGCATTTGGCGGCGCATGGTTTTGCTTATCAGCAGGTAAAGTAAAAGTGCGGTGGCTAAAATAAAGGCAGCCCCCTTATACATGCTGTAGCGCGTGAGTTGCTCCGGGGTGAACGTGAAAAAGCTCAGGAATGAGTCGCTGAAAACTATCCAGAGCAAGCCGAACAGCAAATAGATGCCAACAATACGTAACGCCAGCAGATCAATACTGAGGCGCATGTTTTGCAAGCGTTGCTTCAACTTAACAGCACTTTTCTGGAGTGGGTATAAAGATGCAAATGGATACTCCTTTGTCCGGGTGTTGCTATCCTTGACGAGCATAACGCAAGGTGGCAGGTGTGCCGCAAAAGCATTTGCTTTTTTTATCCGCAAGAATGACATAAACCACTAGGCTTGCACAAGCTGAAAATGAAGCCAGTGCTTATTTCCAGAGCTATATCACCTATTGTGGCTGGACTTTACAGTGGGGTGTATGAGGTTTGCATTCGAGTGGGATTCGCGGTGGAGAATGCTAGAATGCCATATTACAATTCAATGCCAGCTTATAGCAGAAAGCCCCAGATGACGACCACCACAGAAAGCTTTATCCCGGGCAAAGATGCCTCTCTCGAATTCTCCATCAATTCCATGCAAGCCAAGCTGACAAAGCTGGGCTTTCATATCGAAGAGCGTTCATGGCTCAATGAAATTGAGGGGATCTGGTCTGTGCATATTCGCGACCGTGATTGCCCCATCATGTTCTCCAACGGCAAGGGCGGTAGCGAGCTGGCTTCTCGCGCCAGTGCATTGGGTGAATATTTTGAGCGGCTGAGTACCAATTATTTCTGGACGCACTTTTATCTGGGTGAAGACATTGCCAACCGTGATTATGTGCATTACCCGCAGGAGCAATGGTTTCAGCCCAATGCTGATGGCAGCTGGCCGGCAGAACTGCTGACACCAGAGTTGCATGCTTTCTACAATCCAGAAAGCAGCATCAACTCCAATACCCTGATCGACCTGAATTCCGGCAATGCCGAACGCGGCATCTGCGCCATTCCTTACACGCGCCAGCGTGATGGTGCCAAGGTGTGGTTCCCGGTCAATGTGATCGGCAACCTCTATGTCAGCAACGGCATGTCGGCGGGTAATACCGCTACCGAAGCGCGCACCCAGGCGCTGTCGGAGATTTTCGAGCGTGATGTCAAAGCCCGCATCATCGCCGAAGGCATCTGCCTGCCTGATGTGCCGGAAGAAGTGATTGCACGTTATCCGCGCATTGCCGCCGGCATTCAAGGCCTGCGCGATGCCGGCTTCGGCATACTGGTAAAAGACGCCTCATTGGGCGGTGAGTACCCGGTGATGAATGTGACTTTGCTTAACCCCAAGGATCAAGGCTGCTTCGCCAGTTTCGGCGCACACCCGCGTTTTGAAGTGGCGCTGGAGCGCTCGCTGACCGAGCTGCTACAGGGCAGGGCGCTGGAATCCCTGGGTGGTTTCCCGGAGCCAGGATTCGACCTGGAAGAAATTGCCAGTTCTACCAATATCGAAATCCACTTTGTGGATTCCAGCGGCGTCATCAGCTGGAACTTCCTCAATGACCAAGCAGATTTTGAGTTTGTGGATTGGGATTTCGGCGGCACCAGTGCCGAGGAATGCCAATGGTGCATAGACAAGATTCATTCGGAAAAGCGCGATATATATATCGCCGACTTCAGCCATCTGGACGTATACGCCTGCCGCATCCTGGTGCCCAGCATGTCCGAGATTTACCCGATAGATGACCTGGAGTGGGAGAACAACAGTGTCGGCAACCTGCTCCGCCCTGCCATATTATGCTTGCCCGAACTTAAGGCAGAAGAGTGCGGTGAACTGCTTGAGCTGTTGAATGAGCTGGCGCTGGATGACCACAAGCCTATCGTCACCATCATCGGCCTCACGCCGGATGCGGATTCCGTCTGGAAAGACCTGCGCGTAGGCGAACTGAAAACCCTGCTGGCGTTGGCAGTCGGCGACGAAGATGCCATCCTTGAAGGTTGCGACTGGATCAAGCATTACAACCAGCTCAGCGAGCCGCGCATGCGCGTTTACCGCTGCATTGAAACCATGCTGAACCTGGACGGTGAACCTGATTCTTACCTGGTATCCTTGCGCTATTTGTATGGCGCGGATGCGGTGGCTAAAGCACTGGCATTGTTGAATCCGGAAGAGAACATGGCGGAGCGCTTTTTTGGCCTGGATACGCTGGGCAAGAACTTTGCCGGCAGCAAAATGCATCAGCAGTTACTTATTGCTTATGACAAGCTGCATGCGAGCAAATTGAAAGCTGCCCAATAACCATCGCTGTTGTTTCCACACAAGGTTAGATGACTTTTTGATATAAATGCCAGAGTTACAAGCACCGTTGATCCTATGCTCCACCGCCCGGCTGGCGCGCAGCCTCAGGCTGGCGCACGCACGCAGCCAGCGGGCGCAAGGCATGCCGCAATGGCAGCCCTTGCCAACGCTGACACTGGCGCAATGGCTGGGCAGTGTCACTGAGCAGGCTTTGCTGCAGGGCCAGGTGAACCTGGAACAGGCGCCGCGCATGGTGCTCAACATCTCACAGGAACTGGTGCTGTGGGAGCGCGTGATCGAACGCACGTTGACAGGCGAAACGGCTGCGCTGTTTGATCGTACCGGCCTGGCCAAGGCGGCACTGGAGGCCAACAGGCTGATGCAGGAATGGAATATTGCCGTTCCTCAGCAGATTGGCAGTTATCACCATGCGGAGGAGGTCGAACAGTTTCTGCACTGGCGCACCGAGTTCCGTAAGCAATGCCGGAATGCTGGCTGGCTCGAATGCACGCGGTATATGGACTGGCAGATTACA
>JBAZTJ010000154.1:0-4080 GCA_041662005.1 Candidatus Methylopumilus sp.
AAACTGCACAGGGGATTTGTTGATGCCGATCTTGAATGTCGGCTGGTATAACTGGCGCCATTGCGCTACCTGCTTGGCAGCCTCATGGAATACCCAGTCGCCGATCTCAATGATCATGCCAGTCTCTTCGGCGATGGGGATGAAATCAGCCGGGCTGATGAGGCCTTGTGTCGGATGTTGCCAGCGGATGAGCGCTTCAGCTTTGTTGATGTGGCCGGTTGCCATCTCAACAATCGGTTGATAATGCAGTGAGAACTGATGCTCGGCGAGAGCGTTGCGTAAATCGCCTGTCAGCCGCATGCGGGCTTGTGCTGCCTGTTGCATGGATGCGGTGAAGAACTGATAACGATTGCGGCCTTTATCCTTGGCCACGTACATTGCTTGGTCTGCATGCTTGAGCAACTCATCTACTTCGGTAGCATCATCCGGGTAGAGTGTGATGCCTATGCTGGCCGATACATAGGCCAGGTCTTCACCCAGGCGAAAGGGCTGGGTCATCGTCAGCAAGATGATCTGGGCAATGCGTTCGACGCTACTAATGTCGTCCAGGCCACTCAAAATCAAGGTGAATTCATCGCCCCCCAACCTGGCCACAGTATCCGATTCGCGCACGCACTCCAGGATGCGGCGCGCTGCTTCGACCAGCAGCATATCGCCCATGGCATGGCCTAAGGTGTCATTCACTTCCTTGAATCGATCCAGGTCTATAAACAGGATGGCTAGTGGTAAGCCTTCGCGCTTACTTTTCTTGATCTCATGCTCTATCCTTTCGCAGAACATGCGGCGGTTAGGCAGGTTGGTCAGCGCGTCGAAATTGGCTTGCTGCCAGATCAGATCTTCAGACTCTTTCTTTTCCGTGATGTCGGAGAATAAGGCGACATAACCATGAATCTTGCTGTCGCTGTTGTAAATGGTGTTGATGGATAGCCATTCCAGATACTCATGGCCATCCTTACGCCGGTTCCATAATTCACCCTGCCACTGGCTATGGCTGCAGAGGTGATCCCACATGGCGCTATAAAACGCTTGGTCCTGGCGGTTGGAGCTTAATATATTGGGGTTTTTGCCCAGTACATCATCCGCTGTATAGCCTGTCATCTGGGTAAAGGCCGGGTTAATGGCAATAATATTGTTATTTGCATCGCAAACAATCATCGCCTCGCTACTGTGCTGGTAAACCAGCGATGCCAACCTTAACTTGTCTTCAGCAATCCTGCGCTCGGTGATGTCGCGTACTAACGCCAGGTTATAACCTTCACTCTCAAACTCGAAATAGTTGGCCGTAATTTCAACCGGAAACAGGCGCTGGTCCTTGGTGCGGTGCGTACTCTCAAAAGTGGCTGAGCGGTTTTGTTTTAATTGCTGCCAGTGGTTGCCCCATTCCTGTTGCGGAAACTCGGCTTCAATGTCAAATACACTCATGGTGAGCAGCTCTTCGCGCTGGTAGCCTAAAGCACGACAGGCCTCGTCGTTGACATACACCAGGCTGGAATCTTCGGATATCAGGTATGCGGCTTCCCGCACATGATTGATGGCAAAGCTCATCAGTGCCAGATGCTCTGCGTTTTCATGCAGCTCGTTATTTTTCTTGGCCAGTACGTTGAGGTGGCGATGTACCAGTACCGCCAATAGTCCGGAGGTGGTTAACACAAACAGCAAGCCCTTGATGATGCTGACCATGGCCAACTGCTGTGGGTCACTAAAAAAGAAACCAGCCAGGCTGTCTGAAAGCAGTATCCAAAGAGCAGCGAATGCTGCATAGATCATGACGATCTTCGTGACGGTGCTGGTCACGAAGCTTTTCATGGGCGGCTTCAACTTTTTGGTAACTGGTTGTTCTGGAGCGCTGATGGTTGTCTACCTCAGTCTGCGGCGCTACACAATCGCTTGCTTGAGCTGCTCAAGAATTGCCGGGTTATCCAGGGTGGAGATATCCGAAGTAATCTCTTCGCCTTTTGCCAGTGAGCGCAACAAACGCCGCATAATCTTGCCTGAGCGTGTCTTGGGCAGGTTGTCTCCAAACCTGATCTCGTCCGGCTTGGCGATAGGGCCTATCTCCTTACCCACCCAGTCGCGCAGGTCGGCCACGATCTTTTTGGCGGCATCGCCCTCAGGGCGTACACCTTTCAGCACCACATAGGCAATGATGGATTCGCCCTTGATATCATGCGGCTTGCCGACCACGGCGGCTTCTGCCACCAGTGGGTTAGCGACCAGTGCGGATTCGATTTCCATGGTACCGAGGCGGTGGCCGGAAACATTGAGCACGTCATCGATGCGGCCCATGATCCAGTAATAGCCGTCGGCATCACGGTGTGCAGAATCACCTGCCAGATATAAGCCATTCAGCTCTTCGGGAAAATAGGATTTCTTGAAACGCTCAGGATCATTCCAGATGATGCGTATCATCGATGGCCAAGGTCTTTTGGCTACGAGAAGGCCGCCTCCAGTACCCTCAATGTGAGCACCGTCTTCATGCACGATATCCATCATGATGCCGGGCAATGGCATGGTGCAGGAACCCGGCTTGGTGGAAATGGCGCCAGGTAGCGGGGCGATCATGTGCGCGCCGGTTTCAGTCTGCCACCAGGTATCTACAATGGGGCAGCGCTCTTTACCGACCACCTGGTGGTACCACATCCAGGCTTCTGGATTAATCGGTTCGCCCACGGTGCCGAGCAGGCGCAGGCTGGAAATGTCGTATTGCTTGGGCAGGTCACCGCCCAGTTTGATCAATGAACGGATGGCGGTAGGCGCGGTGTAGAACACACTTACCTTGTGTTTTTCTATCATCTGCCAGAAACGTCCAGCATCCGGGTAGGTAGGGATGCCTTCAAACACTACCTGGGTACCGCCTACTGCCAGCGGGCCATAAGCCACATAGCTGTGCCCTGTGATCCAGCCCACATCGGCAGTACACCAGAATACATCGTCTGCTTTGTGGTCGAATACCCACTTCATGCTCATGACCGCACCTAACAGATAGCCGCCGGTGGAGTGCTGAACGCCTTTGGGTTGGCCGGTAGAGCCGGAAGTGTAAAGTATGAATAATGGGTGCTCGGCATTGACCCAGGTTGGTTCGCATACTTCGGAGGCCGCACTTTCCAGCTCATGCCACCACAGGTCGCGCGGGTTGTTCCAGCTGACTTCGCTGCCGGTTCTGCGGTATACGATCACTTTCTCCACCGCTTCGCAGCCGCCCATGGCCAGGGCAGCATCCACTGCAGATTTAAGCGCAACGGCTTTGCCTCCGCGCATGCCGGCATCGGCGGTAATGATGAGCTTGGCGCCTACATCGGTGATGCGTTCATGCAGGCTTTTGGCCGAGAAACCGCCAAACACCACAGAGTGTATGGCGCCGATACGGGCACATGCCTGCATGGCAATGATGGCTTCTATACTCATAGGCAGGTAGATTATGACGCGATCACCCAGGCCGATGCCTTGCTGCTTTAAGGCATTGGCCACGCGACAGACGCGCTGGTGCAGGGCTTGGTAACTCAACTTGGTCACGCTGCCGTCATCAGCTTCAAAGATCAGTGCTGTCTTATCAGCCTTGGTCGCCAGGTGTCTATCCAGGCAATTGTAGGATGCATTCAGTTCGCCATCATGGAACCAGCGGTAGAAGGGAGCGTTGCTTTCGTCCAGTACCTGCGAGTAGGGCTTGTACCAGTCAAGTTCGCTGCGGGCCAGCGCTGACCAGAATCCGGTGTAGTCTTGTGTCGCTTCGTTGCACATCGCCTGATAGGCTTCCATGCCGGAAACATTGGCGGCTTGCTTGAAAGCATCCAGTGGTGAAAAAACCCGGGTTTCGGTCAGGACAGATTCGATCGACGACATCACACTTCTCCAAATAGCAATTTTAGATTCTTATCCCTGTTGTTTCTAGGTGTAGCAACAGGTAATTTTTATAGCTCATTTTGCATGAACAGGCTTTAGAATGGGAATCATAACATCAAGATTAGCAACTGCAGATGCCCAGCCAGATCAAAACCAGTTTAGTTGAAATTTTATCCGAAAATGCCGCGCTTTCAGGTGATGAAGCCTGTTTGCTGCATGCCATCCACTGTAGCCCCTTCA
>JBAZTJ010000155.1:0-3971 GCA_041662005.1 Candidatus Methylopumilus sp.
TGGCGCCGATGTTGAACGCGGCCTGTATCGGGTCGAGCTGGAACTGGGTACCTGGCACCTTGGCGCCATTAGGCACGACTGTCCCCGGTACTACCGGCCCCAGCAGCTTGGTGCAGGCTGGGTATTCCAGTGCCTCCAGGCCGCAACCCAGCGTGTCCATCAGGCAGTTGCGGGCGGTATCGAAGGCTTCTTCGCTATTGATGACAAAATCGCTGACGTATTCGGCGATGTCCACCAGCACTTGGTCTGGAGCAGGTCGGACGTTTGAAATGTGGGCTGACATGGTTGGCTTTCGTGTAAGGTTGTTGAGCTGGCGACAAGGTTAGCGGGCTGAAATAGGCACGTATGGGCGTTCTTCCGGGCCGTTGTAATCGGCGTTAGGGCGGATGATCTTGTTATCGATGCGTTGTTCGATAACATGGGCTACCCAGCCGGTGGTGCGGGAGATTACGAAAATCGGTGTGAACATGCTGGTGGGGATACCCATCATGTGATAACTGGACGCGCTATACCAATCCAGGTTGGGGAACATCTTTTTCTCGCGCCACATCACGGTTTCCAGGCGGTCTGAAATATCGAACAGGGTCATGTTGCCAGCATCCTGGCTGAGGCTGCGCGATACTTCCTTGATGGCGACATTGCGCGGATCGGAAATGGTGTACACCGGGTGGCCGAAGCCGATGATGATTTCCTTGGCCGCAATGCGCTGCATGATGTCGGTTTCTGCCGCATCCGGGCTGCTGTAACGCTGGATGATTTCCATGGCAGCCTCGTTGGCGCCGCCATGCTTGGGGCCGCGCAATGCGCCGATGGCTGCGGTGATGGCGGAGTACATGTCTGACAAAGTCCCCGCCACTACGCGGGCCGCGAAAGTAGAGGCATTGAACTCATGTTCTGCGTAAAGCACCAGTGATGCATTCATAGCACGCACGTGCAGCGCTGATGGAGTTTTACCATGCAATACATGCAGGAAGTGTGCGGCGATGGAGTCATCGTCGGTTTCTACCTCCACGCGCTTGCCGCTATGGCTGAAGTGATACCAGTAAAGCAGGATGGAGCCAAAGCAGGCAATCAGCCTGTCACCCAGGTCACGTGCTGCCTGGGTGTTGCGGTCTGGTGCTTCCGGTTGCAGCGTGCCGAGCATGGAGCAGCCGGTGCGCATCACATCCATCGGGTGCGCAGAGGCCGGGATTTGCTCCAGTACTTTTTTTAGCGCATCGGGTATGCCACGCAGTGTTTTCAGCTTGCCATGATATTCAGCCAGTTGCGTGCTGGTGGGCAATTCGCCGTGAATCAGCAGGTAAGCTACCTCTTCAAAGGTGGAGTGCCTGGCAAGCTCAAGAATGTCATAACCGCGGTAATGCAGGTCGTTGCCGGTATGGCCGACGGTACAAATTGCCGTGGTTCCGGCTGAAACGCCGGCTAGCGCCACGCCTTTTTTCTTTTTCGGCTCTACCGCTTTATTGGGATCATTAACTGTATTCATGCTGCTCTCCTCGCTATGCATACTTCATTGGGCATACTGGTCTTACGTGGCTTTTTAATTACGCTTCTTATTTGTTTGGTTTAGCTTTTGGCTTTACCTTCACTCTGGAATAGCTGATCCAGCTTTTGTTCGTAAGCGTGATAATCCAAAAACTTGTACAAATCATTGCGTGTTTGCATCAGTTCGACCACGTTCTTTTGGGTGCCGTCCTTGCGTACCGCTTCATACACCTTAAGCGCGGCCTGGTTCATGGCGCGGAAGGCGGAGAGCGGATATAGCACCATGCTCACATCGGCATCGGCAAGCTCATCCACGGTAAATAAAGGCGTAGCGCCGAACTCGGTGATATTGGCCAAAATTGGCACTTTCACTGCTGATGCAAACTGCCGGTACATGGCCAGCTCGGTGATGGCTTCCGGGAAGATCATGTCGGCACCGGCCTCAGCACAGGCGCAAGCCCGGTCTATGGCGGACTGCAGGCCCTCTACAGCCAGGGCATCGGTACGCGCCATAATCACGAAGTTATCATCGGTTCTGGCATCCACGGCAGCCTTGATGCGATCGACCATTTCGACCTGGCTGACGATGGCCTTGTTGGGTCTGTGGCCGCAGCGTTTGGCTTGCACCTGGTCTTCTATATGCACGGCACCCGCGCCGGCCTTGATGATGGACTTGATGCTGCGCGCAATGTTGAAGGCGCCACCAAAGCCGGTATCGATATCCACCAGCAAAGGCACCTCGGTCACGTCGGTGATACGCCTGACATCAATCAGCACATCTTCCAGGGTGGAAATGCCAAGGTCAGGCACGCCCAGTGAGCCAGCCGCTACGCCACCACCAGATAAGTACAGGGCTTTGTAGCCGATTTGCGTGGCCAGTAATGCATGGTAGGCGTTAATCGCACCTATGATTTGCAACGGTTTTTCGGCTTGTAGTGCCGCACGGAACCTGGCACCCGCTGAAGGAAGTTGTGTCATGTTTAAACCTCTAAAAAATGGGTTAGCGGCTGTTGTCCATTGGATATGTGAACATCAGACTGCTGGCAGTTAACTGAAAAAGGCCCGGTCGGCGTTTTCTGGTATGGCGACCTTGCTCAGTTTTGCCTTTTGCAGGATTTCCCAGAAATAGCGATAGGTTGCACGGTCGTGCAGGTCGCCCTGGTACTGGATAGGGCCCCACTCAGCCTGTTGCGCCTGGAGAAGGATGTTTGCAGCGTCCTGCACTTCGCTGAAATCGGGTTTCATGGCGTCGACGATGGCCTGGATCTGTGTCGGGTAGATGCTCCACATACGCAAGAAGCCGAACTCTGTATGGGCACGCTTGGCATCGGCAAAGGTGGTTTCGGTATTTTTGAGGTCCAGCGTCACATTGTGTGCGGGCACCAGGCCATTCGCCAGCGCTGCTGCGGCGACCTCTGCCTTGGCGCGCGCGAGTAGCCTGTGTTCGAATTGCCCCGGGCTTTTCATGGCCGAAGCCGGAATTGCCCCGTGATGGCCACTGACAAAATCCATCAGGCCAAAATCCAGTACCTGTAGCCAGGGCAGGGTGGCAATCTGGTGCACTTCGCGCAGCGCACCGTGAGTTTCGATCAGCACATGCACGGGGATGGTTCGGCTGATATGGTGGGTTTTGCATGCCTGCTGGATATAGGCCACCATTTCCGCGACCTGTGCGGCATTGGTTGATTTGGGGATGGTGATGTAAGCCAGTATCTTGCCCAGGCCTGCCACCAGGATATCCACATCCAGCTTCCATGCGGGATGTGTATAGTCATGGATGCGGGCACCTGCCATGTGGTGGCGGTTGGCCTCGGAATTGAGCACGCGCACGATCATTTCGGCATGCTCACGCTCCTGTCCGGCCGCAGCCCCATCTTCACAATCGCAGGTGATGTCGAATACCGGCCCCAAAGTATCCTGCAACTGTAAAGCTTTCAGGATGAGCTTCTCGCTGCCGGCGAAATGCTCGCAGGAAGGAATGACAGGGAACGGCTTTTCACCTCCGAATAGGGCGGTGTTCGGGTGTGTAAGCGTTGGGTGTGCAAGGTTGGACATTAAGAGTTCCTTATTCTGCGGGGCATTAATACGGTGTAATCCAGATCCAGCACAACATTGGCTTGGTAACTTTGCTTGCCGTTGTTGTCGACATGGGTGCTTTCAAGTTCATCGGCTGCCAGGTTTTTCAGGCCTACGAGTCGCAATCTGAGCGCACCTATATCTTCACGGCCCGGTAGTTCATATTTCTCCAGTATTTCGGTCCATGCGTAAAACGTATCGCCGCCAAAGCTGGGGTTGCAATGTGTGCCCGCGTTAATCGCCACGATGGACAATACGTTCTCCAGGCCGTCGTAAGAAAGTGCCCGGCAAACGGAAATCACATGGCCGCCATACATCAGTCGTGTGCCGAACGTGGTGTTCTTCATGGCCAGTTCATCAAAGTGCAGGCGGGCATTGTTCTGGTAGAGCTTGGTGGCCAGGGTGTGGTC
>JBAZTJ010000156.1:0-3968 GCA_041662005.1 Candidatus Methylopumilus sp.
CAAAGCGCTTGGGTTTGCAACAGAAAAACTGATTTATGTATCGCAATAAAATAATCACAACCACAGATACATGTGGGCGGGGGTAGCATGTATAACAAGAAAACTATTGGCTTGATAAGCCCAGGCGATCTTCCAAAGTTACTGCGGTATTGGCTAGCACTGACACTATTGACTCTCGCCGGTTGCGGCACATTGCCGACTATCAACCCTGACATGGCTGTGCGTTCGGATAAAGCCGTGCAGCTAGAGGGTGGCAAAGGCCCGCTTACCGCAGAACAAAGCAAGAGAATCCTCGCTAGGTTAAAACGGGGTGCCGATGATACCAATATCTTTGAAAAGCATCTGGCACTGGAGGAATCCATAGAGGGTAGCCCGCTGATGGTAGGCAACAAGGTGGAGTTGCTGATTGATGGGCCACCCACTTACGAATCCATGTTTGCGGCGATCAGGGAAGCCAAAGACAACATCAATATGGAAACTTTCATCATGGAGGATGATGAAGTTGGCCAGCGCTTTGCCAGTGCCTTGATTGAAAAGCAGCAGCAAGGTGTTCAGGTGAACCTGATCTATGACAGTGTTGGCTCCATCAATACCCCCAAGGAGTTTTTCCAGCCCATGATAGACAGCGGCATCAGTGTAGTTGAGTTCAACCCCATCAACCCGCTGAATTCGCGTAAGGGCTGGAACGTAAACAACCGTGACCACCGTAAATTGTTAGTGGTCGACGGTAAAGTCGCTTATGTTGGTGGCATTAATATCAGCAGCGTCTACTCCAGCGGATCATTCGGCAGCTCAACCGGCAGTGCCGGGACAAGAAAAAACCCCAAGCATGTACCCATGAATAGCATTGCCTGGCGCGATACGCATTTACGTATGGAAGGCCCGGTAGTGGCTGAGTTCCAGAAACTGTTTATCGCAACATGGGAAAAGCAGACTGATATGCCTATGGACGGCAGGGACTACTACCCACAGGCAGGCAACCAGGGCAGAGAGGTGGTCCGCGCCATAGGCAGCTCTCCTGACGATCCTTACAGCCTGATATATGTCACCCTGATTTCAGCAATCAACAGTGCGGAAACCCAGGCATTTATTACCAATGCCTATTTCGTACCGGACCCACAGTTGTTGCTGGCGCTCAAAGATGCAGCGCAGCGTGGCGTAGATGTCAGGTTGTTGCTACCAAGCAAAAGTGACTCAGACCTGGTGTTTTATGCTTCGCGCTCCTATTACGATGAATTGCTTAGTGCCGGCGTGAAGATTTATGAGCGGCAAGATTCCATCCTGCATGCCAAGACTGCCTTGATTGATGGCGTTTGGTCCACCATAGGTTCCACCAACCTGGATTGGCGTAGCTTTTTGCATAACCATGAAATCAACGCCGTATTGCTGGGCCAGGAATTTGGTTTACAAATGCAGACCATGTTCGAGCAGGATCTGCAATCATCCAAAGCCATCACCTTGCAAGCATGGCGGCAACGTTCTCTCATGATGCGTGTCAAAGAAAGTGCTGCCCGGCTTTGGGCACGATGGTTATAACGCCCGCCGCTTTTGCGGGCTCCAGCTTAAAGGGATATTCTGAATATTTTATATAAAGTAGCACATGCAGCTCATATTGCCGTTGTACTGGCAATCTCCGGCACAGCGTTTGCGGCACCGCCTGAAAGCGGCTCTGCTGATGACCTGCGCAGCCAATATGCCGCCCTCGCAGCCAAACTCAAGCATAACCAGTTTCAACGCCCGCTCTACCTGAACTCCACCGAGTCACCCACCTCACTCAAAGGTGATATCTACGCGGTTGTAGACCATCCTTTTGCTATCGTAAATGCCGCCCTCAATGATGCTGAAAAAGGCCCGGATAACTGGTGTGATGTGCTGATCCAGCATGTCAACACCAAGTACTGCCATGCAGATAGCTCAGTGGCAGATGCACAGAAAGCGGCCACGCTCAGTGTCAATATCGGCAAGAAAACAGAACAATCCCTGGCAGATGCTTACCGGGTAGAGTTTGACTATAAATCAGTGACCACTACGCCAGACTATTTCCAGATTGAACTGGATGCTGAACAGGGACCATTGAGCACCAAGGATTACCACATGTCGCTGGAAGCCGTTGCCATCGATGCCAAGCGTACTTTTATACATCTTACTTACTCATACTCCTATGGCATGGCTGGCAGACTGGCCATGAAAACTTACCTGGCCACCATAGGCGCAGACAAGGTGGGATTCACCATCACCGGTAAGAATAATAATGCGGAACCGCAGTATGTAGGCGGCGTGCGCGGGGTGGTTGAGCGCAATACCATGCGCTACTACCTGGCAATCGACGCTTATCTTGCTACCTTGAACCACCCTCCTGCCAATCAGCTCGATGAGCGCCTGCAAAGATGGTTTAGCTCTACCGAACGCTATGCACGACAGTTGCATGAGGTTGATCGTGAGGAGTATTTATCCATGAAGCTCAATGAATATAAACGCCAGCAGACTGCGCAGTAGCCTATCTCCAGTTTCAGCCGCATTAAAGTTTGTCCTACACCGCACCGATAATGACTCAAGTAAGTAATTAACCGCCAGCTCACACTTAAAACATGCTGGTTGTTTTTAACAAAAAAGCATTTAGGGGTGAACACCATGGCGCAAGACTTTCAATCGGCTGGCAAACAAACACTTAAACTTCTGCATGAGAGACTGGGCTTTGACCTGTGGATGCTGACACGCACCGAAGGTGATGACTGGATAGTGCTGAGCACCGAAGACCATGGCTACGGCATCAATGAAGGCACAGTGATGGAATGGCGTGACTCACTCTGTTCCAGAATGGTGGATGGCCTGGGCCCGCGCATCGCCCCTGAAATCGGGTTGATCCCGGCTTACGTACAGTCGCCAATGGGCCAGCAGGTGAATGTCGGCGCCTATATCGGCGTACCGTTAACGAACAGCGACGGTTCATTATTCGGTACCCTCTGTGCACTTGACCCATCACCGCAAGCGGAAGAGTTGATCCGTGAACAGCCATTGATTGAATTGATGGCAAGCTTGTTGAGTTCGTTACTGGATGCTGAACTAAAAACCACCGATGCAGTGCGCCGCGCTGAACGTGCCGAAGCCGAAGCAACCCGTGACGGGCTGACCAATTTGTACAATCGGCTGGGCTGGACGCAACTGATCACCAAGGAAGAGAACCGTTGCCACCGCTATGGCCATCCGGCTTGTGTCGTCAATATCGACCTGGACGGCCTGAAAGAAAAGAACGACAGCTACGGCCACGCCGCGGGCGATGAGCTTTTGATCAAGGCCAGCCTTGCTCTGCTGGAGGCCACCCGTACCTCAGACGTTGTGGCTCGACTGGGCGGCGATGAGTTCTGTGTACTTGGAGTAGAGTGTGATGCGGCTTCCTCCAAAATCCTGGAAAACAGGATACGGGAGTGCCTGGCCGCCGCCGGGGTTGAGGCCTCTATTGGGCTGGCAATGCGCAGGCCTGAAGAAGGTCTGCCTATGGCATGTGCAGAAGCCGATGAGAAAATGTACATCGAGAAGCACAGCAAAAAACGCGCTGCCATGCTGGCCTCAGTGCTTTAATCACTTTTCGCTTTCGCGAAAGGCCATTTTTGACGCAACAAGCCTAGCGAACGGGGCTTACCTTGTATTCAGCGGCTTTTAACCTGGCAATCAAGCCACTGTCACCCGGCAAGTGTGAAGCGCCTACTGCCACAAATACCGAACTCTCACTGGCTTGACTGGCAATGCGTTCGGCCATGCGTATATTGCGCTCATCCAGCAATTTGACGCGCATTTTTTGCCACAACTCTTTTGGTAACATGCCGCCAGTGATCTTGTCATCGAGCAACCCTATTTTTGCCAAATCGCCTTTGAGATAAGCCTTGATCAGGGCCTCAAAGTCGCGCTCTTTTTCTTTATGGCTGCGCTTCAGCACGGCCCGCAACATCACCAGCTGCTCATCCATACTA
>JBAZTJ010000157.1:0-3905 GCA_041662005.1 Candidatus Methylopumilus sp.
TCACGC
Organism: Candidatus Methylopumilus sp.; assembly: GCA_041662005.1. Lineage (GTDB taxonomy): Bacteria > Pseudomonadota > Gammaproteobacteria > Burkholderiales > Methylophilaceae > DATHXC01. Next base: position 7 of record JBAZTJ010000157.1, read on the forward strand.
TTATACCCTTGGCGTCTCAGGGGCACTGCATATCTGGGCCTTGTCAGTGCCGGTACTTCAACTCGTAAGAGCCAAACCCAGAGTACTCATTTTGCAATCAGCATTAAAAAGAGCGATCCACTCACCCTATTGCGACTTGCCCGGGAAGCATAATTTCGTCGCCGTGTAGTTACAGTTTTTCACGCCCACGCTCTTTTTAATGCTGACTGTCTTACTACTTGCTACTTACTGCTACATCAGCAATCTGGCAGTAGGAAGGTGGCCGGTGCTGATCTCCGGCTTGCAATGCGTCTTTTTGCGGCTAACCCTACGACTTTGGGACTTGACGCTGCGTATCAGCCTACGCACTCACCTTCCTGCTGCCGACTGCTTAATCCGTGGGGCACTGATCCGCCCCTGTAATGCAACTTCGAATATTCCACTACGCTACGGTTTTTCGCAGTTCTGGCTCAGTTCCCAGCACTCCCTTTCCGCTGACCACTTCAGGCCCCCTCAAGGTTTCTGCTTTAATCGCCTGGATGCGGTGAATTGCGATCAGGTGGTGCATTATGAGCCTGAAGCTAATCATATGTCAATAGCCTTAAGCTAAATTAATGACAATAAAAAACCCGCACGAGGCGGGTATGTGAATTTAATGTTAAGGGCTGGTATTTATCGCCTTACATTCTTTCTTTGTTTATGAATGATTGCCGGCTGCGGCAGTTGTGACGGATGATCGTGCCAATACTCTACTAAATGTGAAAGCGTTTTTGTGTCCAACTCTTGCAGTGTGCTGATAATCTCTTCTTGATCGCTCGCGCATGTTGATTGCATAGTTCCATTTTGTCCCTCAATGGTTTTTGGATAGAAATGAACGGACGTTCTTTTCTGTTCGGTAACGTACTATAATTGCGCAAAAGAGATACGCATATAGCCCATAGTGACTATGGAATAATATTTTTTTAGATATAGCTCTGAGTGGTTATTGCGTAGTACTTTTTTGAATTTTATGCAGCAGGCGTACCTGCTCAAGCATTGCGCTTTTTAGATTGTCGTCTAAGCTGCTATATATTCTTAGCAACTCAGCGATGTCTGGATTTTTATTTTCATCTAGCCTATCCATCCAGCCATCAGGCTTACCACAACCAGCCTCTAGCTTCCTGGCAAGCTGTGTTCCAACGGTGCGCGGTTTGCCACTGGCCAACTGAACCCCCGTGGTGATCTGACTTAGATACGCCGCCGCAGTTCCGGCTGCATTAGCAACGGCTGCAACTGACCCCTTTTCAGCAATCAGCTGTTTCAATCTTATTAGTCTTACTTCTTGTATTTTCATCGTTTTTTATTATTTAGCTCGGAGCTATTTTAGTCAATAAGCCCAAAGCTATTGACTCGCGCTTAGCTTAAGGCTAAGATGCGTCATGTTCACATTAAATCAACTCACCCCAAAAGAGCGGCGCGACCTGGCAGCAAAGGTCGATGCCGACCCCGTTTACTTGTGGCAATGCGGCGCAGGGCTTCGTTCCCCAAGTTTAAAGCTGGCTCAAAAACTGATGAAAGCAGATAAGCGGCTGACAGTTGCTGGACTGCTTGCGCCGCAAATCGAACGCGAAGCAAATGCCAAGATAAAGGTCAAAATAAAGAAATCCCCCGTTCCGCGTAACTCATAAAAGCGCGGGCTTGCCTTGGCTTCGGCCAGGGCTTTTTTACAAGTATCCGCCCAGCCGCTATTTTTTTCGGCTCGGCAAACAGGATTAGCAGGCAGGGTCATACGCTTCATGGCTGAAGTAGTTTTGAATTTCGGATTGTCACCATGCGCCGCCCTGTAAGTTGTTGTCTATAAGCAAACGCCTTATTTTTTAAAGGAATACTCATGTCAGACAGCCAAAACGAACCCGCCCCATTCTTCACCCGCTCAGGTGTGTCAAACATTTTTGGCAAGAACACCGAAGAGGTCAAGGCCCGCCTGCCATTCGAAATCAAACAGGGCTTCATCCGTATTGCGCACGAGCACAACATGACTGAATCCGAGTTGTTGCGCGAGTTGATCATGATCCGGGTGGTTGGTTTTGACATGTACAAGAAGATACAGGAAGACCGATTAACGAGTGTGGCAGGTATCGGGAACGAAGAATAAAAGTAGTTTGAAGTAAACGCCGTCGCAAGCGTAAAGCGGGAAGATTCAAGCCTTTTTAGAGCTGGCTTCTGACCGAAATCATTAACCTGACCGCCGGAATTGCTACCAGAGGTCAGCTCTAAAGGGAGTTTGAAGATGTTACCGATTCAAGCGAATAATGAAATAACCATGACCAGCCTTGAGTTGGTCGAATTTATAAACAGCCAGCGCAATGTTGGCGAAGCAGAATTGCAGCATAAGCATTTTCTTGAAAAGGTAAAAAAGGTATTGGGTGAACCAGCCGAAAATTTGGCCGGTCTATATAAAGCTGGAAACGGCCAAATGCAGCCCTGCTATAAATTCCCAAAGCGCGAAGCCTGCTTGATGGCAATGTCATACAGCTATGACCTGCAAGCAAAAGTTTTCGACAAGATGACTGCGCTTGAATCCGGGCAATACAAAATCCCCACAACACTATCCAGCGCTCTCAGACTAGCAGCATCACAAGCGGAGCTGCTGGAGGTGCAAACTCAAATTATCGAACAGCAGAAGCCAGCCGTGCAGTTTGTGGAGCGTTATGTTGAATCAAGCGGCAACAAAGGATTTAGAGAAGTATGCAAGCTCCTCAAAGTGAAAGAGAACCAATTCCGTGAATTCCTGATTGATCAAAAAATAATGTACCGACTCGGCGGAAATCTTACGCCATATAGCGACCACATTGATGCAAGCCGCTTTGAAACGAATGCAGGCATATCTGCTGGTGAACACGCATACACGCAAGCAAAATTCACGCCCAAGGGTATCAATTGGGTGGCCGGGTTGTGGGCTGTATATAACCTTGAGTCTGCTATGGCTGAGGCTGCGTAATGGCTGCACCGTCTAAAACGGATGTATGGATGCCGCTGTATATAGCCGACTATCTGGCTGATACAAGCAGGCTGACAACGCTCCAGCATGGCGCATACATGCTGTTAATCATGGATTACTGGCGCAATGGTTCTTTGCCTGATGACGATGCAATTCTGGCGCAGATAACCAGGATGCAACCGGATGCTTGGAGCATTGCTAGAGCATCCATTTCAAGGTTCTTTAGCATTGAAAATGGGCAGTGGTTGCATGGTCGTATCGAATCTGAGATTGAAAAAGCTGGTGTGAATTCGCAAAAGGCGCATGACCGTGCAGTAAAGGCTGCTGCTGCAAGATGGGATAAAGAAAATGCTACAAGCAATGCTACAAGCATTCCTACAGGCACTGCACAAGAAGTGCTTGACTCATGCCCATCACCATCACCATCACCATCACCTACAGAATCAACTACAACAACAGCGGATAAGTCAAAAGATTTGTCGCAGCCTACGGCCACGACCAAAACAAAAAATGGAACACGCCTCCCTGAAGACTGGGTTTTACCGAAAGCATGGGGTGAGTTTGCTTTGGCTGAAAAACCACAATGGTCTGCTGATGACGTGCGCCGAGTTGCTGCCGACTTCAAGGATCACTGGCTGGCGAATGCAAACAGACCGACATCCAAAAAAGCTGACTGGTTGGCCGCGTGGCGAATTTGGGTGCGCAAGGAATTTTCCGGTAAATCCAGTGGATTTAAAACAACCGCCGAAAAGCGCACGGACAACACAAACCGCGCTGTAGCTGAATTCCTTGGTGAAGCCAAAACGATTGAAGGGGAGGTTGTAGATGCTTGATGCTGACAAAAAAGAATTTGCTGAAATCGTTGGCGCCACCCTGTCGGTTTATCGGGTTGAGGCTGATGCGGCGGTTTTAAAACTGTGGTGGGCGGTACTGTCGCGCT
>JBAZTJ010000158.1:0-3865 GCA_041662005.1 Candidatus Methylopumilus sp.
GGTATGAGCTGGGACACGCCAGGGAAAGCATGGGCCTGAAAACTGAGGCGGAGCAAGCCTATCGCCAATCAGTCGCGCTGGATGCAAACAACTCCGACGCCTTGTACCGCATAGGCATATTAGCCTCAGAAAAAGGCGACAAGACAGAAATGCACAGCATCAACCTGAGTTTATTGAGCCTTGATAAGGACCTGGCCGATGAGTTCAGCAAGGCGGTTGGGTGCCCTACTCAATGCTAGCTCGCCAATGTTAATTTTCATTTAAAAGCTCGCTGCAGCTTTCGTGACGGTAGTTTTATGAGTAAAATTAGGGTTTTGCACCCACTTTACTCTCAAGCCAAGGATTAAATTTTGGAATCACCGTTATTAGAACTCTCGCAGCGAGTTCAATCTATCAAAGAATCACCCACCCTCGCAGTCACTGCGCGTGCAGGAAAACTAAAAGCTGAAGGTAAAGACATTATTGGCCTGGGTGCCGGCGAGCCTGATTTTGACACGCCGCAACACATCAAAGATGCTGCCAAAGGTGCAATTGATCGCGGTTTTACCAAATACACCCCGGTGGCAGGTATCCCCGGCCTGAAAAAAGCCATAGTGGCCAAATTCAAGCAGCAAAACGGTTTTGACTACACCGAGAAAGAAGTCATCGTCGGGGTAGGTGGTAAACAGTGTATTTTCAACCTAGCGCTGGCAGTACTGAACCCTGGCGATGAAGTGATTGTGCCGGCACCATATTGGGTCTCATACGCCGATATCGCAATGGTCGCCGGTGCCAAGCCCGTCATTATCCAGTGTGGTATTGAACAAGGCTTTAAGCTGTTGCCAGCCCAGCTGGAGGCCGCCATTACACCCAAGACCAAGCTGTTCATGATCAACTCACCATCCAACCCCACCGGCTCGGTGTATACCCTGGCCGAGTTACAGGCGCTGGGTGAGGTATTGAAAAAGCACCCGCATGTGCTGGTAGCGACTGATGACATGTACGAGCACGTCAACCTCACGGGCGAAAAATTCTACAACATCCTTAACGCCACGCCTGAGCTCAAGCCGCGCTGTGTGGTGTTGAATGGCGTATCCAAGGCTTACTCCATGACAGGCTGGCGCATAGGCTATGCCGCAGGCCCTGCTTACATCATCAAGGCGATGGAGATTTTACAATCGCAATCTACCTCCAACCCCACCTCCATTTCGCAAGTCGCTGCGCAAGCCGCGCTGGAAGGGCCTCAGGACTGCATTACCCCTATGGTAGAAGCATTCATTGAGCGCCATGAGTATGTGGTTAACCGCTTTAACAGCATGCCAGGCCTGCATTGCATCAAGGCTGGCGGTGCGTTTTATGCATTCCCGGATGCCCGCGAAGCCATAGCCAACCTGTTCAAGGCCGGCAAGATCAGCGAGCCGACCGATATGGCACTATCTGAATATCTGCTGGAGAAAGTTGGCGTAGCGGTTGTGCCGGGCTCTGCATTTGGTGCCGAAGGGTACTTCCGTATCTCGTTTGCTACCTCGATGGACAATCTGCGTAACGCCCTGGACCGGATTGCCCAGGCACTGAGTTAAATTAACGAGTTAAGTTTAAGAAGTATTTACCCAATAAAAAAGGCCTGATTAAAGGCCTTTTTTATTGCTGTCATTTTCGCTCGTAGCCTTGCACGCTCACGGTGCCATTGGGTTCCAATATCGCCAGCTTCACGTCTTTAATCGCAAAATAGCCAGATTGCCGCAAAGTGGAGTCCAACTCATGCCGCGTCAGTTTGGCATCCGTCATCACCTCTTCAAGCAGCTTGCCTTCATGGATCAAGAGCTGTGGCCGGCCTTCAATAACCTCCTCCAGTTTTTTGCTTTTAAACGTAACCAAGCCAACAAGATAATTGACTGTAACCAGGGTCACAGCCGAGATCAAGCCGCCTACCAGCGAGTTATCTCCGGCATTCATCGAATTTTGCACGGCATTGGATAAAATAAGCAACAACACCAGGTCAAATGGTGAAAGCTGGCCGATCTGCCGCTTGCCTGTGATCCGCAGCAGCAGGATCAAGAACATATAGACCACCAAGGCCCTTGCCACCAGCTCCCACCACGGCACAGTCATACTCCACATAGTTACCTGCCCTCTTTGTCATTACCAGTTATTATCATTGCCAACATTACTTTTTATCCCCGCCAAAGAACCCTTTGAGCTTATCCACCGCAGAGCCCGCCTTGACACCTAGTGAGGTGCCCACGCCCGGCCCCAGCAAAGCCGTACCGGCAACAGCACCCGCCAACGCGGCCTTGGTAGGGAAAATCACAGGCTTATCCATGGTACCGGAAACCTGCATGGGTATCGCCGTCAGGCTCACGCTATTCTTCAGCTCCACGTTAACGACGCCATCCAGCTCCTTCTGTGCATTCATCTTCACTTCACCATCGGCAGCAATCAGCCCTGAGCTCACGATAAGCTCACTTACCCGGTAATGGCTACCCGATACATTCAGCAGGCCGGAGAGCTCGTCAAATCGCGTCTCGCCACCCTTCTGCCCCTGACGCAACAAAAGGGTTGCTGCCCTGACCAGATCCAAGCCGTACAGCACCCCATCCTGCACCTTAAAGCGAAAATTAGCACGTAGTTGCTCCAGCAATTTACCCGGCTCTTTTGCTGTTGTGTTAAAGCCGCCAGCGCCATACAGGCGGCCGCTAAGTTGGGTAGATTTGCTCAACAGGCTCAACGGCTCGCGTACCGACAAATCATCCACCTTAAGCTTACCCTCTGCATTCCAGGCACTAGCCCAGTTCACCTTGCCGCTACCGGTCACTTTGCCATGATACAAAGCGGCCTCCAGCCTGGTGATATCCAGCTTATCTTCATGCAGCGTCATTTCCATGTTCAGCCTGTCGATCAGAAATGGGTAACCAACAGGCACCACCCAATGATCCGCTTGCACAGTCACCCGGCCGACCCTGCCTTTGACAGGCGGCTCATCCGGTACCAGGCTGATCTTCAGCTTGCCATCTGCGGTTTCTATCAACGCTGATTGCGGCTTGTTACCTTCGGTCAGGGTAATCGTCGCATTGAACAACGGCATCTTCACCGGCTCACGCTGCTCTACTTTACCCTGTCCGGCTTGGCCAACATCATCCAGCCACACCAGCTCGGCATCACTCACCTCAATCTCGCGCACATCCACTGCCATGCTGCTTGGCGCATTACCCGCCTTGTCGGCAAGCCCGGCCAGTATCTGCAAAGCGGCTTTTTTCACCACAGGGCCTTTAATGCTAATAGTGGAGATCACCTTGGTATCTGAAAATAATGAAGTCAACGCAGGGATAGCCGATAATTTCTTTACAAATACCTCCTGATGATCGCCCACCGTCACCTCATCAAGATTAAGTCGCGGCGTCGGTAAAAAAGCTAGGCTCATGGCACCGATACGCACAGGCACCCCCACCTTTTCCGCAACTATTTGTTCTAATTTGGGAATATAAGATTTCGTCGGAATTAAAAAAGGCAAAACAAACAACGCCACCAAAATCAGCAAACCTGCAATAGCAAATTGCCTGCTATTTTTCATTATTTATCCTCGGTTGATATTGACCTATCGGCGCTAAGTCATTATTATTGCGCCTTCTCCGATTCCTCGATAGCTCAGTCGGTAGAGCAACGGACTGTTAATCCGTGTGTCCCTGGTTCGAGCCCAGGTCGAGGAGCCAAATACTAAAAGCCTCCACATGTTAGTGGGGGCTTTTTTCATTTCTAAAGTAGCCTATTAGTTGGCTACCGTCTCGACTGAATTCGAAACTTGATACAGCGAACGTCAGAATTATTATGCGATTATCGAATTAGGAGGAAGTGGAGCAAAGTGCTATCTTTTACCAGTTATTAAAAT
>JBAZTJ010000159.1:0-3836 GCA_041662005.1 Candidatus Methylopumilus sp.
CGACTCAAGCATTACAAAAACCTTTGGGATCCCGTCATTGTGTTGCGGGATATCCTACATGCCATCTCCCGCGCGAAGGACGAAGTCAAAACGGCGCCGGAGTATCGCAAGCTTGCAGAAGCGCAGGAAAATCGCGCGAAAATCAGCGGCGACGAGAAGGCCATCGAGACTGCTGGCAAAGTGATGGAGATCGCCGCCGTCTATGAGCTCTACGAGAAGGCCAAGACCGAGCACAATGCCGTTGATTTTGGCGATCTCATCATGCTCCCCGCCATGCTGTTGGAAAAAGATGCTGTCGCGCGTGATCTCACCAGACTTCGCCATCGTCATGTTCTGGTCGACGAATATCAAGACGTTAACCGCGCGAGCGTCAGGTTGCTAAAGGCACTCGCCGGTGACGGCAAGAATCTCTGGGTCGTCGGCGATGCCCGTCAATCGATCTATAGATTCCGCGGTGCTTCAGCCGTGAACATGGCCTCGTTTGGGACCGACTTTCCCGGCGAAGTTTCAAAGCCGCTGACGGTCAACTACCGCTCGAAGCAAGAAATTATCGAAACCTTCAGCGCCTTCGCAGGCACTATGGATCTGCCGAATGAGCTCAGGAATCTCAGCCTCAAGGCAAAGCGAGGTGCAGGTGGCGCTGTTCCCTCTACCAGCAAGTTTGTGACCGAAGACGATGAGGTGGCCGGCATCGCAGCAAGCATCAAGCAGCTCGAAAAGCTCGGAGTGCCGTTCAAAGACCAAGCCGTGCTTTGCCGGACAAATCCGCGCATCGACGAAATATCGCAAGCCTTAGAAGCCCGCGGAATTCCTGTGCTGCACCTCGGCAGCCTATTCGAGCGTGACGAAGTGCGAGATTTGCTAGCGATGCTATCGCTTGCAACTGATCGTTTCGGCGCTGCATTCGCAAGAATTTGCGCCTCTCCGCGCTACAAGGCGCCACTGCAGGACGTGAAGACCCTGCTGGATTATCTGCGAGGCAGCGATAAGGCCTGTCTGACGCGCCTGGGTGAGCTGGCGTCTGTGCCGGGCCTGTCCGCTGCCGGTAAGGCGGCGATCCAGCAGCTTGTGAAAGACTGCGCAGGTCTTACGCCGCAGCAAAACCCGTGGGACTTCCTGACAACGATATTGCTGGATCGAATCGATCAGTTGCGTGTGCTTGCTTCCGGTACATCAATCCGGCAGCGCATGAGATCGATCGCAATCTGGCAATTTCTCAATTTCTTGCGCGAACAAAGCCCCGTGCATCACGGCCACCCCATCACGACGCTGTTGGACCGCGTTCGCAATCTGGTATTGCTCGCCGAAGAGCGCGATCTGCGCCAGGTTCCCGAAGCGGCGCTACAGATGAACGCCGTGCGTCTCATGACGATACACGCGAGCAAAGGACTTGAATTCGAGGCCGTCCACTTGCCGGGCCTCACCGTCGAAGGCATTCCCGGCAAATATCGGGGCCTGCGCTGCCCGCCGCCCGAAGGCATGATCGCTGGCTGGCTGGGATCCGTCACGGACGAGAACCGCAAGTCGCATGATCAAGAAGAAGAATGTCTGTTCTTCGTGGCGATGTCGCGGGCCCGTACGCATCTGCGGATCTACTACTCGTCAGTTCAGGACAACGGGAACAGGCGAAACCCTTCTGCCTATCTGCCTAAGATCGCAGCAAAGACACATGCCATCGCCACGCCGGAAATGCTCCCCGCTCCGGCCGGCGGAATCACACGTGTCCTCGTATCCAAACCGGCCGATTGGATTATTTCTGACGCGCGGATGACATCTTATGAAGGATGTCCTCGCCGCTTTTTTTACACCCATGTTCTCGGAATCGGTACGGGACGCCGGACGACCCCGTTTGAGAGAACCCATTCGGTCATCCACGACCTCATCCGATGGCTTTCGCGTACCCGGCTGACCGCGCCGCCCAGCTACGACCAGACGCATGCCGAGTTTGACCGCATCTGGAATGAAAAAGGCCCGCTGGATCACGCTTTTGCGGCTGACTACCAGTTGCTCGGGCGAAGCCTCGTCGACAGTTTGATCGATGCTGGCGCCGGACAGACGTTCGAGGCCGTGAAACCGCTGACAGTTCCTTTCAAGAACGGCAAGGTCACCGTTGAACCGTCGGAAATCGCCCGCAGAGGCGACGGCAAGCTCGTAATTCGGCGCATCCGCACCGGCCATCAAACGGAAGACGAATTCGACGCCCTCGAATACTTTTACTACGAAAAGGCTGCCGTCGCGCATTACGGCGCGGCAGCCGTTGTCGAGGCCCTTCACCTCACAGACAACATGCCGACTGAGGTCCCTCGCCTGACCGATCGCAAGCTCACGTCCCGCACGACCAAAACAGAAAAGCTGTTGGGCGAAATCCATGGCGGCGAATTCAAGGCGAAGCCGAATTCCTTCAGCTGCCCGCGCTGCCCGCACTTTTTTATCTGCGCGGCAATTCCGGATGGCGATTTGACCATCGGTTAAATTATTTTCGAAAGCCGGTTTCGGCAGCTCGACCACGAAAGATTACCTCGGCAGGCGGCACTCGCTGGCAATCACGCCACGAGCGCTCCCTTCCAAAGAGGTAATCAAAATGAAGTCAATCGACGTTTTCTACCAGGGCGAAGGCATCACCGCGCTCGAGCACATCGAGATTGCGGAGCACGAAACCTTCCGCTCTCTGCGCATCGCCATCGCCGAGAAGCACGGCGCCAGCGAGGAAGCCATCCTGTTCATCGAGAACGAAATCGAGCCCATCGGCGACGATGAGCTCATCTCGAGCAAGGCGGGTCGCGCCGGCATCAAGGCCCACATCCACCGCTGCCGCAAGGTGAAGGTGGTTGTCCACTTCAAGCACCACACTGTGGACCACGAGTTCTCGCCCGGCACCACGGTTGCTCACATCAAGCACTGGGCAGCGGTCAAGAAGTTCCACATGACCGAAGAAGAAGCCAGCCATCACCACCTGCAGATCGCGGGCACGACCGATCAGCCGGATCCCGGCACGCACATTGGTACGCTCGTGGCCTCGGGCAACTGCGAGATCAAGTTCGACCTCGTCTCGACGCCGAAGGTGAACGGTTAATCATGGAGACCGCAACCGGGGGCGCGCCGGACGAGCGCGCCCTGCGGGCGGACGTGGCGAAACCCGCGTTCCGTCTCGCGCAAGCAGAAGGTCGCTGGCGTCTCGTCAGCATCGCGTGGCCAGCCCTCATTGTCGCCATTTCCGCGAGCGACGGCAACGAGTTCGGCATCCGTCTGGACTGCACCGGCTATCCGGCTGCCGCTCCGGCCGGTCGCCTGTGGGACTTGCGGCGCAATACGAAGCCCGCGCCCGACTGCTGGCCGGGCAGCAAAGGTGGCCGCGTGAAAGCGGTCTTCCGCACTGACTGGCAGGACGGCACGGCACTCTATTTGCCCTGCGATCGCATCAGCCGTCAGGGCCACGACAACTGGCGTCTGGAAAATCCGACGATGCTCTGGAATCCGGCGCGCGGCATCACTCAATATTTGGAGATCGTACATGAGCTTCTCAATTGCGGCGATTATCAACCGCCTGCTCGCACCGCGGCATGAACTCTCGTGCTCATGGTTTCTGTGGCAGAGCCTCACTGAAAAACTCCGCGAACGCGGACGCGGTCAAAGCCGCGAGAGCGGCGCTTTTCTGCTCGGCACCCAAGAACCCGGCAAGCCCGCCCGGATCAAGGACTTCATCCTCTATGACGACCTCGATCTCAACGCACTGAACACCGGCATCATCCGCTTCGACGGCAAGTACTTCGGCAAGCTCTGGGCAATCTGCCGCGAGCGCGGCCTGACAGTTATCGCCGATGTCCATGTTCATCCCG
>JBAZTJ010000160.1:0-3820 GCA_041662005.1 Candidatus Methylopumilus sp.
ATAGCGTTAAGAGTTTCCCCAGTCACCGGTTTGCGCGCGGGCTTTACCAGCCAGCCCCAACCCACCATCCATTTGGTGCCTGTTGCCCACCACCAGTGAATAACAGCCAGCACCAGGGCGCCAGTGCCCAGCCACTTGTGCAGGCGATACATCTTGTCCAGCCCATCCAGGTGCGGTTCAAGCCATTTCGGACGCAGTGCCAGCAACATGGCGATGCTCATCAAGCCGATGGCGATCACCCCGCTGTACTGCATAAACACGGTGCGAAACGAAAAGTAGGTAAATGGCGTCGGTGCCAGCGTATCGGCCGCCAGCCATAGCGCAGTGAGCAGTAGCAATATTGCCAAAAATGCCACTTTAATGCGCTTCATGGGTTAACTCCGATGCAGTGTTGTATGTTGTCTTAAGAACGAAAAGGACTTCCTAGTCCCGAGGCCACGGCGAAAGCCGCCATGATTGAGTTTCTCCAATTGATTATCTACCTTAAGGCAGGGGAAATCCATGCGCATTTTTACAGTAGGAATGGATCTTGCCAAGAACGCCTTTGCCGTCCATGGCATCAACGAAACAGTATGTAGGGCAGAAAAGCGAAGCGCCTTCCGCCAACTGTGGACGTATTTACGGCGGATAACGCTAAAGCTCATCCGCCCTACGCGAGATGCACGAACTGATCTTGACAGCAACGCAGTTACTGTTGGAACCCAGCCGCCCTAGAGGATATGCCCTGTGAGGCAATACCAGAGGGCCTCACAGGGCATCGGCTTTGCCAAAAACACTAGTAATTAAGTCAAAGGGAGCGAGCTTGAGCGCCATGTTAGGGGTTGTTTTCAAACGACACTTTGCCACTCTCCAGTGCGGATTTTTCTGTCGATCTGACGGTGAATTTTTTGCACAAGATAGTCTTTGTCACCCTCGTGGCGAAGAAGGTCACGGTTGCATGTTTCGCAGGTAAGGACGGTATTTCTGTCCGGGTCAAAACGGCTGCCAACTTCGAAGTACACGAGCACGGTGTCACAGTGAGGGCAGAACGCCCAAGCGTTTTCGGGGTGGCCAGAAATGTATGACCAGCGCCACTTGAGCCCCAAAAAAGTGTCGTGGTTGTATGAGGCGACGCTCGGCCCTTTTGGCTTTGTGACGCGAGCCGTCCAGTGCACGAAGGTGTGGATGCTCATCAAAGCTAAGAGATACAAACTCCAATTGGGAAATTCCGAGGTTCCCCTTAGGTGGCTCCATAAATCAGTAGCGATTGCAACGACCCATTTAAATGCGCCAGGAATGAATGAGACTGCACCAAGAATGGCGGCGACGAATAAGCCTGCAATTACCTGCGAAGACAGTGATGAATGCTTATCGTCATCCACGGATCAAACCCCTAACGTAAAGTTGACCCCAATAAAGAAATTAATGCTTTATCAGGACAGGTGAATAAAATTTTTCTCATGGAATTTATTTAAATTAAATCAATTATTAGCTATTTTTTAGCACACCTTAATTTTGAATAAAACGCCAGGCAAGTACAACATCAAGTAATGGGACAGTAAGTCACAGGCTGATCACGTATTGAACATTACAGCATGCCTGCTGAAACACAAAGTGCGTAGCAGGTAAGACGGGTTTGAATACGGACAGCGGCGTTTGTATTAAATGGTGAGGATGAAGCAAGCAGGCAAAAAAACGGAGGCTTGCGCCTCCGTGAAATACAACTATGGTTTAAAAGATGAGCAATCTTTTAATGACTGGCTATTAACGATTGCATACGTACATGGTTACTTCAAAGCCGAAACGCATTTCGGTCACTTCTGGTTTGGTCCACATGATGAATCTCCTTTGGTTAAATTGATTTTCAAGTAACAGGCCAACTTGTTGTCCTATCGCTTACCTTAATGGTAGGAGTCCATCTTGCGCTTTAGGTTTGGTTCAAGGCCTATCTAAAGCCATGATTCGTGCCTCATGCTTTTCATGAATCACCATGTTTGCTGTTTATGTCGGCGCTTTCTGACAGCCGATTCAGACCTTTACCTATAAAGCTTGTCGGTTTTTTTATCTATATTGGTAACTGTTAGCAGACTAAACCTATCCGTGCTCCAAAAGGTTTTCTGTCGATCATTATTAATTAGACGCTAGGAGATAGGTATGTCATTAGGAACGATTTTATTGATTATTTTGGTATTGATGCTGATAGGCGCGATTCCAAGCTGGCCTCACAGTCGAAACTGGGGCTATGGGCCCAGTGGTGGTCTCGGGCTGGTGGTGGTGATTTTGCTGATTCTATTATTAATGGGTCGAATTTAGCCCCTCTCTAATCAAGTTAAAGGAGTAATGACCATGGGTAAATATTTAATTGCTTGGCTGCTGGGCGTGCCGGGAATTGTGTTGTTGATCATTTATTTCTTTATGCATTAAAGCCACATGCTTTAACGTAAAAGTGAAATCAAAAAGGGCTTGCCACTGGCAAGCCCTTTTCGTTGTAACCACTCTAATTAGTAACGCGTAGTCAGGTCTATCAGCCAGTCTGGTGAGTGGTTGACGACCAAGGTCTCTAGCTGCTTGTCGCCGCCAGTCAGTATCAAAATGCCGACCAGTAGTAAGAATCCGCCGAGTATTTTTTTGCCGACGGCGCCGGCCATAAATAGTTTGTTCCTGAATTTCATCATGGCTTGCCGTGAGAGCAAGCCTAGCAGTATCAGCGGGACACCGGCCCCTATGCCGAATAACGCCATCACCAGCGTTACGTGCGCCAAGTTTTGGCCCTGGCTGGCCAGGGTGATGGTGGCACCCAAAGTCGGCCCCACACATGGGCTCCAGACTATGCCCAAAATCAGGCCCAGCAAAAATTGCCCAAATAACGTACCGGCAGAAATACGGTTGAGTAGCGATTGTCCGCCACCGCTAAGACCGCTGGCCGCTACCGCGAATTTCTCCTGCAGTGCAGACGAAAACAGGATCAGCCCGAATAGGATTAACAGGCTGGCGGCGACCATGCGTAATACGGTTTGATCCAGCCCGATAGCAGCGCCAATGCTAGCCAGCACAACGCCTACCACGGTGAATGAAGTGGCCAGCCCCAAAGCCAGCGCGAAAGGCCCGTATCGATGGGTATTCAATGCGGAGCTAATAAGGATAGGCACCAGCGGCAACACGCACGGCGAGAGGGTGGAGAGGGTGCCGGCAATAAAGCTCAGGCCATAGGTACCGATATCGGTAATCATCCTGGGTACCTACAGGCTTTTCTGTACGAGTTGTTCTATCTTGTCGGCCGAGGTTTCGCCCGTGCTGCGGCCAACTTCCTTGCCATCCTTGAAAACAATCAGCGTGCTTTGCTGGGTCGCCTTGAAGTATTTGACGATGTCTTTTTGATCGTCAAAGTCGACGCGCAAGCTGGAGACATTCTTGTATTTTGAGTTGCTGAGCAATGGCACTAGAATTTTTGTTTGTGCACGGCAAGTCGGGCACCAGTCGGCATGAATGGCGACCAGGATGGGTTTGCCTTCCTTCTGTAAAGTATCGAATCTGGCTTGGGTGAAGGCAGCGGATTCTGCATGGGCTGATGCAGAGAGAAACAGGGCAAGTAATGATAAGGTACTTAATAAGGTTTTCATCATGCGCTCTCAGGTAAGTGGGTATGCTGATTAGTCGGGGCTGATCCCCAAGCCTTACAAAAATTAAATGGTTTATACTTGCATCCAATTTTGTCGAGTCCATTGATTATCACACTATGAACAACCTATCTAAAAAACTCCTTTGGCTGGTGATCGCATTGATCGGGGCGGCTGCGGTTGACGGCATTGCCTTGAATCGTGGTGAAAGCATCAATGCGTTG
>JBAZTJ010000161.1:0-3800 GCA_041662005.1 Candidatus Methylopumilus sp.
GATGGTGCGATCAGCGACTACCTGTCTTCTTTCAACACCGATGGCACCCGTAACCCTTTCCCCGCGCAGACTAACGGCCGCTTCATCAAGGTGCAGGATCTACGCTACGGTGAGAATCCACACCAGCAGGCTGCGTTCTACCGTGACCTCTACCCGGCCCCGGGCTCGCTGGTCACTGCCCAGCAGCTGCAAGGCAAGGAGCTCTCATATAATAATATCGCGGATGCCGATGCAGCTTGGGAATGCGTGAAGAGCTTTGAAAGCTCACTCAACACAGCCGCTTGTGTCATCGTCAAGCATGCCAACCCATGCGGTGTAGCACTGGGCGTTACCGCGCTGGAAGCTTACAGCAAGGCGTTCAAGACTGACCCAACCTCAGCTTTTGGCGGCATCATCGCCTTTAATCAGACTGTGGATGCAGCCGCTGCCGAAGCCGTCTCCAAGCAGTTTGTAGAGGTACTGATTGCGCCTGATTACACTGCAGAAGCGCTGGCTATCTTCAAGGCCAAAGCCAATGTTCGTGTACTGAAAATCGCCCTGCCACAAGGCGGCAACAGCGCCTGGGAAAAAGGCCGTAACTCGCATGACGCCAAGCGCGTGAGCTCTGGCCTGCTGATACAGACGGCGGACAACCACGAGATCAGCAGCGCTGATTTGAAGATTGTGACCAAAAAGCAACCAACGCCCGCACAAATGGAAGACCTGTTGTTTGCCTGGCGTGTCGCCAAATACGTGAAGTCCAATGCCATCGTATTCTGCGGTGGTGGCATGACGCTAGGCGTAGGCGCTGGCCAGATGAGCCGCGTAGATAGCACCAAAATCGCCGCCATCAAGGCGCAAAACGCGGGCCTGACTTTGCAAGGCTGTGCGGTTGCGTCTGATGCCTTCTTCCCTTTCCGCGATGGTGTTGATGTGCTGGCTGAGGCCGGTGCAAGCTGCGTGATTCAGCCGGGTGGCAGCATACGTGATGATGAAGTGATTGCTGCAGCCGATGAGCATGGCCTGGCGATGGTACTTACTGGCATTCGCCACTTTAGACATTAAAAGTACAAAAGGCATTAAAAGTACAAGACTAGGAAACCAGCATGAAGGTACTCGTAATTGGTGGTGGCGGTCGTGAACATGCTCTGGCATGGAAGCTGGCGCAGAACAAAAATATCAGCCGCGTCTACGTGGCCCCTGGCAATGCCGGTACGGCAACCGACCCTGACATGCTCAATGTGCCGCTTACCAGTGTGGCCGACCTGGTCAACTTTGCCACGACTGAGCAGATAGGCCTCACCGTAGTAGGCCCGGAGGCTGCATTATCACAAGGTGTGGTGGATGCTTTCCGCGCTGCCAACCTGAAGATTTTCGGCCCCACTAAAGCAGCAGCACAGTTGGAAAGCTCCAAGGATTTCGCCAAGGCGTTCATGCTTCGCCACCATATCCCGACTGCGGCATACGCCACTTTTACCGATGCCGACGCCGCCCATGCTTACGTCAAGCAACAGGGCGCGCCCATCGTCATCAAGGCCGATGGCCTGGCTGCCGGCAAAGGTGTGGTAGTGGCTATGGATGAGGCGGAAGCGCATGCAGCGATAGATGCCATGCTCTCTGACAACAAGCTGGGTAGCGCCGGTGCACGCGTAGTGATTGAAGAGTTTCTCACCGGCGAGGAAGCCAGCTTTATCGTCATGGTAGACGGCAAGAATATTCTGCCACTGGCCACCAGCCAGGACCATAAGCGATTACTCGATGGTGACGAAGGCCCCAATACCGGCGGCATGGGCGCTTACTCGCCCGCACCGGTAGTCACTCCCGACATCCACGCCAAAGTGATGCGTGAAATCATAGGCCCGACCGTCGCGGGCATGGCACAAGATGGTATCCCCTACACCGGATTTTTATATGCTGGCCTCATGATCAGCCCCAATGGCGATGTCAAAACCCTGGAATTCAACTGCCGTATGGGCGATCCTGAAACCCAGCCCATCATGTTGCGCCTGAAGAGTGACCTGGTTGAACTGGCAGAACATGCAATAGCGGGCACGCTGGATCAGGCTGAAGTGGATTGGGATAGACGCACTGCATTAGGCGTAGTCATGGCTGCGGCCAACTATCCCGATACACCGCGCACTGGCGACGAGATTATCGGCTTGCCGAAAGACTTACAGGATGCTCACGTATTTCACGCCGGTACCACGCTCAAAGACGGTAAGGTCTTAACTAGCGGTGGCCGCGTATTATGTGTCACTGCACTGGGCGAAACCGTGAAATATGCACAGAGCCGTGCGTATCAGATTGCCGAAGAAATCAAGTTTGACGGCAAGCAGATGCGCAAGGATATCGGTTATCGAGCCGTCAAGGGCTAGCGGGACAGGTCTTGGCTAGCGCATTCAAAGTTCGCGCACGGGGCCTGCGTCATTTTCTGAAGAGTGCGGGTGTCATCGCCTATCCTACCGAATCTATCTTCGGCCTGGGATGCGACCCGAGCAACCGCAAGGCGGTGCAGCGCATCCTGCGCATCAAGGGCAGGCCGCAACGCAAAGGGCTGATCCTGATTGCCGACCAGCTGGCATCCCTTACCCCATATCTTGCCCCGCTCAGTAAAGCACAGATTGAGCGGATGCAGGCCTCCTGGGCAGACCATACCAAACCGCATACCTGGCTGGTCCCCACTGCAGCATCCTGCCCCAAGTGGCTGACCGGCTCGCATAAAACCATCGCGGTTCGTGTGACCAAACACCCCTTAACTTCGCAGCTATGTAAAAATACCGGCATGGCACTGGTATCTACCAGCGCCAACCGCAGCGGCTGCCAGCCTGCGAAAACCACGCGGCAGTGCCATGCATTATTCCACAAGCAAGTCAGAATAGTGGATGGCCTGACCGGTGGCGCTAAAAAACCTTCCACTATCCAGGATTTATCAAGCGGTAGAATTTTACGCAAGTAATTATGATGAGAGCTTTATGAACACAAACGCCGTATTCGAGTATCTGCAGGGCCTGCAAAACCGTATCGTTGAAGCTGTGGAAATGGTGGATGGCAAAAACTTCCTGCATGACAGCTGGCAACGCCCCGAGGGCGGCGGCGGTACTTCCTGCATGCTGGAGGAAGGCAATGTATTCGAGCGTGCCGGTGTAGGCTTCTCACACGTGATCGGTAGCAAGCTGCCACCAGCTGCCAGTGTGGCGCACCCTGAAGCCGCCGGCCGCCAGTGGAAAGCCATGGGGGTTTCGCTGGTGTTCCACCCCCGCAACCCTTATGTGCCGACCGTACACATGAACGTACGATTTTTTGTGGCTGAGAAAGAAGGCGAGGCGCCTATCTGGTGGTTTGGCGGTGGCATGGATTTAACGCCCTACTACGGCTTTGAAGAGGACTCAGTGCATTTTCACCGCACCTGCCGCGAAGCATTGTCTGCATTTGATGCCAGTCTTTACCCCAAATTCAAGAAAGATTGCGACGAGTATTTCCACCTCAAGCATCGCCAGGAGCCACGCGGTATAGGCGGCATATTCTTCGATGACTTCAATCAGCTCGGTTTTGAACGCAGCTTCGACATGCTCAAGGCCGTGGGCGATGCATTTACCCAAGCCTACCTGCCTATCGTACAGCGCCGCAAGGACACGCCCTACGGCGAACGTGAACGCGACTTCCAGGCCTACAGACGCGGTCGATATGTCGAATTCAACCTGGTATATGACCGCGGCACCCTGTTTGGTCTGCAATCCAACGGCCGCACTGAATCCATCCTGCTTTCCATGCCGCCTATCGTGAAATGGCGCTATGACTGGAAACCGGAAGCCGGATCTGCG
>JBAZTJ010000162.1:0-3754 GCA_041662005.1 Candidatus Methylopumilus sp.
GCTCGAAACGCGCTATCAATGGAATGGCATTTGCGTGGAGGCAAATCCCGATTCGATGGCGGCTTTGCTCGCCTGCCGCCGCGTGCCTTGCGTCAATGCGTGCGTTGACGGTTCGGCGGGCATCGTGGCGTTTCAGAAAAACGGCCTATTTGGCGGCATTGTAGCGCCAAGCGAGGAAACGAACGCTGGTAGCGCCGGTGATGTCGTTCGCATGAAATCGATCGCGCTGCTGGAGTTGCTCGACACCTGTCGAGCGCCTCGCGTCATTGATTATCTTTCCATTGATGTCGAGGGCGCCGAAGAGCGGGTGTTGGCAGGTGTTGATTACAGCAAGTACACGTTCAGATGCATGACAATTGAACGGCCCAGCCAACGGCTCCGCGCGGTGCTGTCGGGCAATGACTATCAGCTCGTGAAGGACATGCCGGGGCTTGATGCATGTTTCGTCCACCGCAGCTTTGTCGAGGACTATGCCAGAAACGCCCTGGCGTTTTGGGCGGGACGGTCTTGATGGTGTCTCGCCGAGGGGAACGCGGGTGAAGAAACTGCTTAACAAGCTGAGACTGGTCGCGCAGATTCAACGAGGCCTACTGTTTCAATATGGTTGGCTACGCTCCTGGCGCGAAGGGCGACCAGTAGATGCCTCCGGCGCGCCTTTGCCTTGGCTGTCCTATCCGGCCATCGACTTTCTGCTGCAGTTCGATTTTTTCGATGCCACGGTTTTCGAGTGGGGCAGCGGGTTTTCGACGCTTTGGTGGGCGCCGCGGTGCAGACGCATTGCTTCGGTCGAGTCCAACCCGCAGTGGATCCCCTATATCAAGACACTGCTGCCGGACTCGGTCGAGTTCATTGAAACACCGCTCGATGTGGACGCTGAAGTCGCCGCCTTCGAGACGCATGAGGGCGCGGAATACGATGTCATCGTGATCGACAACTACGGCACCTTCCGATGGCGGTGTGCTGACGCTGCGGTGAAAAAGCTGGCGTCGGGCGGTATGATTATTCTGGACAACAGCGATCAGTGCCTGAAGGCTTGCGAGGTACTGCGTGGTCACGGGTTGGTGCAGATCGACTTTACCGGGTTCGCGCCGTCGAACGGTTATGCGCAGACGACCAGCGTCTTTTTTCGCGATCGTCTGAAATTCAAGCCATTGCGGAACATACAGCCACACCGCGGTCCAGCCCAGCCAAATGGCCCATGGGAAAATGCCTAGCGCTTGGCACGCCGGCGGGCTTGAATGGGCGTTCGCTCTCTGAGCAGCGATCGACCCTTGCGCGTGCTCCACATCGTCGAAAGTCTCGACCGGGGATCGGTCGAGAATTGGCTGTTGCGCATGGCCGCACATGCGCGGCGGCGTGCGGTGGCGATCGACTGGACCTTCTATTGTTCGCTCGAAGGCGCGGGATCGAACGACGTGCTGGCGCGCGAACTTGGCCTGCGCGTCGTGCACACGCCGGTTCCGATCGGGCACAAGCTGGCCTTCGCGCAGGCTCTGCGGTCCGAGATCGCGCGCGGGCGGTACGACGTGCTGCATTCCCATCACGACCTGGTCTCCGGATTTTACCTGACGGCTGCGTTGGGTCTACCGCTGCGCCGGCGTATCGTCCACGTGCACAATGCCGACGAACAAGTGCTGACCGGCAACCCGGTGAAGAAGGCCGTGCTGCGGCCGGTGCTGCGGCGTCTCTGCTTCGCGCTCGCGGACAAGATCGCCGCGAACTCGAATCATTCGCTTGATACGTTCCTGGCGGGCCGGACGCGGCGCGCCGGCCGGGACGTGGTTCATTACCTTGGCATCGAATCACAACGTTTCGAGGCCGCGACCGGCGACCGTCGGGCGCTACACCTGGCGCTCGGCCTGCCGGAGAATGCCCTCATCCTGTTGTTCGCAGGCCGTATGACGCCGGAGAAGAATCCAGTCTTTGCCGTCGATGTGCTGGCTGAGCTGCGCCGACGGCGGCCAGAGGCCATCGGGGTATTCGTCGGCAGTGGTTCGCTCGAGGATGCGGTGCGCCGGCGGGCCGGCGAACTGGGCCAAGCCGAGGCGATACGACTGCTGGGCTGGCGCGATGACGTGGCCGAGATCATGAGTGCGAGTGACTGGTTCATCCTGCCGCATCCCGAACATCCGGTTGAAGGCTTCGGCATTGCCGTAGTCGAAGCACAGCTCGCCGGCCTGCGCCTGCTGCTCTCGCGCGGCGTGCTTGACGATCCGCTGCTGCCGGCCGCGGTGTTTCGCCGTTTGCCGCTGACCGATCCGCCGCTGGCCTGGGCCGAGGCCGCGCTGGACATGCTGGAGGGGCCAGCCCCATCGCGCCCGCAAGCGCTGGCGGAATTCAAGTCCTCGCCGATGGAAATGGATCGGGCACTTAAGCTGCTTATGCAGCTTTACGCCAATGGCGACATTCCGCAACTATTGGGCTTTCGCCTAAATAGGAGCGGCGCGTGCCACCGGCGATAGCTGACCTATTATGAGCAAGATCGATATCCTGAACGACGAACTTTTGCAGGGTCTGCCGGAGTTCAACCGCTGCGTCTGGCAGTTTCCGGAAGTCGATGAATTTCTGCCGTGGCTTTTCAAAGATGCGCCGAACACCACCGTGCTGGTCGCTCATGACAACGGGCGCTGGCTCGCGGTCCTAGGAGTATTTCGGCGTATCTATCTTGTCGATGGCGCTCCTGTGGAGTGCGGAGAAACCTACGCTTGGGCAACCTTGCCGGACCGACGAGGGTCGGGCCTCGGCATCAAGGTCATGAAGGCCATGATGGAGTTCGGTCGGCCGCTCGTCGCTCTCGGTGGCTCTGCGGATACGATGGAGTTCATGCCGCGGTTGGGGTTTGAAACCATCGGGTGGGCACCCGTGCTCAATTTACCGCTGTCGTCGCGCATAATAGGTCATGAGGGTGGAATCCCCTCTTATGGCAGCATCAAGGATTTAATTGCCCGGGTCGGTCTGACGATGCTCACGCCGGTGCTAAGGCCGCGTCAGTCGCCCCATGCGACAGTGCGGAATATTCCGATGGTGACGCTTGATCAGAAGACTCTCGATATGCCGACGCTGCCAGGATTCCAACCTGCATACACCGCTGATCTATTCACTTGGCTTAGCCTTGGTTGGCGGCAAATGGGGACATTTCTCCCGTTTCATTTCGAGCGCGACAGGGGCTTGATCGGTTGGGCCTTTGCCCGCCTCTCTGAGGAAGCGCCTGGGATGACCGTCGGCAGAATCCTGGAATTCAAATTTTCGCCAAATACGAATCGACGTGATCGCTCGGCCATGGTGCGTGCGGTGTGTGCGGCCTTGGCGGGAATGAATGCTATGATAATCCGCTGCGCAACCACTTGTCCGGACACAAATATTGCATTGAGATCGCTAAATTTCATATCGCGCTCTCAAATACCCGCGATGGTTTATATGGCCGACTTGTCCGCAATACAGGAACCGGTGCGGATAGCGCCTTTGAGGGCGGATGGCGGACTGTTGCCTCTCCCGGTTAGATCCGCTGTATGAACGGCCGGTGGGTACGCGACTGACCAGTTTCGACTCTGTGATGAGGTCGTTCTGATGGCGGTGCTTTGTCTGATGTACCATCAGACGCCCAAGGGGGCGCCCAACGAGCGCTGGGATGTGCCGCTGACCGTATTTTGCGATCAGATTAATGAAATGATCGATGCCGGATTGTCGTTTATTGAGTTTCCGGAACTTCAAGAGTCAAAATATTTGGCCTCGGGTATGCATGTCGTCGTCACCT
>JBAZTJ010000163.1:0-3287 GCA_041662005.1 Candidatus Methylopumilus sp.
AGCGATGACAGCGCCTGCGGCCCCCGCGCCAACAACGATATAGTCGAAATCCCCATCCATCCTGGCATTGTCTCCACCATCACTCCTCAACCGAGTCCCAAGCGAGAAGACCGCGCTTTGAACAATCTGCGCAGAGAGAGCACAATTGACTAACGATCGCGTCAATATCGCACGCTCGTTATAGCGTCAAATATTATTCGACATTATTGTCGAGTATCTGATCCGCATTTTCTATATACCCAATTTTGCTGGGCTATTTTGCATATTTTTGGATTATATTCATTGCTGCATAATCCATAGCGTTGGGTACAATAATGTATCCATTTTTATCTCCCGACTTGCGTCGTGTTGGCTGTCCGGCAATCTTGAAATGTATCTTCTATATGGCGCGGCGAGCTACCCACCCGGAATCGCAAAATGGGCGCACCCGTTTATGCGCAAACGGCCCGTGGCCTCGGGAAGCAAAGTCGCGAAAGCCGCCTCGGGGGGCAATGAGGTTGCTGCGCGAGCGCATCAAGCGTGCCAGTCGCATCGACGTCGGCGCGTGTTGAGGCCTGGTGCTCAACCCAACGCCGGCGTCACGCCGGCGCTGGGGTAGAACCGCCAAATCCCGTAACGCAAGTATTCTAGCGGCCCCCGACGACACTCTGCGCGCCTCTATCATGGCGTCATGTGACGCAGCCTTAGCTATTCCCCCAAGCAAGTGCCTGAAGCTGCGGCCCTGTTCCGATCGCACATCTTCACAACGATCTCTTCAGTCATATGCCCTTCCTTGCCATTCCGCTCGTCCGCCGCAGGCAGGTCATATCCAAAGAGAGTCGATCGCTGGCGCGCGAAGCTGAGAATCTCAATTAAATTGTCAAGTTACACAGCCACTTACGCGACGCGCAGACTGCGTCTTCCATACTGTGTACAATTTTGTTGATAATACATACGACAGTATTGTATGTAAAGTTTTCAAGGAGAAAAGCTTATGAAAAACATGACCGGTGGTAAGGCTGTCGTTGAAGCACTGCGAGCCGAAGACGTGCGCTGCGTTTTTGGCCTGATCGGCTCGGCGACGATGGAAGTTTTCGATGCGCTGTATGACGCAAACGATATTCGTTTCATCGGCGTGCGAGACGAGAGAACTGGCACGCACATGGCGGATGGTTACGCCCGCGTATCCGGACAAGCAGGTGTGATTCTGGCCGGGCAAAACGGACCCGGCGCGACAAATCTGGCGACCGGACTGGCGCAGGCCGCAGCGGCCTATTCCCCGGTCGTTTCCATCGCCGGCTCCTTATCCTCCGCGCATCAATACCGCGACGCATTTCAGGAAGTCGACCAGCAGTCTCTCTTTAAGCCGATTACAAAAAAGACATGGACTGTAAACCAGACCGCCCGCGTGCCCGAGATGGTCCGTGAAGGATTCAGGACGGCACTCACGCCGCGCCGCGGTCCGGTCCAATTGAATATTCCGCGCGATATTCTTTCCGAAAGCGCCGACTTCGACGATTTTAACATCCCCCAGTATTACCGGACCAACGGCACGCCAATCGGCGACACGGACCTGATTTCGCAGGCGGCGGCTTTGCTTCGGAAGGCGTCCAAGCCGCTGATTATTGCCGGCGGCGGCATCAAGCAGACGAAGGGCGCGCGCGAAGCTCTTGCGCTGGCAGAAATCCTGAACGCTCCGATCGCGACATCCCCCGGTCACGGTGACGCCATTCCTTGCGATCACCCCCTTTATGCAGGTCAAGTCGGACCGCGCGGCAATATCGTCTCCTCGAAGCTTGCGCGCGAAGCCGATGTCATTCTCGCCCTGGGCACACGTCTTGGATTCAACACGACGTTTTACTCTTACGACAACATAAACCGTGACGCGAAGATCATTCAGGTCGAGATTGAACCGACCGCGATCGGACGTTTCTTTCCCGCCGGAATCGGCATCTGGGGCGACGCAAGAAAAGTCGCCGTTCAGCTTGCGGCTGAGATCGGACGGCTTCCTTCAGGCGATGCAGGCTCCGGCTGGACAAACAACTTTCGTCTGGAACGCAAGCAACTGATCGAGGAACGCGAGTGTGCGCCTGAAGCGCTGACAACTCCCATTCAGCCGGACGATCTGTTCCGGGTGCTGCGTTCAGTTTTGCCACGCGATAGCATCGTGACAATGGACGCTGGCACGCTTTGCCTGCAGGCCACCGACAAACTGAATTACTTCGAAACACCATCGCTGCTGACGCCGCTTGACTTCGGACTTGTCGGCTTCTCTTTTGCTTGTGGTCTTGGTGCGAAAGCAGCCGCGCCCGAACGGCCTGTCATCAGCCTGATGGGAGACGGCGGTTTCGGCATGACGTCTTCGGAGTTGAGCACCGCAGTCTCATGCGGTTTGAACACAGTCACCATTGTCATGAACAATCAGTGCTGGGGCGCGGAGAAAGCGTATCAGCGTGACTTCTTCGGCGGACGTTACATCGGTGCCGACGTTCTGAACCCGCCCTACGACAAACTTGCCGAGCTCTATGGAGCACGAGGTTTTCGCGTGGAACGGCCGCAAGACATCGACGGCGCAATAACGAGTGCGCTCGAATGCGGAAAGCCTGCAGTCGTGGATATTCAGATGGATCCAGCGGCGCTCTACAGCTTCCGCCGAGATTCCTTCAAGCACCGTGCTGGGAAATAACGGCGCAGTCATCCCACAGGGGGGCGGTCACACATGATCGAATTTGACTACTTCGTCGTGGACGTCGGCGGGCATGTTGCCTGCTAGACGCCCACGAATTCGATAATTGGAAAAGGTGTGTCAGGGATAGTGGATCAGCCGAATGAACGATCATGGAAAAGTCGGCGTTATCGGAGTCGGAGCAATAGGGTCTTGCTTCGTGCGCAGAATTCTTGCGCATAATTTAAAAGCCGTAGCCTACGATACAAATGTTACTGCTCTGAAATCGCTCGTCGGCGCGAATGTCGAGATTGCGAAGAATGCCGCCGACCTTGCGTCGAAGTGCAACGTGATTGTGACGTGTGTCACGGATCCCGCAGCCGTTGAAGCCGCCGTGCTTGGGCCTGGCGGCGTTATAGAAGCTCTCCAACCGAACACCCTTGTCCTGGAGACTACGACTTCGACGCCCACGGTCACTCGTAAATTGGCAACACGTCTTGCGACGTATGGCGCCGAGATTGTCGATGCTCCAGTAAGTCGTGGCGTGCCAGCCGCGGAGAATGGGACGCTTTCCATCATGCTCGGCGGAGAACAGAGCGCGGTCGATCGCGCTGTTCCAATTCTGAAAATGTTCGGCACAGAC
>JBAZTJ010000163.1:3297-3753 GCA_041662005.1 Candidatus Methylopumilus sp.
TTGGCGTGAATTTCATCGCCATGGCCGAGATCATGGCGCTCGGGCTCGCTGTCGGTCTCGATAGAACGAAGCTCGCCAACGAAATCGAGCGAAGCGAAGCGGCAAGCTTCGTTTCAGCAAACCACTATCCGAAATATGTGCTGACGCAGCGATACGATTCCCGTTTTACGCTTGGATTGATGAGGAAAGACGTTAGCATCGCCTCTTTGATCGCGGCGGAAACCGGCCTGCCTCGTCCATATCTACATCGCGTCGTTGATTTTTACGACGAAGTCACGCCTTCGCAGCCGGATGCGGATAACACCCGTTTATTTCCTGAAATTGAAGCATGGCTTGGCCGTCGCTCGCGCGATGATATCGCGGTTCCAGAAACTTTTCTCGCTGATCTTCTCACGGGTCTCGCCGCAACCACGCTTCTCGGAACGCGCGAGTTTGTCATTGCTGCTGAATCTTCCG
>JBAZTJ010000164.1:0-3686 GCA_041662005.1 Candidatus Methylopumilus sp.
TTGCGCAATGATCTCCCGGTACAAGAACTCATCCTGTATCTGGATGCTTTTCGTAGCGAACTGAAAACTCCCGTTTCGACTGCGGAACCCTGGCATGTCTGGCTGAAAAATCCGGAGCTGGTTAAACATGTGGACTTCATCGCAGTGCATCTTTTGCCCTACCATGAGGGCGTGCCGATTGAGCAGGCAGTCAATTACACGCTGGAGCGCTACAAAGAGCTCATGACGGCCTATCCACGCAAGAAAATAGTCATCACCGAAATCGGCTGGCCTAGCAAAGGACCTACGATTGGCGCCTCAGTGGCGACTGGCGTTAACCAGGCGCGTTTTGTACGCGAGTTCCTGGCGAAATCTGCTTATCAGAATTACGACTACTACCTGATGGAAGCATTTGACCAGCCATGGAAGGTTAAGCTGGAAGGCTGGGCTGGCGCCTATTGGGGTATGTTCGATGCAAATCGCCACCCCAAATACTCCCTGAATGGCGCGGTACCTAAAGACAACCGCTGGTTAGCGAAAGCCATCTGGGCTACAGCCATTGCGTTCTTACCCATCATGTTTATCGCTTGGCGCTTCAGGCATTGGGGGTTAGGTGGCCGTATCTCGCTGGCGGTCATACTGCAAGCCTGTATTACTACGCTAGTCGTCGCCTGGAATTTACCGGGGGATTATTACTACACCCTGCGCGACTTTATCGTCCTGATAGGGCTCATTATCGGCATGGGCCTGACCTCTGCCGTGCTCATGATTTATGGCGTCGAGTTCAGTGAAGTGATGTTCAAGGGACCATGGCGTCGTGCCTATAAGCGCGCAGCTCCCTTACCCAGCGACCAGGAGCTGTTTGTTTCCATACATCTTGCCTGCTACAACGAACCGCCGGAAATGGTGATTGCCACCATCGAAAGCCTGTTCAAGCTGGACTACACCCATTACGAAGTACTGGTGATCGACAATAACACCAAAGATGAAGCCAAGTGGAAGCCGGTCGAAGCTTATATGGCAACGCTTCCGGACAACTTCCGTTTCTTCCACCTGCCAACATGGCCGGGGTTCAAGGCTGGTGCACTGAATTTCGCTTTACAACAGACCAATCCAAAAGCGCAGGTCATTGGCGTAGTCGATGCCGACTATGTGGTCACTCCAGACTGGCTGGCAACCCTGGTGCCTCACTTTGCTGAAGCCCAGGTGGCTGTGGTGCAAGCACCTCAAGCACACCGCGACTGGGAAAATAATTTTTTCCGCCGCATGAGTAACTGGGAGTTCGAAGGGTTCTTCCGTATCGGCATGCATCATCGCCATGAGCGCAATGCATTGATACAGCACGGTACCATGACATTAGTACGCCATCAGGCTTTAGCCGAAAGCGGCGGCTGGTCCGAGTGGTGTATTTGTGAGGATACGGAGCTGGGTCTGCGTCTGCTGGAAGCCGGGTACGAGTTACGTTATATCGATGAAACCTTTGGTCGCGGGCTTACCCCGAGTGATTTCAATGCCTTGAAGTCGCAACGCTTCCGCTGGGCATTCGGCGCAATGCAGATATTAAAGCACCATACGCCTAAGTTACTGGGTGACTCCACCCTCACCTTCGGCCAACGCTATCACTTCCTGACCGGCTGGTTTGGCTGGCTTGGCGATGCCTTGCAACTGATATTCACCATGGGCTCCATCGGCTGGACATTAGCCATGCTGGCTTTCCCCACGGCTTTCAGTCTGCCTGTTGCCATCATGCTCACCCCTATCCTGTGCTTCCTGCTGGTTAAAGGTGCCTTGGGGCCTGTGCTCTACCGCAAAACCATGCGCTGCGGCTGGCTCGACATTTTCGGCGCTTCGCTTGCCAGCTTGGGCCTGTCGCACGCCATTGCACGGGGTGTGATGATGGGGATTATCCAGAAGCACGGGGTATTTAAAGTGACGGCTAAAGGCAAGGTGATAGGCAGCAAGCTAGACTTGATCAATCCGATACGTGAGGAGCTATTGCTACTGCTTGCATTGATGCTATCTGCCAGCGCTATGCTGTTGACACGCGGATTCGGTAATATTGATGCGCAGCTTTGGGTAACCATGCTGGCCCTGCAATCCCTTCCCTACCTCAGCAGTGTGGCGAGCCAGGTCATTTCCCAGCTTCCAGACAGCAAGCCCACAGGCGTTACCTCGCAAGCATGATTCAAGGCGGTTCCTGACCGCGAGGTCAAACCGCGCGATTAAGCCCCGGATGCGGCATCCTGCGTTCAAGAAACAGGCTATTACCAGTGATTTTCTTAGCCTGTTTCTTGGCGAAAGCCGTCGCCGTAGAAATCTCATGATGACTGGGGAAACTACTCGGGTCGACTCTCACAGCCCCAATTGACATGCTCACGTAAGGGTAAAATAATTTATTACCCAAGCGATCCTCACTTTCAATACCGCCACGTGCCTGGTCGGCTTGATCATAAAAATCGGGCATTACCTGCTTCAGGTTATCCAATATTTTTTCACATCGCTTTTCCCAGTCATCGCTCTGGAACAGCACGATAAAATCATCGCCGCCGACATGGCCGACAAAGTCAAACTCGCTGGCTATGGCCTCCCCCAGCAACTTACCGACAAACTGTATCAACTCGTCGCCCCGCCTGAAACCATAGGCGTCATTGAAAGGCTTGAAACTATCAAGGTCGCAATAACATGCGTAAAAAGTAATGCCAGCTTCCAGTAACCGGTCCATATGCTCGCTGATAGGCACATTGCCAGGCAGCATGGTTAAGGGGTTGGCATAACGTGCGGCATTAATCTGCATCTGTGTTATTTCACGCAATAAATCATGTCCGCCACCCATCCCCAGATATTTACCATCGTCCGTGATAATGAAGCCATTCGTAAGATGATGTGGCTCCATATCGGTAATTAACCCGCTCAGCGCCTGCAGCTTCATGCCTTTATCTACAATCAATGGTTGCTTATCCATAAAGGTAGCGCATAAGCGTTTGCCATGAGCTCCAATTGGTATGGACGGGCAAAACCGTCGATCATGGAATAGCGGCTAATCAGCCCAACAGGGCGGCCTTGGTCCACCACTGGCAATGAATATAGATTGCTGTTGTTTTGGAACAAATGATAGACATCCTCATTCGTCGCATTGGGGCTAACTGTAGGGACATACTTGATGAGCTTGCTGACATTGCTGCGATTCTGCGCATTAATTGCTGCCGCCTGATATACGCGTACTGTATTAATATTAAGTAGAACTTTTATTTCTTCAGGCAATTGTGCGAGCATTTTGGGCGCTGGGCGCCCCAGTAGATAACCTTGCCCATAGGCAATCTTGAGGTCCTTGATCACTAGCAGTTCAGCTTCGGTTTCAATGCCCTCGGCAATGACACAGGCACCTGAGCTTTGTGCAATTTGCTGGATAGAGCGTACAAACTCGAGCTTCACCTGATCCGTATTGATGCCGCGGATGAAGTGCTTATCTATTTTGACGTAGTCCGGTTGCAACTCCGACCATAGGCGCAGGCTCGAAAAGCCTTCGCCCAAATCATCCATGGCGATTTTGAACCCCATGTTGCGGTAATGCTCTGCTGCGCGGTAAATGAGCTTAAAGTCCAGGCTCGGTGCGCTCTCGGTCAGTTCTATGATGATATTTCTGGGGTTAAGCCCCAACTTCTCTATATAGTAAAGCGTCGCACTCTTGTCGAAATTGGGTTGTACCA
>JBAZTJ010000165.1:0-3597 GCA_041662005.1 Candidatus Methylopumilus sp.
ACTTCTTCAGAACGTCTTATGTGTTCGGCGGTATTATCATCATCGGCTTTATTGGTCTGATCAGCGAGCGGGGCCTGGCGTGGATCTCGCGACGGGTCGTTCACTGGCAGAACGGTCGATAAGCGTATCGCGCATCAAGTCGCAACGTTCACAAGAACGTCCGCGATGATCTGCCCGATGACCTTGGTCGCGGTCATCATGTCGGTGATCGACACGTTCTCGTCGGCATTCATGGCGGACGGTCCGTCCCCAGGGCTGAACATGATAACCGGGATTCCGGCGAGGTTGTGAATCCAGGATGCATCGGTGCCGGCGTCCTTGACGCCGATCTCCGGTCTGCAGCCGACGACCTGTTCGAAGGCCCGGGCAGCGATGTCGATGATTGGCTCGCTTTCGTCGAGCATGTAGCCGGGCCACCAGATCTTCTCGACAATCGACGCTTTCAGATAGGGATGACGCGCGCGCAGCGCGTCGATCTCGGACTGCACCTGCTGAATGACCTGCTCGCGGGTCTCTCCCGGGACGAGCCGGCGATCGACTTCAACGCGGCACCAGTTCGGCACCATGTTGGGGACCGTTCCGCCTTGCATGGTGCCGACATTGAGCGACGGTCGCCCCATGCGCGCATGTGGCCGGCTGGCGAGGTCGTGACCAAGCTGCTCGAGCGCCAGAACGATACGGGACATGTCGTTGATGGCATTGTGTCCCAGCCAGGGACGGGCGCCATGGGTCGCGGTTCCGGATGTCTCGATCTCGAAACTGAGACGGCCTTTGGTCGCGATCTCGATCCGCATGCTGGTCGGTTCGGCGACAACGGCCATATCCGCATTCAGATAACCGTTGCGTCCAAGATGCTGCATGCCGAGGCGACCGCCGGTCTCCTCGTCGCAGGTGAAGATCATCACGAGCTTGCCGCGGATCGGCAACCGGATGCTGCGGGCAGCGCGAACGGCAATGAGCAGCGTGGTGAGACCGGATTTGGTATCGATGGTCCCGCGACCATAGACGCGGTCCTCTACGACGACGGCGTCGAAGGGCGGATATGTCCAGGCCGACAGCGGACCGGGCGGGACGATATCGAGATGATCGTTGAGCAGCAGGGTTGGGCCTTCAAGCCCCGAATCCCATGTCGCGATGACGTTCGGACGTCCCGGTTTTGCCTCGACGATCTCGACTGCCAATCCCAGAGCCCGGCAGTAATCGGCGACAAATGCGCCGATCGCCGCTTCATCACCGGTGATGCTCGGAAAGCGAACCAATGTCTGCAGGACGACGACAGCCTCGTCTCGGCTGCCTTCGATTTCCAGCATCAGCTCTGATTGCGGTGACATGGGATTGCTGATCATCTCTCTCCGCCGGCAACTGGGGAGAAGAACTTCACGAACTTGCCTTCGGTCCCGTCAAAATCGTCGGCATCATCCGGCGGCGATTTTTTCTCGCTGATATTCGGCCAGGCCGCAGCATATTCCGCGTTGAGCGCCAGCCATTTCTCCATGCCCGGCGTGGTGTCGGGCTTGATCGCGTCAGCGGGGCATTCCGGTTCGCACACGCCGCAGTCGATACATTCGTCAGGATGAATGACGAGCATGTTCTCACCTTCATAGAAGCAATCGACCGGACAGACTTCGACGCAATCGGTATATTTGCATTTGATACAGGCTTCAGTGACGACATAAGTCATCGATCACTCCGAATCGTCTCGGCGCGCCGTCAGGCTTGCCCTTTGGTTTGTCTGGTCTCGATCTGCTGAACGGCCCAGCGGGCGTTCTTCCGCACTTCCGGATCCGGATCGCCGTTCACCATCGCCAGGAATGGAAGCCCGGCGGGATCGGCGATTTCGCCGAGCGCTGCTGCGCTCTCCTTCCGGAGATTGGCCTGTTCGTGCGTCAGGCATTCGCCGATCGACGACACCGCGCGATCGACCCTCAGCTTTCCGAGGCTGCGGACGGATTTCAGGCGCACCTGCCAGAACGGATCGCTCAGGGTCTTGATCAAGGCATCGGCCGCGATGAGACCATGGCTGTTGATGCCCAGTGTTTCCGCCGCCGTTTCCCGGACCATCCAGTCGACATCTTCGAGCGCGCGGGTGATGGACTCGGCGGCGGGCTTGACCTGCGAGAAGGCGAGGGCGCTGACCGCAGCTCTCCGCACATGGGCGTCGGGATCATCCGTCGCTGCCGTCAGTGCCGGTATGGCGTCTTCCAGCTTCAGAAAGCCGATCACGCCCACCGCCTGGGTTCGCACCGCGGCATCCACGTCCTTCAATGCATCAAGTGCAGGCTTCAACGTGTCCTTGCGGCGCAGTTCCTTGAGCGCGCGCAACGCGGCCATCCGAACGAATGCACGGCTGTCGGTAACGAGCGGCAGGATGGCTTCCGCGCAAGCGGGGTCCTTGAGAGCGGCCATGCTGTCCGCGGCTGCCGATGCAACGGCCTGCTCTGAATCAACCAGACCCTTGGTCAGGGCAATCGCCGTCTTCGGGCCATCGAATTCACCGAGTGCGAGCGCGGCCTGCTGGCGAACACCGGCATCGGGATCGCCCGTCATCCGGTCGAGCAGCGGCACCGCTGCGGGATCTCCCGAATGACCGAGCGCAATGACCGCGACACGCCGTTCGCCGGGGTCCGCCGCCTGCAGGCGCTCATCGGCATCTTCCAGATCGTCATAGGATTCGAACGGATCCGCCATGTATTACCTCAACAAATAGGGAATGCTCACCGTGACGGCGCCCGTCGGGCAATCCGCTTCGCAAGGCATGCAGTACCAGCATTCGTCATAGGCCATATAGGCCTTGCCGGTCATGTCGCTGATACGCAGAACGTCGAGAGGGCAAACATCGACGCAGACGGTGCAGCCCTTTTCGGCGATGCATTTCGCTTCATCGACGACGACGGGCACGGAGGTTTCAAAACTAGCGAGAGGCATTGGTGGAATCCTTTTGTGGGTTTGGCGAAATCAGGCGCTCGCGCGAATTCGCTGCTTGTCGTAGAGGTCCTTTTCATCGTCCGCGATCGGCACGATGTAAGGTTGCACGGCGCGCTTTTCGCTGGTCATGCGGCCATCCTTCTTGCTCAGCAGGGAGTGGCAGAACCAGTTTTCGTTATCCTTCTCGGGATAGTCGGTGCGTAGATGATAGAGGCCCCAGCGGCTTTCGGTTCGGTAGAGCGATGCGAATGCCGCCATGTCCGCGCAATCGACGATCGACTGGGTCTCGAGCGCGCGCAGCAATTCGTGCGAGTTCCGCGCGATCATCTGCGTCTCCATGTCCTCGCGGACTTCGGCCAGACGCCGCTGGCCCAGCTCGAACTTTCGCGTGACCTTTGGCGGTTGCAGATAATCGTTCACCAGGCGTCGTGCCTTGTATTCGATCTGATTGGGCGGGATGCCGTCCTCACGCTTGGTCGGCGCCATGACGCGATCCCGTTCCTTGGCAATGTCCGCCGCATCGAACTTCACAAAGTCGTTGTTATCGGCAAATTCCATGGCGTCTTCACCGGCGACCGAGCCGTTGGTAAAGGCTCCGAGCATGTAATTATGTGGAACGCTGGCCATGTCGCCTGCCGCGTAGAGGCCGGGAATGGTGGTCCGGGCGAATTC
>JBAZTJ010000166.1:0-3576 GCA_041662005.1 Candidatus Methylopumilus sp.
AGCTTTTGGTACTCTTTATCCTGTGAACCATTTTTTTCAAGAATCACTGTCATTTTCTGATGTGATTCGCGAATCACGGCAAAGCGCGTCAGCACTTCTTCCTTCAGTTTAGCTAAAGCTTCGGCAGAAATGGCGGCTGCTTTCGCACCGTCATCATCTTCCTCATCTTCTTCGTCGATCTCTTCTTCGTCGGCAGCTTCAGCTTCAACGGTCATGGCGTCATCCATGCCCACGTCAGAATCGATCAGTCCGTCAACCAGATCATCCACGCTTAACTCATCGCGCTCTACCTTATCCACCATGGCCAGCAGATCGGCAATCGTGGTAGGACAGGCAGCAATAGCCTGCACCATGTGCTTGAGGCCATCTTCGATACGTTTGGCGATTTCAATTTCGCCTTCACGGGTCAGCAAATCCACGGTACCCATTTCGCGCATATACATACGCACAGGGTCGGTCGTCCGGCCGAATTCAGAGTCCACAGTTGAAAGCGCCTGCTCGGCTTCTTCCACTGCGTCTTCATCTGTAACCGCTGGCGGCGCATCCGACATGAGCAATACTTCAGCGTCAGGGGCTTCTTCATACACCTGAATGCCCATGTCATTGATCATGCCGATAATGCCGTCTATCTGTTCAGAATCCTGAACATCATCGGGTAAGTGGTCATTGATTTCAGCATAGGTAAGGTAACCGCGCTCCTTACCGAGCACTATCAGTAGCTTTAACCGTGTGCGGCCATCTGCGGCCTGCACTTCTTTATCGTTCACTTGCTCGTTTTGCTGATCTTTATCTTTCGCCATGCGCGACCTCTATCCCCTGAACCTAAAATGTGGTTACGGAAAAACCCAATATTATACCTTAAAATCACACACTTTTTTTAGCACTATTACCCATTGCTTTAAGTAAGGCTCTTTCCTGCTCGGTTAATTCACTTAAACTTTTTTCTTTTACTTTATCCAGCAACACGGAGTGGCTGCGTTGCGCATACATTTCTATAAGTTGCTTGCGAGCCCCCTGAAATTCAAGAGCAATATCCAAACTTTCATCAAGCAGATGCAACTCACGCTCAATCTCACGCATAATGCGCTCGTCCACTTTGCCCTCAATGTGATGCAGGATAGCTGCCGGCTTGGAGTTTGGATAAGCAATAGATGTTTCCAATGCCACTTTTACCAACATATCCTCATCCGTACCGCTCATCGCCCATGCCATGTCTTCAGGACTTGCAAGCGCGGGCTGCATCAACAACATCAACACAAACCTGCGCTGCAACGAAACCGTTGTGCGTGCCTGCCGCGGCAAAGACTTCTGCTGGCGCTGCGGTGTTGGCATCCTGATCATGCCGCGAATCTCATCCAGAGATACATCCGCTAGCTCGGCAATGCGCTTACTCAACAACAAACTCAATCTTGGCGCCTGAATCTGCTTGAGGATAGGCTCTGCGTCATTCAAAAACTGTACTTTGTCTTCCTGTGACTGCAAGGGATTATCCGCACTCAGGTTCTGCACAATATATTGCGACAAAGGTAAGGCGGTTTTCATGGCGACCTCAAATGCCTCTTTCCCGAATTCACGCACATAGCTGTCGGGGTCATGCTCGTTCGGCAAGAACAAAAAGCTCAGGCGCAAACCATCAGTCAATGCTGGCAATGCATTCATCGCTGCGCGCCAGGCCGCTTTACGACCAGCATTATCACCATCAAAGCAAAACACGATATTATCGGTTTGCCTCATTAACTTGGTAATGTGGAAAGGCGTAGTCGCCGTTCCTAGCGCTGCTACCGCATACTCAATGCCGTATTGCGCCAGCGCCACCACATCCATGTAGCCCTCAACCACAAGCACACGATCTGCTGCGCGTATGGCACTACGCGCTAAAAACAGACCATACAACTCATGACCTTTTTGGAACAGCGGAGTTTCCGGCGAGTTGTAATACTTGGGAGTATCGTCCGGATCAATCACCCTGCCGCCAAAGCCAATCACCTGGCCTTTCTGGTCATGAATCGGGAACATTACCCTATCCCTAAACCGGTCATAACGCCGCCCCTGCTCATTCTCCACGACCAGCCCTACCGTTTGCAGCACCTCCGATTGATACTCGGGAAAAACATCGGCAAGATTTTGCCAGCCGGAGGGCGCATAACCCATCTGGAAGCGCGCAGCGACCTGACCGCTAAGGCCACGCGCTTTCAGATAATCTACTGCGCGTTGCGACTTCTTGAGCTCACCACGGTAATAATTGAGCGCCTGCTGCAGCACTTCCTGCATGCCTGGGATGGCTTTTTGCTGAGCATGCTGCTCAACACTATGCTCCCGCGTCTCCTGCGGAACGATCATGCCCACCATTTTTGCCAAGTCATTTACCGCTTCGACAAAGCTCAGGCCTTGGTATTCCATCAAAAAGCTGATTGCAGTGCCGTGGGCGCCGCAACCAAAGCAATGGTAGAACTGCTTGGTAGGACTCACCGTAAAAGAGGGCGATTTTTCGTTGTGAAATGGACAGCAGGCTGAATAGTTAGCACCAGCCTTTTTCAGCGGCACGCTTTTATCAACCACATCGACGATATCAACGCGATTAATAAGCTCCTGAATAAAACTATCCGGGATCATAAAGGGCTGGTAATTAAAAAGGGAAATACAGGGAATGAAGACATGGATGAAGATTTGATCATTTCAAAAAAACCACCATCCTCTGAACATTCGTTAGCTAATAATTGAAATTATATGCCAAAACAAAAAAGGAGCTTTTAGCTCCTTTTTTTCATTTCTTCATCCACTTGCAGCTCAAATGATTATGCGCTCAGCCTTGCTTTAATCAGGCCGGATATTTTTCCCATATCAGCACGGCCAATCACCAGCGGCTTAACTGCAGCCATCACTTTGCTCATATCCTTGATACCAGCAGCACCGGTATCGGCAACTACCTTTTCGATAATCGCTGCAACTTCATCATCAGTAAGCGCTTGCGGTAGATACTCCTGCAATACACCGACTTCAAACTTTTCAATATCAGCCAGATCATGACGACTTGCGGCTTCGTATTGTGAGATTGAATCGCGACGCTGCTTAAGCATCTTTTCTATCGCTTCGACAACCTGTGTATCATCAAGCTCAATGCGCTCATCTACTTCACGTTGCTTGATGGCGGATAGTAATAGCCTTATTGCACCCAAACGCGCGCTATCTTTAGCGCGCATTGCGTTTTTCATATCTTCAGAGATACGCGCTTTCAACGACACAGCAGACTCCAACTACTAAAACCTAACAACAAAATTTTAGTACAGTTTTGGAGCGAGTGTTTGATTGCGGATACGGCGATAGTGGCGCTTAACAGCAGCAGCTGCTTTACGCTTGCGTTCCCAAGTTGGCTTCTCGTAGAATTCACGAGCGCGCAAGTCAGTCAACAGGCCAGTTTTCTCAATCATGCGCTTGAAGCGGCGAAGGGCTACGTCAAACGGCTCATTTTCTTTTACACGTACACTAGACATTCGGTCTCTCTTTAGCTTAAATTTGTGGTCGAAATTGCGGAAAAGTTTGCTATTCTAGCGGCTCATTCGCAATTTATCAACGTTT
>JBAZTJ010000167.1:0-2977 GCA_041662005.1 Candidatus Methylopumilus sp.
CTTTCATCGAGACGATAGCAGGTCCGTTCCGACAGCGGCAGGTTCGCCGTGTTCATTGAACTCGAACAGGCCGCCGATATGCGCGTGACTTAAGCATGAATGTACGATTGATTGCACTGCACAATACGACGGCAGGCGGTGGTGGAAATTTGCCCTTGCCCAATTTTGAGCCCCTTCGTAGCCTTTGACGTCTGCATGATGATGCGGGAGAGATCGAAGCGAAATGTTTTCGTCTTCGGCGCCGACGGAGCAACCGCCCCGGAAACTCTCAGGCACAAGGACCGTGACATCAGGACGATCTGGAGAGAGACGACGCAAGGCGTCCACCGAAGGGGATATCCGTCTTTGAACAGAGCAGCGGCAAATTGAGTTGCTGCTCTGGCGGATCAAACTCTCAGGTACCGTGACAGATGGGGCGCCTGCACCGGAATTTTTCCGGCGTGGGGGCAACTCTAACGCACGGAGCCTCTGGAGACCATGACACACATTGCGATCGTCGGCGCCGGCATCACCGGTGTAACGACAGCCTATGCCCTGCTCGAACGCGGCTATCGGGTGACTGTCCTCGACAGACATCGCTATGCAGCGATGGAAACATCCTTCGCCAACGGTGGACAACTCCCCGCCAGCAATGCCGAGGTCTGGAACAGCACGGCGACGATCATCAAGGGCCTGCGCTGGATATTGCGCAACGACGCCCCGCTTCTGCTCAATCTCAAACCGAACTGGCACAAGTATTCGTGGCTGGGCGAGTTTGTCGGCAACATCGGCAACTACCGGCAAAACACGGTCGAGACCACGCGGCTCGCCATCGAAGCGCGGCGGCATCTGTTTGCGATGGCCGAGCGTGAGAACATTGCATTCGATCTCGAGCGTCGCGGAATTCTCCACATCTGTCATGACAAGGCCAGCTTCGACGCGGGCCTGCGGGTCAATGCCCTGCTTCAGGAGGGTGGGCTGGATCGCCGGCCGGTGACGCCGGATGAAATCCGCGCCATCGAGCCGACGCTCCATAAATCCTATTACGGCGGATTTTTTACGGCTTCGGATGCGACAGGCGACATCCACAAATTCACCCGAGGTTTGTCGGCTGCTTGTATCCGCCGCGGCGCTGAATTCATCTATGACGCCATCGTCGAAAACATCGCAGCCGCCGATGGCGGCTTTCATATCCGCTGGACCGGTGCATCCGATCTTTCCGAGGCGTTGCCACGGCGCGAAGTTCTGGAAGCCGACGGGGTCATTATTTGCGCCGGCGTCGCCAGCCGCGATTTTGCAGCGACGCTCGGTGACCGGGTAAACGTCTATCCGGTCAAGGGATACTCGATCACCGTCGATCTCGACACGCCGCGGAGCCGGAATGCGGCTCCCCATGTCAGCCTGCTCGACGAGGCCGCCAAGATCGTCACCAGCCGGCTCGGCGCGGATCGCTTTCGCGTGGCCGGCACCGCCGAGTTCAATGGATTCAACCGCGATATTCGCGCCGACCGCATCCAGCCGCTGACGGATTGGGTGCGGCGTAATTTTTCCGACATCGAGACATCCAAAGTCACGCCCTGGGCGGGCCTGCGTCCGATGATGCCGAACATGATGCCGGTCGTTCGCGCCGGAAAACAGCGGGGCGTTTTCTACAATACCGGCCACGGCCATTTGGGCTGGACGCTGTCGGCCGCAACAGCCCAGCTCATCGCGCAAGTCGTCGATGGCTGGCGCCGACCGGAAGTTCCCTTCAGTTCGTCGTCGCCGAGTTTGGCCAGCGAAGACCATAATCCCGGCTTCACGGCCCTCCACAGCCAGAGATAGGATAGCATCATGCTCGGCTATCTCATTCGCCGTCTGCTTGCCGCCATTCCCGTTTTGGGAGTGGTTGCCGTGTTCGTGTTCCTGCTGTTGCGCCTGACCCCCGGCGACCCCGCGGCGATCATCGCCGGGGACACGGCGACGCCCGAACAACTGGAACGCATCCGCACCTCGCTCGGCCTCAACGAGCCGCTCCTGACGCAGTTCATCACCTGGGTCAGCAGGATTCTGCATGGCGACCTCGGCGTGTCGCTGATCTCCAATGTTCCGGTCCTGCGCATGATCGGTCAGCGGCTTGAGCCCACCATCAGCATCGCTCTGACCACCATGATCCTGGCCATTCTGGTCGCCGTGCCGCTCGGCGTGATCGCCGCGTGGAAGCACGGCACCTGGATCGATCGCTGCGTGATGGGCCTTTCGGTTCTGGGATTTTCCGTTCCTGTCTTCGTGGTCGGCTATGTTCTCGTCCAGGTCTTCGCGATCGATCTGCGCTGGCTGCCGGTGCAGGGCTTCCGCAGCATCACCAAGGGCGTCGGCCCGTTCCTCGAGCGCGTGCTGCTGCCGACGCTCGCGCTGTCCTTCATTTATATTGCGCTGATTGCCCGCATGACGCGGGCATCGATGCTCGACGTGCTGGGCGAGGACTATGTCCGCACCGCCCGCGCCAAGGGCATTGCGGAACGCAGCGTGCTTTTGAAGCACGCGCTGCGTAACGCCGCCGTGCCGGTCATCACCGTGATCGGGACAGGCTTCGGTCTTCTGATTTCCGGCGTCGTCGTCACCGAGAGCGTCTTCAACCTGCCCGGCATCGGCCGGTTGACGGTCGATGCGGTGCTGGCCCGCGACTATCCGGTGATTCAGGGCGTCATTCTTCTCACCAGCACGCTTTATGTGGCGATTAATCTTCTGATCGATGTTGCCTATACCTTCCTCGATCCGCGGATTCGTTACTGATGGCCGTTGAACCCTTCACAGATTCGGTCATCCCGCTGCACGTGCCCGCCGGTTCGCGGCTAAAGTTTCTCGCTTCCGGCCCGATCGTCACCGTCGCAACCGTCTGCCTCGCACTGATCGTGGCGTCGGCGATTTTTGCACCCTGGCTCTCGCCTCACGATCCGCTGCATCTTGTCCCTTCGCTGCGGTTGAAGCCGCCGAGCGCCGAGTTTGTGCTCGGCAC
>JBAZTJ010000167.1:2987-3507 GCA_041662005.1 Candidatus Methylopumilus sp.
GCCGCGATCTCCTGTCGCGCATTCTCTATGGCGGCCGGATTTCGCTCCTGATCGGCATCGGCAGCGCTGTGATCAGCATCGCGATCGGTCTTGCGATCGGTCTGGTGTCGGGCTTCTTCAAGTGGATCGACGCCGTCGTCATGCGCATCATGGACGGCCTGATGGCAATCCCGAGCATCCTGCTGGCCATCGCGGTGATCTCACTCTCCGGAGCAAGCCTCAAGACCGTCCTTGTCGCCATCGTTATTCCGGAGATTCCGCGCGTGGTGCGGCTGGTGCGATCCGTGGTGCTGTCGGCGCGCGAGGAGCCCTATGTCGAAGCGGCCATTGCGATGGGATCCAGCCTGCCGAAAATTCTCTGGCGGCACCTGATGCCGACCACCATCGCGCCGCTGATTGTTCAGGGTACCTACATCTGCGCCTCCGCGATCCTGACCGAGGCGATCCTGTCGTTCCTCGGCGCCGGAATCAGTCCCGAGACGCCGACATGGGGCAACATCATGGCCGAGGGCCGGGCGTT
>JBAZTJ010000168.1:0-1066 GCA_041662005.1 Candidatus Methylopumilus sp.
ATTACGCCCATCTCGGCTCCGGCGTTATTCAGATCGATCGACAGATAGGCGATGCGATTCGGCGTCGTTCCGCTGAGGGACTCCGGCAGCATGCCTGGCACGGCTATAACATTCGGGAAACCACTAAAGCGCTCACGCACCAGCGGCAGGAAATCCTCAGCGTAGTGCGACTTGTTCAAACGCGTTGCAACATCGATTTCGCGCGCGTCCGTCAGGCTGCTGACCGGAATCCCCTTGAACGTGTCGTACAGAAAGAACTTCTTGTTGACCGTGTGGAAGTCCAGATAGGCGCAGATGGTGCGCGACAGCACGCCAGAGGCGACGCCGCATTCGACAAAATCGCCGTCCAAGGCAAGCCCGTGCCGCGCCGCCCAACACGCAATGTAAGCCCGAAACCTGATCTCGCCGGGATGCGACCAGACGATGCCCTGACGTGCCGACGTGTACGCGGCTTGAAACTTCGCCTCTTGCATGAAATCGCTCACATGTTGCGAGATCAGCCCGTCCTCGGCATAGGTCGGATCGAGAATCATCGGTGTCGACAGGCGCGCCGCCGCACGCATACGGTAGATCCTGGTCCGAAACGTTTCGGGCGTGCACGCCCGCCAGAGCCTACGCAGCACCGTGCCGATAATTCCCATTTTACAGTCCTGTTGCCGGATGAGATTCGGTCACGGCCATTGCTTCCACGGCGCCCGGCCGGACGCCCACAATTCTTCCAATTGGTTCTTCTCGCGCAGCGTATCCATCGGCTGCCAAAAGCCGCGGTGCTCAAAAGCCATCATCTCACCTATCGTGGCGAGCTTACTCATCGGTTCGGATTCCCAAGGCGTCGCATCGCCGTCAATCAGATCAATGCACTTCGGCGACAGCACGAAGAACCCGCCATTGATCAGGCCGCCGTCTCCGCGCGGCTTCTCCGCAAAACCGGTCACCTGATCGCCGGACCGCTCCAGCGCGCCGTAGCGACCGGGCGGCTGCACCGCCGTCACCGTCGCGAGTTTGCCATGTTTGCGGTGAAAAGCGACCGATGCCTCAACATCGACATCGCTGAGGCATCGGTCGC
>JBAZTJ010000168.1:1076-3404 GCA_041662005.1 Candidatus Methylopumilus sp.
GACAAGCGTCACGCGCCACGGCTCGGCCATGCGGCGATGCACGGTCAACGCGTTGGTCGACATGTCGATGGTCACGTCCGACGTATGCAGGACATAGTTGGCGAAATATTCCTTGATCAGATAGCCCTTGTAGCCGCAGCAGATGATGAAGTCGTTCACGCCGTGGGCGGAATAGCTCTTCATGATGTGCCAGAGGATCGGCTTGCCGCCGATCTCGATCATCGGCTTCGGCTTGAGATGCGTCTCTTCCGAGATGCGCGTGCCCATCCCGCCGGCGAGAATGACTGCGATCATGATCGCCGCTCCATGGATTTGACCGTGAATTCGCGGCCGTAATGCCTGTAGTCCATCCGAAAGTCGCCAGACCGGATAAACTTCAGCAACGCCGCGGCAACGTCACGGTGCTTTTCCGGCGACCATTCCCGAAGCCAGCGGCTGTATGCGGTTGGAGTGAACTGAAGCTCATAGCCGCCCAGATCGTTGACGGCAGCGTCGTAGTTATCGAAAAACAGGTTCTCGGTATTGAAGATGTAGCGCATAAAATAATATTCGTAGACCTTCTCTTTGTCGATCTTTAGGTCCAACCTTTCAAGTTTAGTCAGCAGCGCACGGTAATGCGCGACGTCCCTGGCATGCAGATTAAAATCGTAGGCGATGTGCGGATTGTTCTGCGAGGCGTTAATGACCGGTATCCCCAACGCCGCATATTCGAAGGCGATCGTGCCATAAGCAGTCAGCGCGCAGTCGATGCCTTCCGCAATGAT
The DNA here is from genome assembly GCA_041662005.1 of Candidatus Methylopumilus sp. Classification (GTDB taxonomy): domain Bacteria; phylum Pseudomonadota; class Gammaproteobacteria; order Burkholderiales; family Methylophilaceae; genus DATHXC01. The sequence continues at coordinate 1,841 of JBAZTJ010000168.1, forward strand.
CTGATGGTGGGAGGCGTCCGCCGGCAGCAAGGTAAATCTCGGATACTTGGCGACGAAGGAGTCGATGATCTCTTTCGTGCCAGGCAGATAGTCGGGATGCGTCTTGATGTACCAGTCGTAATCAGCCTCCTCCGTCATCCGGCCCAGGAAATCCAACCACTCGTAGAAATCCGGGAAGATGTTGTTGCCGTAGCTGTGCGGGCTGTCGAAGAAGCAATGCGTCGCGATCAGGATCTTCTTCCGCGGCGACGGCTTCAAGAGCTGCGCATGGCGCGTGCTGCCATAGGCAGACTTGGTGGAATAGGCCATGTCCACCCCGACCTGCCCGGCGAAGCGCTTCTCGATCCGCCGCTTGGCCTCGGCAATGCCAGCCGCCTGCATGTCCGGCGGCAAGGCCGCGAAACGTTCCGGGAAATAGACGAAATCGTTATAGGCAAACAGGTTGTCCGGGCGCAGCCGGTACATATGGGTGGCGTTGCCCTGGTACGCCTGGATGCCGCGCTGGACGGCAATCCGCAGCGGTATCGCCAGCGTGTAGACGCAATGACTGACGTTGACAGCGCGAACGTCGTTGTTGTCGAAATAGTCCTGCCAGAAGACAAACTGCTCGAGCGCTTCCAGCAGGAAGCCCTGGAACACCGGAGATTCCCTGTCGATCGTCGGCTTCTTGAAGCCCATCAAGAAGGTATCGTAGATGAGGTCGCCCATCCAGACTCCGTTGACCGTCAACGCCTCGATGTCCAGCGTGGTCTTCAGCCGCGGCATGATCTCCGTATACAGTGCGCGCGCCTTGTCTTTCTGGACGGCAGTCGGCGCAATGCCGAAGAAGTCGGTCACACCGAAGGACCGGTAGACGCCCCATTCGTTGCGGTTGGCCATTTTCTCGATATTGAAGAACAGCTTGCGCCGCCAGTTATCCATGACTCCTGGACGATAGGCCTTGATCTGCGCCTGATGCTCCGTCGCCAGCGCGTTCGCCAGATAGCTGTAGGCGATATGCGCCGACTGCATCGTATTCAGTTCTAATAGCACGACGCGCTGCCGCGCCGTGGGTACGGGCTGGCTGAACACACGCTTGTTGTGTTCGATGAACTTGCCGACAGCAGGATGCTGCCGTAACTTGCGGAGCGCATAGGCGCCCCATTCGTAAAGCTTGAACGACATTAAAGCGCTGATGACGCCGTGCTGCGGGCTCGCTCGGCAGAACTTTGACCGCCGCACGCCACTAGCGCCTGCAGCGACTTGATCTCGGTCTGCGGCAGGACGCAGGGCCGCCCACCGGGCGGAATGCAACTGAGCACGCGGCGATGCGCCAGCAGACCCACGACAAGCGCCATGCTTTCGCACCCGACGACCACGTCGGCATCGACCACTTCCTCGAACAGAGTCTTGCCCCCTCCCCGAACAATTGGCAGGGGATACTCTTTCATCGCCCAATCATACTTTTCCGGCGACTCGGACGGATGCGGCCGCAACACGATACACTCGATCGGCATACCGAGCGCGTCGAGGTTGGCCAGGAAGTACCGCAGCGCATCTTCCTCAGTGTAACCCCAGTGCCGCT
>JBAZTJ010000169.1:0-2238 GCA_041662005.1 Candidatus Methylopumilus sp.
TTCGATGCGGTGGTTATTACTGACGCCCGCAACGCGCGCGAGACCTACGACGCTGCCGTGAAGCTCTACGGGGCTCATCGTGTGCTGGCTCCCAAGCTGCTCGGTTTGAACAAATCCGAACCTCGTGATGCCGCACGATGAATGCTGTTCGCGACCCCGTATGGTACGTTGTGCAAACGCATGTCAACGCCGAAGCTAAAGCGGCGCGAAACCTTGCAAGCCAGGGTTTTGAGATTTACGTGCCGCGTTACCTTAAGCGCCGCAGTCATGCTCGCAGAATTGAAACTGTCGCGGCGCCTTTATTTCCACGTTATTTGTTCGTGCGCGTCGATATTGCGACACAGCGCTGGCGATCCATTCAATCGACATTTGGCGTTTCTCATCTCGTCGCCAATGGACCAGATCCGATACCGGTTCAGCGCGATGTTCTCGGGCTGTTGAAGGCGCGAGAAGATGAGAATGGTTTCATAAAGTTGGATTGGCGTCCGAAATTTTCGTTAGGCGAGAAAGTCCGTGTGCTGGCCGGTGTGTTCGCCGACAATTTTGGGTTATTTGACGGATCTGGAGATCGTGACCGTGTCGCGATCCTGTTGGATATTCTGGGACGCAAGGTTCGCGTTTCACTCGATGCGGATATTGTTTCCGCAGCTTAGAAAGCGTGCCTACTTGCCGAACGTCGTGCAAGCAGGCTGATAGGTGCAATTTGGTCTGGTGACTGCGAGTCACCCGGACTGCGGTAGCTTGAGTGCTCACGTCGAGCGCTTGGTCCGTCAATACAAACGAACAAGGCAGTGCTCGTGCGACTGGCCAGATCAAAATCGGGGACTTAGATGAAAATTACAAGACGTCGTAGATCTCTCGTGACTGGCGGCGCAGGCTTTCTCGGATCGCATTTATGCGAACGGCTGTTGCAAGAAGGTCATGACGTGCTCTGCGTGGATAATTTTTTCACGGGATCTCGAGAAAATATTCTGCACCTGCTTGCAAATCCGCATTTTGAGCTGATGCGGCATGACATTACATTTCCGCTCTATGTCGAAGCCGACGAAATATACAATCTGGCTTGTCCGGCATCGCCGATTCACTACCAATACGATCCCGTGCAGACCACTAAAACCAGCGTCCACGGCGCCATCAACATGTTGGGGTTGGCCAAGCGCCTTCGTGCCCGGATTCTGCAAGCATCGACAAGCGAAGTCTACGGCGATCCGGAAGTTCACCCGCAAACGGAGGACTACTGGGGACGCGTCAATACGATCGGTCCACGGGCTTGCTACGACGAAGGCAAGCGTTGCGCCGAAACGCTTTTCTTTGACTATTACCGGCAGCATGCGCTTGAAATAAAGGTCGCGCGAATCTTCAACACCTACGGCCCCCGCATGCACCCTAACGACGGCCGGGTGGTTTCGAATTTCATCGTACAGGCGCTGAAAAATGAGCCGATCACGATATACGGCAACGGTCAGCAAACTCGCTCGTTCTGCTACGTTAATGAACTGATCGATGGACTGTACAGATTGATGCAATCGCCGGCCGATTTCACCGGCCCCGTTAATCTTGGCAACCCTGCCGAATTTACGATGATCGATCTCGCCAGGAAGATTATTGCGCAATGCGGAAGCCGTTCCGAATTGTCCTTTAAGCCGCTGCCTGAGGATGATCCTCGGCAACGCCAGCCAGACATCAGTCTGGCTATGAAAAAGCTCGATTGGGCACCGCACATTGCCCTCGATGAAGGGCTGCAAAAGACAATCGAATATTTTCGCAGCTCCACCGCTCAATGAAGCTCCTGATTGTCACTGGCATTTTTCCGCCCGATCACGGCGGACCAGCAAGCTACGTGCCTCGCATGGCGTCTGCGCTCGCAGGCCGAGGCCACGACATTGTCGCGGTTGTTACGCTGAGTGACACACGACAGCACAATGATAACGCGTTCGGTTTCAGAATCGTGCGCTTGCTGCGGGGCGAATTCAGGCCCTTCCGATGGGTGCGCACGGTGCTCACGATCCGGAAATACGCGGCGCATGCGGACGCGGTGTATCTCAACGGTCTGGTTCTGGAGGGTGTTGTGGCAACCCGCCTCCTCAGGCGCAGGCCGACCGCTGTCAAGGTCGTCGGCGATCTGATTTGGGAAAAGGCGCGCAACGCAAATGCAACGTCGCTCGACATTGATGCGTTTCAAGTTGCGTCCGTGCCCGCCACCTGGCGCTTTCTTCGCTGGCTGCAGAAATCCTACAC
>JBAZTJ010000169.1:2248-3338 GCA_041662005.1 Candidatus Methylopumilus sp.
ACTGCTTGCGTGGACGCTGTGATTGTGCCGAGCGATTACCTTGCAAGAATTGTATGCAACTGGGGCGTGAACGCACGTCGCATTCATACGGTTTACAATGCAGTTGATCCTGCAGAAGCGGCGGCTGATGGCGACACGCGCGGAACAATGACCTGGGATATCGTCGTTGTTGCGCGGCTCGTGCCATGGAAGGGGCTGGTTGCGGTGATCGAAGCTGCCGCGGCCTTGGAAAAGAGCCTGAAGATCGTCGGCGACGGTCCGATGAGAGGTGAACTTGAAACTCTCGTGCAAACGCTCAAAGCTGATGTGACCTTCACCGGTTATGTTCGACAATCGCAAGTTGTTCACGAAATCAGGTCTGCACGGCTGTTCGTCTTGAATTCGTCCTACGAAGGATTGCCCCATATCGTGCTGGAAGCGAAATCAGCGGGAGTTCCAGTGCTGGCGACGAGCGTGGGCGGTACGCCGGAGACCATCGATCACGGGGTCAATGGATGGCTGATTGCGGCGGATGACCGCGTCGCGCTTCAAAGGGCACTGGATCTGCTTTTATCCGATCCGTCATTGCGGGAGAGTCTTGCTGCGGGCGGGCTTGAACAGTTGAAGAACCGCTTTTCCTTTCAGGTCATGGTTGATGCAACGGAAGCGATTCTACAGGACATCGCCAGGCCAAGGCGAGAAGCCGCGTGAGCGCACAATCTGTATTGGGCGCAAGTTTGAAAGATAAGCTCATGCTTTTTATCCCTGAGGCCAATCGATCTTAGAATGTTGCGTATTTTGAACATCGGGCTTGATCGGGATATCCTTCATGTTGGCGAAGCTCAGGACCGCCAGCGAATCTATGCGCGAGCGCTTCCCGCGTCGATTTCACATATCGTCAAGGCTCTGCCGGAGACGTCGCCTGAGAGGGTGGAAATATGCGAAGATGTCGATGTATTCCCATGCCCCGTAAAGCATTGGTCGTTATTCGTTCCTGCAGCAATCCGGCGCGGCTCCGAGGCTCTTCGCGATCGGCGGTTCGACGTCATCCAGGCGCAGGACCCCTTTATATCTGGCTTGGCGGGCGCATGGTTATCGCGAAAGTTCAGTG
>JBAZTJ010000170.1:0-3309 GCA_041662005.1 Candidatus Methylopumilus sp.
AGTAGTGCGCCTAAAGGTTATTAGCGGCATGGATATCGCCGAGACGCGCGCGCCACAGGATGGACGCTTACAGATCAACCTGTGCGGTCGCCCCATCGATTTTCGTGTGGCGAGCCACCCCACTATTCATGGCGAAAACATAGTATTACGGGTGCTGGATAGAGAAAAATCCATCATCCCGTTAGAGCGCATGGGTTTACGTCCCGAGACACTCGCAGAACTCAAGCTGATGATGACCCGCCCTGAGGGCATCATGGTGGTGACCGGGCCTACCGGTAGCGGTAAAACCACTACGCTGTATTCGCTGCTGTCATTTCAGAATACCGAAGCCGTCAATATCATGACCCTGGAAGACCCGGTGGAATACCCGGTCACCATGATGCGCCAGACCTCGGTGGCAGAAGTCAATAAAGTAGATTTTGCCAACGGTATTCGCTCCATCATGCGACAAGATCCGGACATTATCCTGGTTGGTGAAATTCGCGATTCAGATACCGCTACCATGGCTTTCCGTGCTGCGATGACTGGCCACCAGGTGTTTAGTACCCTACATACCAATTCTGCGTTGGGCACTTTTCCGCGCCTGCTTGACATCGGCATTTTGCCAGACATCATGGCCGGCAACATTATTGGCGTGGTGGCGCAGCGGCTGGTACGCGTGCTTTGCCCGCATTGTAAAGAAGCACATACCCCCAGTGACGACGAGCGTAAATTGTTGAATGTCAGCCCGCGTCAGGATGTCACCATTTATCGGCATGTGGGCTGTAAGCGCTGCAGCTATACGGGCTACCGCGGGCGCATGGCGATTATTGAGTTGTTGCGCATAGATACCGATATAGATGGCCTGGTAGCAAGACGCGCGCATATGGATGAGTTGCGCAAAATGGCGCATGAAAAAGGTTTCGTCACGTTAGCCGATGATGGCGTGCGGCGTATCCTCGAAGGCTATACCAGCCTGGCTGAAGTCATGCGCGTGATCGACCTGACCAGCCGTATCAGATAACTGACACAAGTAGCCTCGTGCCCATCTATAACTACAAAGCTGTTGACCAGGTTGGCCGCCCAGCAAGAGGGCAGGTTGAAGCGCATAACGAGATAGACCTTGAACTGCGCCTGGAGCGTATCGGCCTGAGCCTGATTACATTCCGCGCCACCAGCAAAAACTCATCGGTATTCAGCGGCAGAAAAGTCAGCCTGCAAGACCTCATGATGTTCTGCTTCCAACTGGAGCAGCTCACCGGCGCAGGTGTGCCCTTGCTGGAGGGCCTGACGGACCTGCGCGATAGCACGCCCAACCTGCATTTTCAGAAGGTGATCGGCGCACTGGTGTCTGATGTAGAAGGTGGGAAAATGCTGTCGCAGGCATTGGCCGAGCATCCCAATGTGTTCAGTCATGTATTCGTGAGCCTGGTGCAGGCTGGCGAACAGACCGGCAAGTTGCCGGAGGTGTTTGATAACCTGGCTACCACCTATAAGTGGCAGGATGAGTTGGTCTCGCAAACCAAGCGCCTGATCGCCTACCCACTATTTGTGCTGGTGGTGGTGCTGGGCGCCATTACTTTCCTGATGATTTACCTGGTGCCACAAATGGTGTCGTTTTTGCGCAATATGGGCCAGGAACTGCCCATGCAAACCAAGATACTGATCTTTATCTCCAACGCCTTCGTGAATTACTGGTGGCTGATCTTTTCTGCACCAATTCTGGCAATAGTGGTGGGGGCTGTCTTGATCAAGAAAAGCCCGGCGGCACGCTATCGGTTTGACTACCTCAAGCTGCATTTTCCGGTGACTGGCGCTATCATGCAAAAAATCATATTGGCACGTTTTGCACGCTATTTTGCATTGATGTACCAGACCGGCATACCGATACTTGATGCCATCAAAACCTGCGAGGGTATCGTTTCTAACCAGGTGGTGGCGGATGCGTTAAGCCGCGCCCAGCACCAGATTAATGCCGGCGACAGCATGAGCGAAAGTTTCCGCAATGCGGGCTTGTTTCCGCCGCTGGTGGTACGCATGATCCGCGTGGGGGAAAGTACCGGCGCGCTGGATAAATCGTTGCTCAAGATCAGCTATTTTTATGATCGCGACGTCAATGATTCGATAGAGCACATGCTGAAATTGATAGAGCCAGCGCTTACCGTTATTCTGGGGGCGATTCTGGCGTTCATCATGTTCTCGGTGCTGGGCCCTGTGTACGATTCGTTTAGCAAGCTTAAGCTTTGATACTTGAACTCTGATAAGGCAATAAGACTTTTCACAAAATATGGCTATGTTTGAAAAAATTATCCTGTGTGCCACCAGCTACCAGCTAACAGCCGGGATCTGGCGTTCGGGCAAGTTGCACTCGTATCAGGTTTACCAGAATGATGAGCAGGGGCATCAGGATTTCACGCAGTTCCTGCAACAGCATAACAAAACCAATATCTACCTGTTGGCCGATGCAGTAGAAGAAGACTATCGCCTGGAAAGCCTGCCGCATACCTTTGGCAGTGCGCGCCGCGAACTGGTTGACCGCAAATTAAACCAGCTCTATCGAGGGGTGATCTATCGCGCAGCGCACTTTATCCAGCGCGAAAAAGACAAGCGCAAGGATGATCTTTTCCTGCTGATTTCCCTCCATAACGCAGAGTTCATGCAAGGCTGGGTGGCTTGTATCGAGGCGCAGCAGGCACCTTTGGCCGGTGTATATCTACTACCGATGATGAGTGAGATGCTGGTTCAGCGCTTAAAGCTCAAGGCACCCCATCTGCTGTTGAGCGAACGCCTGAATTCCGGTTTGCGTCAAACGTATCTGCACAATGGGCGCTTACGTATCAGCCGCCTGGCACCCATCCCCACGGATATGCTCAACCGACTGGGCTATTTCTACTTAAACGAAACCGAAAAAACACGGTTGTACCTGATCAGCCAGCGCTTTATTGCGCGTGATACCGAGCTCCATATGGTATTGCCAGCGCTCAGCGACAGCAGTCGGCAGATATGCCGTGCCATTGAGCAAGAGCATGGCATCGTCTGCGAAAGCATTAATCTGGCAGACTTGGCGCAAAGCTTTAAATTAGAAGTTAGGCAACTTGAGCTTAACCCTGAACTATTGCACATGCACTTGCTGGCCACTGGCAACGCACCAGATAACATCGCTCCAGCCAGCCTGGTCAAACACCACAAGATTAACTCGCTACGTAAATCCATCAATGTGGCGACCACTCTGGTGGTGCTTGCAGGGTTGGCGATCAGCACCATTTATTTAAAACAAAGCGTGGATGATGCCGTACAGCAAAAGCAAGCACTGGCAGATACCAGGATGCA
>JBAZTJ010000171.1:0-3232 GCA_041662005.1 Candidatus Methylopumilus sp.
TGCAAGTTTCGGCCGTTCTGCGTATATAACTGTATGTTAACTTGGAGTAATGTGTGTATCACGATAAAGACTATTAAGTGCTGACATTATGCCAACCGAACGAACACCACTTGAAATGAACTTGATGGAGACGACTGAGCATTACAGGCGTCTTGCAGAAGATATGCCGTTTTACGTTGTGGCATTTCAACCAGATGGAACGCTAACATTTGCTAACGATCTGATTGCCAGTTTAGTTGGCATGTCCACAAAACAACTGATTGGAAGAAATTTCTTTGAATTCCTCTCTACGGACGACCAGAAATTGGTTCGCGAAAGATTGGCCTTACTTTCTCCCGAGCAACCAGTTGAGACTCACCAGCAAAGCAATTTGACAGCGAATGGGGAGCGCACATACCACCAATGGACCAACCGTGCTTTTTTTGATGCTGCAGGTAATTTAGCAAGTGTTCAGGCAATCGGTGAAGACATCACTGAGCGTAAGAGGGCAGAAGAAGAGTTGCGACTTATGCAATTTTCCATTGACCACTCCCCCGATGCCGTCTACAGGATGACGCCGGATGGTCGGTTTCTCTATGTGAACAAGATGGCCTGCCAAATACTTGGATATTCTGCAGAAGAACTACTCACCATGAGCGTGGCAGACATTGATCCCAACCAGCCATTCGGAGTTTCACCGGAGGTGGTTCAGGCTACAAAAAAAACCAAGACTGCCCGCGTGGAATCAGAACACAAGACGAAAGATGGTCGCATTATTCCAGTCGATATTTTAGTAAGTTACGTTGAATATGAAGGGAAAGAATATCACTGTGCATTTGTACGCGACATCAGCGGGCGTAAGCATATTGAAGATGAATTGCAGAATACTCATTCAAATTTGGTGGCTGCCCAGAAATTAGCTCAAATCGGTTCATGGGAATGGGATATTCGGAGCAATTTAGCCAACTGGTCTGATGAAACCTACAGGATATTCGGGATAGGTAAAAACAAGCTTAGAGAGCATCGGGAGAATTTCCTAGATATGATTCTTCCGGAAGATCGGAACTTGGTTGACAAGGCATTGAGCGAAGCCTTGGATGGGACAAATGACTACGATATTGTCTACAGGGTAAAACTTGCAGACGGCACATTCAAAGTAATTCACGCCCTTGCCGAAGTTGTCCGAGACACTCAGGGGAAACCTTTGTTGATGCGGGGTACGGTGCAGGATGTAACTCAAGGCAAGCTGGCTGAAGAGCGCATTGAAAAATTGTCCCACTTTGACCAGCTTACTGGACTGCCAAATCGCACTCTGTTGAATGATCATTTCAAGTTTGCCCTTGGCCTAGCGCAACGCAGTGGCGAATCGTTGGCAGTGATGTTTCTTGATCTTGATCATTTCAAGGACATCAATGACACCTTGGGTCATAGCATCGGTGATCAATTGTTGATGGCGGTGGCGAAACGCCTCAAATCGGCTTTGCGCGAGGAAGATACCCTGTCACGCCAAGGGGGGGATGAATTTGTTTTGATTCTCCCTGGTACAGATGCGGATGGTGCCGCATTGGTCGCTGCCAAGGTGATTGAGGTTGTTTCTGAACCTTGTCATATCGAACAACATGAGTTGATTGTCACACCGTCAATTGGCATCGCCATTTATCCCCACGATGGTGAAAGCCTGGAGCTATTATCGAAAAATGCCGATACGGCAATGTATCGCGCCAAGGATGATGGCCGCAACAACTTCCGATTTTTTACCCCGGAAATGCAGGCAAAATCATCTCGTAACCTGAAACTTGCGAATGCGTTACGGCACGCCTTGGCGCGCAACGAGTTATTTCTGCACTATCAACCGCAACTATCCATACAGGATGGTCATATTGTCGGCGCAGAAGCCCTGCTGCGTTGGCAGCATCCAGAGCTTGGCATGGTATCTCCCGCCGAATTCATCCCGATCGCCGAGGACACAGGCCAAATCGTCCAGATCGGAGAATGGGTTCTACGCACGGCGGCAAAGCAACTGAAAGACTGGCTGGATAGTGGGATGCGCCCGATAACGATTGCAGTTAACCTGTCTGCGGTGCAATTCCGCCAGCAAGGGCTGACAGAGTTGGTGGTGCAAATTCTCAATGAAATTGAACTGCCACATAAATATCTGGAGTTGGAATTAACAGAGGCGGCCATGATGGACAACCCGCTGGATGCAATCGATGTAATGACGCGCCTTCACGAGCAGGGCATACGCATTTCCATAGACGATTTCGGCACCGGTTACTCCAGCCTGAGCTACTTGAAGCAATTCAAGGTATACAAGCTGAAGATAGATCAATCATTCGTGCGCGACATCACCGATGACAATGAAGACAAAGCCATCGTTACTGCCATCATCAACATGGCCACCAGCTTGGGTATGCAGACCATAGCAGAAGGTGTTGAAACTGCGGGCCAGCTTGCATTCCTGCGTTTGCAGGGTTGTAGCGAGGTGCAGGGGTACTACTTCAGCAAGCCTTTACCGTTGGATCAATTTGAGGCGTTCGTAAGGAATTCTAACTCTGCGCCACCGGCTATTTAGGGTTAGTCAGAGACGGTTGCGGTGAGGTCGATTTAATAATCGCAATGACAGTTCATTCCACATTTAATTCAAATGACCTTGAAGATGATTTAAGGTATATTTTTGTCAACGTCTGCTAACTAGTTGTGCATCTCCCTCCAATGACAGCTGCTGCACAGATTTGCCATTGCGGCTCACAAAATTCGAAAAAGCTTTATGTCTCCACCACCTACCATCAATTATTTGGTTTGAGCATGAAAGTCTACAATAGGATGGATTGTAATGAAAAATGCTGAGTCGCCAAATTGCATAGGGGTACAATTAACCCGAGCAAAAATATAACGATGGCGTTGCATTAGAAGCCATGAATCACTACTCCAATAATATTCAGTAGTGTCCGGTTAAATAGCAATTTCCGCCACGTAGCTCAATAACGGCAAGGTTTATAGTGAATCGTGGTTGATTCAGATTCTTGATTAGCTACACATGACGATTGGTGGATAATTGTCTTTTTGGAGGTGAGCCTATGGCTGGCGATCATGAAGTCTTAAAGAAGCGAGAACCGCGCCAGTCGGCTGTGTGGATGTTGATCGTATTGGCCTTGTCGGTGTTTCTCGCCGAAGCAGCAGTGATGGTGCTCTTGCCTTTGCTTCAGCCGATGTCAGATGCGATGGCGACCATCGTGGATGCGGCCTTACTTTC
>JBAZTJ010000172.1:0-3226 GCA_041662005.1 Candidatus Methylopumilus sp.
GGGCAAATGCCACGCGCGAAGCCATCGAGCTTACCCGTCACGCCAAAGCACTGGGCGCCGATGCGTGCCTGCTGGTAGCCCCCTATTACAACAAGCCTACCCAAGAAGGCTTGTATCAGCATTACCGTGCTGTTGCCGAAGCCGTCGACATCCCGCAGATTCTATACAATGTTCCAGGCCGTACCGCTTGCGATATCCATAATGACACCACTTTGCGACTGGCGCAGATCACCAATATCGTTGGCATAAAGGATGCAACCGGCAGTATCGAACGCGGCACCGACCTGATCTTGCGTGCGCCCGAAAGCTTCGCCGTATACAGCGGTGACGATGCAACCGGTATGGCACTGATGCTGCTGGGAGCCCAAGGCGTCATTTCCGTAACGGCCAACATAGCACCAAAACTGATGCATGAAATGTGTGTCGCCGCGATGGCAGGCGATCGCAAAGAGGCTTGTGCAATCAATGCAAAATTGTTTCCGCTACATCAAAAACTTTTTGTAGAGGCTAACCCCATCCCTGTTAAGTGGGTGCTGCAACAAATGGGCCTTGTTGGCCCGGGGATGCGCCTGCCGCTGGTAGCGTTATCGCAACAACATCATGAAGCACTACGTGACGCGATGAAAAGCGCGTCCATTCACCCCAATTAGTCTGAGAGAGCGCATGAATCACTTTAATCATTACTTTACTGTAAGAACGATTGCACTGGCAAGCCTGGCCGCAGTAACCTTAAGTGGTTGCGACTCCATTCCGTTTGTAGACACTACCCCAGACTACAAAGCTGCAGGACGCTCACGCCCGCTGGAAGTACCTCCCGACCTGACTTCTATTTCGTCCAGTGACACATATACAGTTCCCGGTGGATCCACCACATACTCCAGTTATAGCCAGGGACAGGAAGAGCAAGGCGTAGAGCAGGAAAAAGTACTTCCTAACCCGGAAAATGTTCGCCTGGAGCGTGCAGGGTCACAACGTTGGTTAGTGGTTCAAGCTCCACCCGAAAAAATCTGGCCGGTAATCCGCGAGTTCTGGTCTGAACTGGGCTTCGCAGTACGTGTGGAAAACCCGCAGACCGGCGTGATGGAAACCGAATGGGTGGATCCAACAAGCCTGACAAAAGATGACAAAGGCAACTACCTGGACAAGTTCCAGGGCTGGCTGGACAAACTCAATACGCTTAAAAATCGCCAGAAATTCCGTACGCGCATTGACCGCGGCGCCGACCAGAATACGACTGAAATTTACATGAGTCACCGCTCGGTAGCTGATGTACAGGATGACGGCAAAGTGCGCGTACGTACCATCGCTGGTGAAATTGAAAACGGCTATGCACTAAACTCTGCCCGCAGTAAAAACGATGAGGCTCGGGCAGACGCCGAGGATATTGATGCCGAACTGTTACGCCGTCTCATGGTGCGACTGGGTGTGGAGGAGCAGAAATCACGCTCCATCATAACAGCCGGTAACAACGAGCTCCGCGCCACCATCAACAAGGAAAGTGACGGCACACTAAGTCTGGCCGTAAACGACCAGTTTGACCGCGCCTGGAGACGTGTTGGATTGGCACTGGATCGCGTCGGTTTTGTCGTAGAAGATAAAGACCGCTCCAGTGGCCTGTACTATGTGAGATACACCGACATTGAACTCGATGACGGCCCCAAGAAAAAGAAAGGCCTGATAGATAGCCTGAAATTCTGGGGGGATGACGACAAAAAAGAAGCTGAGCCAGCGCCCAAGAAGGATGACAAAGGCATGGTAGACAAGCTTAAGTTCTGGAACGCTGCTGACAAAGACAAGGTAGACCCTGAGAAGCAATACCGCGTCAAAGTCGAAGAGAATAGTGATGCAAGCTCACAGATCACCATCACGGATAAAGACGGCAAGCGCAACCGCTCGAGCACAGCCAATCGCATTATCAGCCTGCTGTATGAGCAATTAAAATAGTGAGGATTATTAAATCCCTGCTATGCAAGCCAGCAACTGAGCGCAATGCCATAAAGCCTGATTAAGGCAACAACGATGCGCTTTGCTTCATTGGGTAGCGGCAGCAATGGCAATGGCCTGGTAATTGAAAAGAATGCTACCAGGTTGTTGCTAGACTGTGGCTTTGGTTTACGTGACAGCATAGCGCGTCTAAACAGGCTAGAGCTCTTACCAGAGCAGGTATCCGGCATTGTAGTAACCCATGAGCATGATGATCACTCAGGTGGTGTATTCAAACTGGCCAACAAATACCGCATACCAGTCTGGTTGACGCATGGCACCTATACGATGGTGGAGCGGCTATTACCCACCCATCAGAATTTTCGCATCCACATCATTGATAGCCACCAACCCTTCCAAGTTGAAAATCTGCTGGTTCACCCCTTCCCAGTCCCGCATGATGCTCGTGAGCCAGTGCAATATGTAATAGAGGATGGTCAGAGTAAACTTGGTGTTTTAACAGACACCGGCACAACAACACCCCACATTGAAAGTATGCTGAGCGGATGCGGTGCCTTGGTACTCGAATGCAATCACGATCTGGATATGCTCATGAATGGGCAATACCCCTGGCCACTGAAAAAACGGGTTAACAGTCGGCTTGGCCATCTGGACAACACAACTTCTGCCGCCATATTGAAAAATATCGACACCAGCCGATTGAAGCATATAGTCGCTGCACACCTCAGCGAAAAGAACAACACCCCCAGGCTAGCCAGCCTGGCCCTTAGTGAAGCCTTAAACTGCAAAATGGAATGGATAGGTATTGCTGACCAAGCGAGCGGCTTTGCCTGGCGTGACATTAGCTGAAATATTTATTTTGAAAACAAAAAAGCCGACATTAAGCCGGCTTTTTTGATTACTTAATATTATTTGGCAATATAAAAATCGCCAGATAACAAAGCTTACTTACCTCTAATTACTTAGCTTCAGCAGGTGCAGCTTCAGCAGGTGCAGCTTCAGCAGGTGCAGCTTCAGCAGGTGCAGCTTCAGCAGGTGCAGCTTCAGCAGGTGCAGCTTCAGCAGGTGCAGCAGCTGGAGCTTCAGCTGCTGGAGCCTCAGCAGGAGCTTCTTCTTTTTGACCGCAAGCGGTAAGTGCGAGAGCAAGCAAAGCGGCGAGCAGAGCGGAACGTGTCATTTTTGGATCCCTTAACATTTAATGTAAAATTTAACTTTTTACGGCGCTTTTGATTAATTAAAAAATACTAAATTAACCCCAATAACCGAGTGAAGAAAATTCTAC
>JBAZTJ010000173.1:0-3190 GCA_041662005.1 Candidatus Methylopumilus sp.
AACAACCTCAATGCCTGTATAGAGGCCGTCAATACACTTGTTTCAGATGCCAATATGCTGTCTAAAGCCGCAACTGAAGGCACACTGACATCGCGTGCGGACGCAAGTAAACACCAAGGGGATTACCGCAAAATCATAGAGGGTGTGAACAGCACACTGGACTCCGTCATTGGCCCGCTGAGTGTGGCTGCACAGTATGTGGATGATATTTCCAAAGGAAATATTCCCGCCAAAATCACCGACACTTACCATGGTGAGTTTAATGTGATCAAAAACAATCTGAATACCTGTATTGATGCAGTCAACAGGTTGGTAAGCGATGCTTTGATGCTGGCAGATGCAGCCACTGAAGGTCGCGTAACAGTGCGCGCAAACAGTGAACTTCACCATGGTGACTTCCGCAAAATTGTTGAAGGCGTGAATGCAACACTGGAAACCATTGTTAAACCAATTATTGTGGTTAAGCAATCGGCAGAAACAATCAATACCGCCTCTAAGGAGATCGCTCAAGGTAATACGGACTTATCTCAACGCACCGAAGAGCAGGCATCCTCACTGGAGGAGACCGCCTCAAGTATGGAGGAGCTGGCCTCCACCGTTAAACAGAACGCTGATAATGCCAAGCAAGCCAGTCAGTTGGCAATGTCCGCCTCTGGCATCGCGATAAAGGGTGGCGAGGTAGTTGCAGAGGTTGTGGCCACCATGACCTCTATCAATGAGAGCGCGCACAAGATTGAAGACATTATTTCGGTCATTGATGGCATTGCTTTCCAAACCAATATTCTGGCGCTTAATGCTGCTGTCGAAGCGGCACGCGCTGGTGAGCAAGGTCGAGGTTTTGCAGTGGTCGCCGGTGAGGTTAGAAATCTTGCGCAACGTTCAGCTTCTGCCGCAAAAGAAATCAAGGAGTTGATTAATGATTCTGTCGATAAAACTACAGCAGGCACTACGCTGGTAGAAAATGCTGGTAAGACTATGGATGAAGTTGTGAACTCGGTCAAACGAGTGAGCGACATTATTGCCGAAATTGCTGCCGCTTCAGTTGAGCAAAGCTCTGGGATTGATCAGGTAAATTCTGCCATTACGCAGATGGACGAAGTGACCCAGCAGAATGCGGCCCTGGTTGAGCAAGCCGCCGCCGCCGCCGAGTCACTGATGGATCAGGTGGAAGAGTTAAATGCAGCTGTTAGTGTATTTCAGGTAGATGACAATCAGGGCAGAAGGCCTCAACTTGCTTCGGTAGTAAGCAAAAAGCCAGTGCTAAGCCTAGCAAACAAAGGTAAGTCTAAGTCTGGTCATGCGATGACAGGTACGAATGACCAAGGTGATTGGCAGCAGTTTTAACTTGAGGAGTGCTGGATTGGTTAAGGTCAGTCCAGCACGCGATGTGCCCGCTAATTCTGAATGGAATATTTAGAAAATTAGCTCAAATTAAACTCTTCTGAGAGTGGCTATGAACACGTACAAATCTAATCATAATTTCATTAGTCTGAAACAGCGATCAACTCACTTTTCTGAAAAAACAATTAAATCAGTTAAGCAGTTAGCCGCTAACACTATCCAGTTGTCACCTCAGCTTGCGGCAGAAGCTCTCGATTCACTATCAGCCGAAATTGCCATACTTAATGAGACAGGTACTATTATTCTCACCAATAAGGCATGGCAGCTATTTGCGATAGCAAACTCACCTTTCCATCACGCCCATTCCTCTTTAGGCATCAACTACCTGAAGTTATGCGACAAAATTAAAGGCGAAAATTCAAAGGATGCTAAGGCTGTAGCAGCAGGCATCCGTGCCGTTATGCATGGGGAAATGACCGAGTTTTTACATGAGTACTGTTGCTCATCTCCTCAAGAAAGTCGTTGGTTTTTATGTAGGGTCACGCATTTCATATGGAAAGGAAGGCCACATATTGTTGTGTACCATGGCAATATTTCTAACCAAAAATTAAATGAAAACTTGCTGCGAGTTTTCGCAACGGCATTTGAAACTCAGGAAGGCATCATTGTTGCCGATGCCAATCGCGTTATCATGCGGGTCAATCCTGCATTCGCTGAGATTACAGGCTACTCGGAAGAAGATGTTATCGGCCAGAGTACTGATATTTTTCAATGCAAGCCTCATGATGCGGGCTTTTACGCCGCCATGTGGGAAAAAATTGAAAGTGATGGTGCGTGGAAAGGGGACATTTGGAATCGTCGCAAAAATGGCGAAACCTATCCTGAACATATGACAATCACTGCTGTTAAAGATGAAAACGGCAAGGTCACCAATTATGTAGCTACATTGGCCGAAATCACGATGAGCGAATCGGCAGCCGAGATCATTAAAGGGCTGGCATTCTATGACACTATCACCCAGTTGCCCAATCGACGACTTTTACTCGATCGACTGAATCTGGCACTAATATCCAGTGCTCACAGCAAGTCAGATTGCGCCCTTCTGTTTATTGATTTAGATCACTTCAAAACCTTAAATGACACTTTAGGGCACAGCGCTGGTGACATGTTATTACTACAAGTTGCACAACGACTGACAACCTGTGTGCGCAGAGGCGATACAGTTGCCAGACTGGGGGGTGATGAGTTTGTGGTACTGCTTGAAGGGCTGGGTCTAGACAGCGTCACTTCGGCAACGGAGGCTGAAGTCGTAGCAAATCAAATTCTAAATGTAATTACCCAGCCTTATAGCTTGCTGGCCCACCAGTGCACTAGCACTGCCAGCATAGGCCTCACGCTTTTCTGCGGCAAAACCCAGTCCGGGAAGGCTCTGCTTCAACAAGCCAATATTGCGATGTATCAGGCCAAGAAATCAGGTCGCAATACCTTGCGTTTTTTTGATACCCAGATGCATGAGTCTGTTAATTACCGGGCATTTTTGGAAGAAGAGTTGCGTACGGCCCTTGATACACATCAGTTGCAACTTTACTATCAGGCTCAGGTTGATCAGTTAGGCCACCCCATAGGTGCGGAAGTATTATTACGCTGGAAACATCCTGACCGTGGCATGATATCTCCAGCCCAATTCATTCCACTTGCGGAAGATTGTGGCCTGATCGTTCCTATCGGTTTATGGGTTTTGGAAACAGCTTGTGCGCAAATAAAGGTGTGGCAACATAACCCTCAGACCCAACATTTAACTTTGTCGGTCAATGTAAGCGCCATTCAACTTAGACAAGCCAATTTTGCA
>JBAZTJ010000174.1:0-3167 GCA_041662005.1 Candidatus Methylopumilus sp.
CCTCTGAAATTTTAGCCACACCTTCAAAAGCACCTCGGTCATTAAACACTTTAACCACTGCGCCCTCTTTGATACTGCGCGCCTGTGCATCCAGCGCGTTGATCAGCACAAATTGCTCACCCTGGCCTTTGATCTTCTCTGCCACATTGGCGTAGCAGGAGTTCAAGAAGCCATGGCTCTTGGGTGAAATGATGTTTAACGGATACTTGGCCGCCAGCTCGGGATTGGTATCCGGCGTTTCACGGGATGCGACGTAATCTGGCAATGGGTCCAGGTCTTCCAGCGGTTGGAAGCCTTCGTACATTTGACGGAATGGCCCGGCCACAAAGTTCTTGGCGCCCTCCGCCATAAAGTGGCACTTGCCGGTTGGCGTTGGGAACTCGCCTTGGGCATGGCGCGCACGGGTGTCTTTATCGCCAAAGGCTTTCAGGCGTGCAAAGCCGTGTTTGCGCAGGTAGTCCAGGTCGATGCCGTCGCAGGTAGGCGAGTTCCAATCCACGTAATTTTCCAGGCACTCGGTATCGTTCCACTTAAAGTTATCTTCTTCATATCCCATGCGCTTGGCAAGTTGCCTGAAGATTTCATTATTGGGAATTGCCTCGCCGGGTGGGTCTATGCATTTCTCGTTATAGGTCAGGTAGAGATGGCCCCATGACAGGATCATGTCTTCCATTTCGGCGCCCATCGCAGCCGGGAGAAGGATATCAGCATAGGCGGCTGTGTCTGAGATAAAGTGTTCGGCCACCACCAGGAACAAATCTTCGTTTTCCAGGCCTTTGACGATCTTATCGGTCTCAGGTGCTTGCGTGAGCGGGTTGGTATTCCATACCATCATCGATTTGATCGGGGTTTTGAGATTCAACTCACCAGTGAGCGCACGGCCCAATTGCAAGTTGTTAACGACCGGTGTGCCTTCCGGGATCAGGTCAGGACGGGAAATCACATCGAACTTATAAGGGTGCTCCCACACCGGGAACTGCAAGGCACCGCCACCGACATGGCGCCATGCGCCGATTAAAGCCGGCAAGCAGGTTACCGCACGTATGGCCTGGCTGCCGCCATAATTGCGCTCCAGCGCCACACCCAGGCGGATTGCGGCTGGTGGTGTAGTGGCATACTCGCGTGCGAATTTGCGGATATCGTCGGCAGCAATGCCTGTGATCTTTTCTGCCCATTCCGGGGTTCTGGTTTTGGCGCGCTCGGCCAGCTCTTTATAGCCTACGGTGTAGTTGTCTACGTAGTCCTGGTCCACCAGGCCTTCGCTGATAATCACGTTCATCATCGCCATTGCCAATGCGCCATCAGTGCCGGGTTTGGGCGCAATGTGCCAGTCGGCTTCCTTGGCAGTTTTAGAAGCGTAAGAATCAATTACCACGACTTTGGCGCCCCGCTTTTGCGCTTCGTGGATGATATGCCAGTGATGCAAGTTGGTACTCACCGAGTTACATGCCCAGATGACGATGTATTTGGAGTGGCTGAAACTTTCGGGGTCTACCCCTGCGGTTGGCCCAACAGTGAGTAACCATGCCGTACAGGAGCCTTCGCCGCAAAATGTACGCTCACACACGGTAGCACCCATGCGGTTAAAGAAGGCATCACCGCCATTCAGGCCATGTACCAGACCCTGATTGCCGAGATAGCTGTTAGGCATAATGGCGTGGGGGCCATCAGTCGCAATAATGGCTTTCCATTTGGTGGTGATCTCATCCAGTGCTTCATCCCAACTGATGCGTTTGAACTGCTTGCTGCCTTTGGGGCCGGTACGCTTCATTGGGTAAAGCAGGCGATCAGGATGGTAATGGCGTTTTTCGTAATCTTTGAGTTTGACGCACAAGCCGCCACGCGTCATGGGATGCTCAGCATTGCCTTTGACGCTGATGAGCTTGCCCTCTTCAACCGTATAGACCATGGAACAGGTATCGGGGCAATCATGCGGGCAACCACCGTGGAAAGTTGTTTTAACTGCCTCTGCGACTTGATTCATGCTGATTCTCCTCTATTGTTGCGATCAACGGTACGCTATCTAATTTGCTCTAGATTTATTGGAAACGCCATACTTGTATACAGAGCAGTATATGCCTATTTTTTGTGGATGAGAATAGTAAAATTTGTAACTGAACCCCTATCTGCAAACAAAAAAAGAGGCGTCAAAAGACGCCTCTTTTTGTGACTGATTTCCCACTAAACCACCAGATTCTTGCTAGAACCCTAGCAATCCAGCACGGTGATTTTCTCCGACAGCCTGATCATGCGCTCTGCCGGGGTCACCCATACAATGCCATCACCCACCTGCCCGGTATGGCCAACCTCCACCAGTATCTGCAGCACACCTTCGACTAGGTCATCAGGCGTGACCATCTCGATGCGCACCTTGGGACTGTAATCGGTCAGCTCCTCGCGTATCCCCATCACCGGTTTTGCCAGATGATGGCCGCAACCCTCTACCTTACTCACCGTCATGCCCGGAAAACCCTTGATGTTACGCAGCGCAGAGCGCACTTTCGCTAATCTGCCTGGTTGAATGACTGCTTTAATTTCTTTCATAATTTTCCCTATTAAAGTCTGTGTAGACTTAAGCCTCTATCCTGGCTTCTTCGAACTTACGATATAACGTTGGTACCACCACCAGGGTTAACAAGGTAGAGGTAATCAGCCCGCCAATCACTACAATCGCCAGTGGCCGCTGGATTTCAGAACCGGGGCCGGTAGCAAACAGGAAAGGCACCAGCGCCAGCATCGCCACCGTTGCTGTCATCATCACTGGCCGGAATCGCTGCTTACAGCCCTGAACGATGGCTTCCATCTGGCTCATGCCTTCATCGCGCAGACTGCGAATATACGACACCAGCACCACGCCGTTAAGCACGGCGATACCCCACAACGCGATAAAACCTACCGAGGCCGGCACCGACAGGTATTCGCCAGTGACAAACAGGGCAAATATCCCGCCTATGGAGGCAAACGGCAGCACCATGATAATCATGGTGGCATAACGCACCGAGTTGAACAGCAGGAACAGCAGGAAGAAAATCGCGCCTATGGTGATAGGAATAATCACCGCCAGATGCCCCAGCGCACGCTCCATGTTCTGGAACTGGCCACCGTATGCCAGATAGTAGCCATCCGGCAGCTTGAGCTTTTTATCCAGCACTTGCTGTAACTCGGCG
>JBAZTJ010000175.1:0-3141 GCA_041662005.1 Candidatus Methylopumilus sp.
AGCCTGGCAACATTGGCATTTTGTGCCATCTGCAAATCGAAACTGGTATCCCCTATCATCAGGGTGCGCTCGGGAACAGTGCCCAGCTCATCCATTAATTCCAAAATCATTTGCGGGTGCGGTTTGGAGTGGCACTCGTCTACACAACGGGTAGCATGGATATGCTGCTGGATACCGCTTCTATCAAGTGCGCGGTTTAAGCCATTGCGGCCCTTGCCCGTGGCCACGCCCAAGGCAATACCACGGCCTTCCAACGCAGCAACAGCCTCTGACGCACCAAGAAATAAGGGAATATCGTGCTCTTCGCTAGTGTAGTAATAACCATATCGAGCGATCAGAACTTGCATTTTGTCTTCTGGAATCGGCCCAAACAGTTCAAGCAAAGCCTCGCGCAAACCGAGGCCGATAATACCTCTTGCCGCATCCTGGCTTGGTTGTGGCAAGGCAGCATCCACGCTCGCCTTACAAATGGCATCAACAATCAACTGGGTGGAGTCCGCAAGCGTACCATCCCAGTCGAAAATAATTAAATCGAAATTATTATCCATATTAGCTGACACTCTTCAGAGTCTTTTCAGTTTCCAGTTTTTGCAGAAACTTTTCCAACTCGGCCGGCAGAGGCGCTACCAGCTTCAGTTTTTCCCCAGACAATGGATGACGTATACCGGTTTCAGCCGAATGCAGGAACATGCGCTTGAGGCCGCGTTTCTGCAATGCCTTGTTAAGCGCGAAATCGCCATATTTATCGTCGCCGGCAATAGGAAAACCCAAGTGGGCAAGTTGCACGCGTAATTGATGAGTGCGGCCAGTAATCAATTGCGCTTCAAGCAAGGTAAATTCACCATAGTTTTTGCGTAAATGAAAAATCGTTTCCGACTCCTGGGTTTCTTCACTAGCACGCTCAACCACATTCACACGACGTTCACCATTGGCAGTGTGATGTTTGTGTAAAGTCAGCACCACCCGTTTTTTCTTTTCCTGCCAGTCTCCGCTGACCAGCATCAAATATCGCTTGTCCATGTGGTTGCTACGCATGGCATCATGCAGGGCAACCAGTGCACTGCGCTTCTTGGCAATCATGAGTACGCCTGAAGTTTCCCTATCCAGCCTATGTACCAGCTCAAGAAACTTGGCATGCGGGCGCTCCATACGCAGTTGCTCGATAACGCCGCGGCTCACACCACTGCCACCATGCACCGCAAACCCTGCCGGTTTATCCAGTGCCAGCATCGCGTCATCTTCGAAGATGACGGATTGCTCAAAGCGGGCAGTGACAGGTCGAGAGTTCTCGCTAGGCACTTCAGGGGCTGTAGCACGTATGGGTGGAATGCGCACCAGATCACCGAGAATAAGGCGATAAGTCGCATCAATACGCTTCTTGTTGACGCGCACCTCCCCGCTCCGCAATATCCGGTACAGATGGCTTTTGGGTACCCCCTTGAGGGTTTTTGTCAGAAAATTATCAATCCGCTGCCCTGCACTGCCTTCATCCACAGTGAGCATTGCCGAGCTGGACTCACTAACCACACTACTTGTTTTGCTTAAATCGATCATCTCACCTATACTATCAGCTCTTGAAGAGAATGCGCTAAGCGCTTCTTTAAGAATGAATTAAGTTTTAAAAAATTACCGTAAAAAATACCTTGGTTAATCTCGCTCGCCAAATAAAATAAGTAGCGATTTTGTAATACAAATTAATGCGCTCAAGCCGCTGCAGAAAATTGCCAGTACTTGTTAAATTAATGAGTGCTGAAGGCGCGGCCCGGATTTGCTGGAAAAGTGGAATCTTAGCTGATAATGACAGCTAAGCCGAGTTAGAATTAACTAACAGAGTCAACGCACCGAGGTTTAAACCAAACAGTTTACGAGACATTTCGTCAACAAATTCAATCCGATATCTACCTGGTTTCATATCGGAAATCTTTTTTATGTAATACTTTTTTAATAAAAGAAATCATAAAAAACCGGCCAAAGAATGGCCAATGTGTTTATGTAACCTCCTGCAGACTCATTCTGCTCGCGTAGTATTGATGTTCGCTATACCAAAAATTGATCTATCTAGTGGATCTAATTGGTTCAGCCTGTGAATACTGCTTCAATGATGTCCAGCCTATCCTAACCTGCCACTTCGCTGGCAAGGCCTGTAACCCGCTTAGAGCGCGGGAGTCAACACAATGAAACGCATGTTATTTAACGCGACTCAGTCAGAAGAGCTGCGCGTCGCAATTGTCGATGGTCAGAAACTGATTGATCTGGATATCGAGTCTGCAGGCAAAGAACAACGCAAGAGCAACATCTACAAAGGCATAATCACCCGTATAGAGCCCTCACTTGAGGCCGCTTTCGTCAATTACGGCACTGACAGACATGGCTTTCTACCCTTCAAGGAAGTGGGTCGCAGCTACTTTCTGAATGACGCTGAAGGCGGTCGTGCCCGCATCCAGGATGTACTCAAGGAAGGTCAGGAGCTGATCGTCCAGGTAGACAAGGATGAACGCGGCAACAAGGGCGCTGCCCTGACTACCTTTATCTCGCTGGCTGGCCGTTACCTGGTACTGATGCCTAATAATCCACGTGGCGGCGGTGTGTCACGCCGTATTGAAGGCGAAGACCGTAACGAACTGCGCGATGTCATGGCGCAACTGGAAGTACCTAACGGCATGAGCATCATTGCCCGTACTGCCGGCATCGGCCGTAACCTGGAAGAGCTGCAGTGGGATCTGAGCTACCTGCTGCAATTGTGGACAGCGATTGAAGGTGCCTCCACCATGCAAAGCGGTCCTTTCCTGATCTACCAGGAAGGCAGTCTCGTGATTCGCGCTATTCGCGATTACTTCCAGCCAGATATCGGCGAAATCCTGATCGACACCCCTGAAATTCATGAACAGGCTATCCAGTTCATGAACCATGTCATGCCAGGCAACGTGCCGCGCGTGAAGTTGTATCAGGATGAAATTCCGCTGTTCTCTCGTTTCCAGATCGAACACCAGATCGAAACCGCATTCTCACGCGAAGTACGCCTGCCTTCTGGTGGCGCGATCGTGATCGACCATACCGAAGCACTGACTTCCATCGACATCAACTCGGCGCGCTCCACCAAGGGTGCTGACATCGAGTCGACCGCGTTCAATACCAACCTCG
>JBAZTJ010000176.1:0-3110 GCA_041662005.1 Candidatus Methylopumilus sp.
GATCATAAAAGCATCTACTACCATCCACACCAGCATGATGGCCGACAGGCTCCATGCGACGTAGGTCAAAATATCCCATAATTTCATGATGTTTCTCCTCTGAATTGATCAGCCTGTACAACTGGCTTGTTTTATTTTTGGGTACTTATTTTTTGTCGAATTTTTCTGCGATCACTTCGCGATACTGCCGCTCTGACACGGTCAGCATAAACACGAAATAACCCGCCACCACCGCGATGGTAACGATCAGCATCACCGGGTCTATGCTGTAATCAAAACGGCTGTTGATGAGCGTAGCGGCTTTTTCCGGATCGTAGCCAAGCTTGATCCACTGTGCCTGCTGCACTGCGTTCTGGCCCAGCGATTCCCAGGTGGATTTGACGGCGGCTGCAGCCGCAGCAGCGGCAGATTCCGACTTGGCCTCGGCCTTGAGCAGCAGCGGTATCATCAGGCTGGCATACACCAGCACCAGCACGAATATGCTGTCAAATACCTGGCCTAACAAACCCTGGCTGGGCGGACTATAGTTTTTCTTCATGTTGCTCTCCTCTAACGTTGTTTAATCTAATGGTGATTTAACTTGGCGGCACGATTGGCATCCAGATGCTGGATATCCAGGCCATAGATGAAATCCTTGTCTTCGTCAAAATGCCGAACCATGGCATAGACGGAAGCCGTATTGAAAAGCAGCAGGAAGAAACAGGCGGCGTACAAGGCAAGACGGATATTGGGGTCCTGCACGATACCGAGGATGGCGTACAACACGAACAGCACGGTAGCCCACAGCAAGGCCACATCAAACCAGGCCATGAAGCAGTCGCGCAGATACATATTGTGTATTCTGATGACGAGTTCTTTACTCATTATTCTCTCCTTAGGATTCTATTTTTATAATAATTAGCGAGGCAATGCAGGCAGTCACCAGAATGGGGCGCATAGCTGATATCGGCGTGGCGGCCGGCTATTAAGGAAAATATGGGGGGATGAGATACTAGATACAAGCACTGCAAAAGCAGTAGAAAAAGAAAGGGAAGCAGCGCTTTCGGAGATGAACAATCGTGTACTTGGCAAGCCGATGTAAGAGGAGGAAGTCCCATCCGCTGCGTTAAGAAAACCGTTCATACGCTACTCCCTTTTAAAGCCCGGCCTGGGGCCGGGAGGAATGCACTAGCTTAAAACATTAGAATTTTGTAACTCCCGGAATCCAGTCGGTACCAGCCAATGGCACTTTAGCCATGGCGGATGCCTCAATGGTGAGCGCAACCAGATCTTCAGGCTCCAGGTTATGCAGGTGGGATTTACCGCAAGCACGCGCAATTACTTGCGCTTCCATGGTCATCACCGCAATGTAGTTGGCGAGACGATGGCCAGCCTTGATAGGGTCAACACGCTTCATGAGTTCGGGATCCTGGGTAGTGATGCCGGCAGGATCTTTACCTTCATGCCAGTCGTCATAGGCACCGGCAGTAGTACCCAGTTTCTGGTATTCATCTTCCCAATGCGGATCATTGTCGCCCAGTGCTATCAGCGCAGCAGTACCAATGGCCACGGCATCGGCACCCAAGGCCAGGGCCTTGGCAACGTCAGCGCCATTGCGGATACCGCCGGACACGATCAGTTGCACCTTGCGATGCATGCCCAAATCCTGCAAGGCCTGCACAGCCGGACGGATCGCCGCCAGGATAGGAATGCCGACATGCTCGATGAACACTTCCTGCGTTGCCGCAGTACCGCCCTGCATACCATCCAGCACCACCACATCAGCACCGGCCTTGACTGCCAGCGCAACGTCGAAGTAAGGGCGGGTAGCACCGATCTTCACGTAGATTGGCTTTTCCCAATCGGTGATTTCACGGATTTCAGCGATCTTGATTTCCAGGTCATCCGGGCCAGTCCAGTCAGGATGGCGGCAGGATGAGCGTTGGTCGATACCTTCTGGCAAACAACGCATCTTGGCCACACGCTTGGTAATTTTTTGGCCAAGCAACATACCGCCGCCGCCTGGTTTAGCGCCCTGCCCGATCACCACTTCAATCGCATCAGCCTTGCGCAAGTCGTCCGGGTTCATACCGTAACGTGATGGCAGATACTGATAGACCAGTGTTTGCGAATGTCCACGTTCTTCCTGCGTCATGCCGCCGTCACCGGTGGTGGTACTGGTACCGGCTGCAGTGGCGCCACGGCCGAGGGACTCCTTGGCTGGACCTGAGAGTGAACCAAAGCTCATACCGGCAATGGTCACCGGGGTTTTCAGATGGATAGGCTTCTTGGCAAAACGATTGCCCAGGATCACATCGGTACCGCATTTTTCGCGATAGCCTTCCAGTGGGTAGCGGCTGACAGATGCGCCCAAAAACAGCAGGTCATCAAAATGCGGCAGTTTACGTTTGCTACCGGCACCGCGGATATCGTAGATACCGGTGGCCGCAGCACGACGGATTTCTGAGGTTGTGTACTCATCAAACGTTGCCGAAAAACGCGGTTTGGTTTGTGGAATTTTAGTTGAATGATCGCTCATTTTAGTAGGCTCCTGCGTTATCAACATGGAAATGGTAAAGCGTGCGAGCTGAGCCATATTGCTTGAAGCTGTCAGGGCTGACATCACTGTGTCCTGATTTTGCCAGCAAATCAGCCAGAATCTTGCGGTCTTCAGGCGTCATGGTCTTTTCTTCGCAATCTGCGCCCAGGCTTTTAACCTTGCCGCGCACGAATATCTTGGCTTCGTAGATGGAGTCACCCAGACCTTCATCGGCATCACCCAGAATCACGAAATTACCAGCTTGTGCCATAAAGGCCGAGAAGCTGCCGACTGAACCACCCACCACAATATCGACACCTTTCATCGCAATACCGCAACGCAAGCCTGCATCACCATCAATCACCAGCAGACCACCATGCGCGGTGGCGCCAGCGGCATTCGAGGCAAAGCCCTTAACATGCACATGGCCAGACATCATATTTTCGGCCACGCCACTACCGACACTGCCTTCAATCGTCACTTTGGCCAACTGGTTCATTCCGGCAGCGTAATAGCCGGCATGTCCCTTAATCGTGACGTTAACGTCAGACTTCAGGCCCACTGCAATGTTGTGCGCGCCATTGGGGTTTTC
>JBAZTJ010000177.1:0-3103 GCA_041662005.1 Candidatus Methylopumilus sp.
AGCCGTTCACGCAGGAGTCTCTGTTGCAGGCTATTCATACCCATGTGTCGGCAGGGGCAAGTAAGAATGAAGAGGACTAAATAAATGGCGATAGAAAAAGTATTGGTGGTTGATGATTCAGCGACAGACCGACTGTACCTGACGGAACTGCTTGAAAAGGCTGGTTACACAGTCATTACCGCTGAAAGCGGCGATGAGAGTCTGCTTAAGGCTGAGTTTGAGTCACCGGATCTGATCCTGATGGATATCGTGATGCCAGGCTTGACGGGCTTTGAGGCGACTCGCAAGCTCACAAAAAATCCTAATACTGCACACATCCCTATCGTCATTTGCTCGGGTAAGGCATCGGTTACTGACCGTCCGTGGGGTTTGAGGATGGGCGCCAAGGAATGTTTACCCAAGCCGATTGTTGAGTCTGACTTGCTGGCCTTGATTGCCACCTTAAGCTAAATGGCAAAAGACCTAAACCTACGCAAGTATCAGGAAGATATCCTTGCCAGACTAGAAGCGCTATCTGACTCGGTCGGCGGCACTTCTAATAGTCGCTTGGGGATCAGCATAGGGCAGGATCGCGTGTTGGTGGACCTGTCTGAAATCAGTGAAGTTTTATCCTTGCCAGAATTGCATAAGGTGCCATTGACCCAGTCATGGTTTCTCGGTATGGCCAACGTCCGTGGCAATCTGTATGGCATCAGCGACCTTGGTCAACTGGCTGGCCAGCCGGCAACTCCAAAAACATCCAATAGCCGGGTGCTGTTGATTAACCAGGATCTGGCTGCGCAGGCTGGCTTGGTGGTAGACAGGCTGATAGGCCTGCGCGGCCTGGACCAATTAAAAGAAAAAAAATCCAAAAAGGCGAAGGCCTTCTGTTTTAAGCCGCAAACGTATGAAGATAATGAAGGAAATACGTGGTTAGAGCTTGATTGTCATGCACTCGTCAACTCCAAAGAGTTCATGCAACCCAGCATAAGTTAGTCGGCGTCTACTGTAATTACGTTGTGAAGGAAATTGTATGGCCCTGAATCTGCAAACAATAAAAGACTTACCTGCGACGATTAAATCGTTATTTGTATTAAAGACGAGTGCCGCGACAAGTAAGGAGCGGTCTAGTGGATACAAACAGCTTGTCGGGCAGATCCTAGCATTTAGTGCGTTTGCGACCATCAGCTTCTGGGTGATTAACCAGATTCGGGTTAATGGCCCAATTTACAATTCGCTGGCCTCATACCAGGAGTTGCGTGCTGATATTCTGCCCCCAACCATGTATCCGGTAGATGCCTTTGCTGCGCTTAATGAGGCTTATGTGGCTTCCAGTAGCTATAACAATGAAAAACGAGATAAGAAGCTGGCGGAAGTAAGTGCTGCGGAAGTGGTATTTAAAAAGCGTGCAGAGTATTGGCGCGCAAACCTAAAGCAGGAGTCGCTACGTGGTGACCTCGAAGCTGTGATCAAGTCGGGTGAAAACTTCTTTAATATTGCAAAACAAAAATATGTACCTGCCTTGATGCTGGGAACTATTGCAGCATCAACCCCTTTGGCAGAGTTGACAGCGAGTTATGAAGTTAACAAGACCACTGTGAATAAGTTCGTCTTTGAACTTGAAGCAGCCAATAAATCCTTGATTGACTCTCAAACCAACTTTGTTCGTTACATCCTGATCGGCCTGGTGTTTCTGGCCTTATTGCTGGTGGTGTTCATGATCGTGTTTGGTCGCAGGCAGGTGGATGCTGTAGAAACCGGCTTGAATCGCCTTGAAGTAGAAAGTCAGCAGAATCAGGAAGCGGTGCTTAAGCTGCTGGATGAAATGGGCGACCTGGCGGATGGTGACTTGACGGTGAAGGCGGAAGTTTCTGAAAACATTACCGGCGCGATTGCCGACTCCATTAACTACACCATTGATAGTTTGCGCGATCTGGTTGAGGAAATTAACCGTGCGACAGAGCAGGTAAATCAGGCAACTGCGCAGGCGCAAGATACTTCGGCATCCTTACTGAGTGCTGCGGAAGAGCAGTCCAAACAGATTGTGGAAACAGGTGAAGCGGTTAACCACATGACACGCTCGATTCTGCAAGTGTCCAGCAACGCGGGACAGGCTTCCGAAGTGGCGCAACGCTCACTGCAGGCTGCTGCTGAAGGCGCACAGGCGGTGCAGAATACCATCTCAGGTATGAATGAAATTCGTACGCAGATCCAGGAAACTTCAAAGCGAATCAAGCGTCTGGGTGAAAGTTCGCAGGAAATTAGTGAAATCGTGGAGCTGATCTCGGACATTACCGAACAGACCAATATTCTGGCATTGAATGCGGCGATCCAGGCCGCCTCTGCAGGTGAGGCCGGCCGTGGTTTTACGGTGGTTGCGGAAGAAGTTCAGCGGCTGGCGGAGCGGTCATCTGAAGCTACTAAACAGATTAGTGCGATTGTGAAGACCATTCAGACCGATACCAACAGCGCGGTGGCTGCGATGGAAAAAAGTACCGAGGGTGTGGTGGATGGGGCTCGACTCTCAGATGCTGCGGGTCAGGCATTGAATGAAATTGAAACCGTTACCAATAACCTGGCGCGTCTGATTGCTGCTATTTCGGATGCGACAACTGCACAGACTGAAGTAGCCGCGACAGTGAGCCGCAACATGCAGCAGATTCAGAACATTACATCCCAGACCACAGAAGGTACTAAGCAAACAGCGCAGTCAGTCGGACAGCTCAATAACCTGGCTGAAGAGCTTAGCGCCTCTGTAGCCGGCTTCAAGCTTTCTTAACCTCGACTAAACTGGAAGCACGGAGATAGCGTGGTTGAAGAATTTGACATCGGGCCGCTCACCTGGGTAAAGGATGAGATAGATCAGGCACTGAAAAGTGTCCTGGACAATCTTGCAGCTGTATCGGCAAACCCAGCGGACGTCGCGAGCCTGAAGTTCTCACAGACCCACCTCTACTAGGTGAGCGGTGCGCTGGATATGGTGGGGCTGGAAGGCTGCAAACGTTTCTGCGCCGAAATCGGCAACCTTGTCAGCAAACTGGAAAAACAAACCATTGCCGTGACACCTGAGGTGCTTAGCGCCCTGACTCAGGCGGTTGGCACCTTGAGCAGCTATTTGCAGGAA
>JBAZTJ010000178.1:0-3041 GCA_041662005.1 Candidatus Methylopumilus sp.
ACCTGGGCGACATGCCGGCCGCAAGATATTTTTGTGCCGCAACCTCGAATGTCAGGATGGCGGCCGGACCATCAAGAAAACCTTTCCAGTATTTGACTTCGATTTCGGCAACGAACCTCTGGGCCGCCGCTTTGTTCTTTTTGGTGTCTGAGAGTCTGGTCGTGCCGCGCAGCCTCGCGCGCCGCTCAGGTGGGCCAATAGTTCCGCGGTAATGCCAGAACCCGTCACGACGGAAGATGCTGAGTGACATTTGTTAGCCTCCAAAATGGTCGCAACGTCCTGGTCCAAAAGGCGCATACGTTGCCCTGAACCGCTGCACGCGCCAAGCCGTCTCGCCTCGCTTCGCACAAATCTTTCGGACCAGCCGAGATGCTGGGCGACCTCATTGGGGCGATAGACGGCCGGAAGGCTCATGGCTTATCCGCCCCCTGATCTGCCGGAGACACCGGGGATGTGTCAGTCATAGCCATACGACCTCGCGATCCGCTTGAACCGTTCGTAGCCGGCATGGCGCGGATCATCGGGATTGCGCGGATCACCCGGCTGGCCGGATAGGTCCGAGAGCGGAGTCCCGAGCGGTCGGTCACCGCGAAATTCTTTCGCCGATATGATCAGAACGTCGCCTTCCATTGGCTCGCGGGGATAATCACCCTCGCCGATACCGAGGTCGCACGCATCGCAATACCATCCGCCACAAACTCCAACCGAGGAGTCGTCAGGCTCGTAGGTTTCGCTTACGTCAGCATCACATTTGGGGCAGTTCATTTTGTGTTCCTTCCATCGCACCAGCCTTCAACGTATTCGTGAGCGGCAAGCATCTTGGTTCGACGTTCCGAATCGTCTTTGTAGGACCAGCCACGCAACTCAGCGCCGTTGAAGGTGACGACAATCTCTCCGGCGTCGTCGTCAGAAACGCGCGGCTGCGTTTCCCTTTCGACCTTCGGCTCTTTTGCGAGTCGCCATTCTCGGAACGGACAATATTTGTGTGTGCAGAACTGCGCCAAGATCATTTCGGTAGAGCCTTCCTCTCCCATGCCGCATTTTGGGCATTTGGTGAGTTTGCCAACGTCAACCGTCTTGCAAAACTCTTTCACGCGCTCGTCGTCAGTCTCAGACCACATTTTTAATCTCCTTTGTTTTTCGTCGTGCCTAGTGTTCCGACAACACCATGGATGACCTCGGCGCCGATAAGGTGGCGAATGAGAAATGTTCCGTCTAAGTTGTATCCTCCATCGCTAAGAATCCGCTCTACCTCGGGCAGATCGACATCAACCGTCCGAAAATGTGTCGCGCGAGAGCCAGGGACGCGCGCCTCGTCTGTTTTGATGATAAGTCGCAAGGCCATATTACTTATCCTCTGTTGGTGAGGGCACAGCCCTCGAACGCCACCGCGCCGGGATCACCCTTCGCACAAACTACCCAGCATTCATCATCTTCGGTTCCGACGTTGCGCAGATAAACGATGATCCATTCCGCAGCCTCCCGGCTCGCGTGCTCAGTCTGCCCGCCCCGAGCATCCGGGGCGGGGTCGATCCGCGTGTTCCACGAAAGTTCTGCCGCTGACTTTCCAGGTAGTTCTTCGTTGTCGCTTTCTTGACATTCGACTGGACCGCGCGCCAAGCAGTGGTCGCACTGCACATATGCAGAGGTGAAATCTTCACGCTCGACGAATGAGTCCGACGTGCCGCAAAACGGGCACGGCAAAAGGTCAGGCATCTCGCGGTCCTCCCACAAGAGCGTGGAAGAGGTCCGACTGTCGCGCCGTCTCGTCGAGGCGCCTGCAGGCGATGTCGAAATACTTGGGCTCGATCTCGATACCGATGAACTGGCGGCCCATCTTGATTGCCGCAACGCCGGTCGATCCAGATCACATGAACGGGTCAAGCACGATGCCGAGCGGACATTTTCGGATCAGACGCTGCAGCAACGGGACCGGCTTTTCGTTCGGGTGTAGCCGGCCGTTCTTCGCCATCGACTGTACGGGCGGGCAATAGAGTACATTGCTCTCGTCGCGCGGGCCGTCAAAGCCCTTGCCGAGTACGTAGATTTCCTCGCTGGACGGCTTCCATGGCAAATCTAGCGCGCCCATGCCGAGCGCCGGCCCCTTGTCCCACGTCAAAATCATTCGAGTGGCAGGCGGCTCCGGTATTTTCCTTGAGCCAAAGATCAGAGAGGGCGCGTTGATAAGCGCAAGCATACCGTCACGCGCTTCGGTGGAGTGGTCATTTCTGATCGTGTGCCCAGCGGCCCAAAGCGCGTCGGTTGAGTACCCGCTGGTGTAGTTCTGCCCATAGGGAGGATCGGCCACAACAACGGCTATGTCGCAAAGCGTCGGGATGACTTCCCGGCAGTCACCCAGGTAGACGGTCACGCCTTCGGCTATGGTTTCCTTCCGGCTCATGCCTGATCTCGCGACGGCACAGCCAGAGAGGCTTCAAGCGCTGTCTGGACGCGATCCCAGCCGACGCCATAGAGGTCGCCGTGATGTTCGCGGATATATTTCCAGCCGGCGAGGGCGTCGATGGCGGCATTACGCAGCCGCTCGATCTCATCCGCCGCATCCCTGAGATGGTTCGATAGGTCTTGAGCGGGACTTTCTTCTGCCGCCAGAAATACCGCGCGGGATCTGGTGCGCAGTCGGGCTACAAGCGGCAGTTCGGCGTCTATGGTGCTCACTTCTCGCCTCCTTGGTGGTGCAAAAGGAGCGCTGCGCGGCCGGCATCAATAGCCGGTTTCATCCTGTCGCAGAGCCAGCGCTCGATCTGGCGAGGGGTATAGTTGCCTTCTGGCAACGCCTCCCACGCCTTGATGATCTTCTTGAGGGCCTTGTCGCTATCGCTCATAGTGGCTCCTGCGAAGTCACCGTGGATGGGCGAAACGCCTGCAACGCATTTTCAGCCTCGCAAACTGCAAGATAGAAATGCGAGCAATCTGGCTTCGTCTCAGCGTCTTTGGCCGCCTTCGCTGCGGCGAACGATTCGGCGTCCAACATGTACTGGAATTTGGCGATCACCTCGCCTGAACCGTCCGTCCAGACGCGA
>JBAZTJ010000179.1:0-3007 GCA_041662005.1 Candidatus Methylopumilus sp.
TGTCTGTCGTTGAAGAGGCCTGCCGACAAATCGGAGCCGTTCAGTTCATCGAAGTGGTCCTCGCGATGCCGTGGCAATTCCTTCGAGGAAGGCTTCGACCAACTCAAGGCGTTCAGTGGCAAGCTTCGCCTTTGCCGTTGGATCACGGAGAACTTCCATGGCGCGAAGCGGGATATCGAAGATCTCACGCGCCCCGGGTTGATTAAGAATCGTCTCCACATCATCAGCATGTGTTGCCCGGATGAGGGATTGGATGCATTCGATGGCCAGAGAGTGGAGTTTCTCACGCGCCGCATTCGCTCGCATGTCCTGGAGTTGCTGAAGCAACATTTCAACCATCCGCTTGAGAGCACGCAATGCGGATTGGGGCTCATTCAGCGCGATCTTTCGAAACACAGAGCGAGGCCATGTCAAGGCAGGCCCGTTGAGAACTGACTCCGTAGCAAGTTCGACCGCTTCAGATACCTGTTTTCCAATCTTCACCAACAGATCGGCCAATCCCGCTTTTGGATAGGCACCCGCCGGATCGATCTCAATCGCCTTGCGATAGGCGGCCTCCGCCTCCTCATAACGCCCAAGATGATCTTGGAAGAGGTTTCCCAAATTATTCCAAGGACAGGCACTCGCCGGGTCGATCTCAATCGCCTTGCGATAGGCGGCCTCCGCCTCCTCATAACGCCCAAGGTGATTCTTGAGGAGGTTTCCCAAACCATTCCACGGAGAGGCATACGCCGGGTCGATCTCAATCGCTTTGCGATAGGCGGTCTCGGCCTCATTCCAAAGTGATTTTCCCTCAGCGAAGTCGGTAAGCCGATACCACCACCTCGCGTCATCGGGCCGATAGCCTGCCTTTCTTCTTTCATCCGGCGGCAGGTGAGCAAAAAAGTCCGCAATTCTGTGTTCTCCGGCCAGAGCGGTTCGAGTGGCCGAATCGTCCAGAAAATGCTGAAGAGCGGACACCTGTTTGTGACTAAGAAAAGTCTCCACGGACCTGTGTCCCTCAGCCCGCCGAGCCTTCGGATCGTCGAGCGCACTTATGGCGCTGGCGAGCAGATGCACCTGCTCGCGCAGATCCGATTCGCTGCTGCAAGCAAGGCCATGTTCGCGCATCCGTTCCAGTTGCGAAAGGAATTGCTCGGGAGTGAGAATCGCTTTCATGGTCAACACAAACCACTCGAATTTTGACCGGCCCGCCCGGCTGTAGCGCATGAAGTAGTAGATGTTGGAAAACCGGTCCGCGATCTGGTAAATCCGCCGTTTTTCCGACCCACCGGCGATGGCGACCAGTTGGGCCTCCATCAGCGAGCGGATCTGCGCGCTGATCTGATTTGATTCCATGCGAAGACCCGGCGCGATGTCTGCGATCTGAACCGGATCCCACGCCAATGCGATGGCGTCAAATACGCGTCGTTGCTGGGGCGACATGGTTTCGATGCGGTGTTTGAAATAAGGGGTATAGGCATCGAGCAGGCCCTCGAGCTGCGCGCGAAAATCCGTCGTGACGCCCTGCTCCATGAGTTGGAAAATCATTTTCACCAGACGGGGATTTCCGCCGGTGAGAATGTGCAGCCCGACCCAGTAGCCGGATTCTTTCGGCAGCGGCAGGAGTTCGCCCGCATTCGATCGTGCCGTCCGCATGGCTTCCAGCGCGGCGCGCAATTCCGCCGCCGTGAAGCGATCCAGCCGGAAGACGCGGAAGAGATTGTAGAACGGCTGGTCGGTATTCTGAATCGCCTCGAAATACGTGCAGGCCGTCCCGATGACGCAGACCCGGTCGTCCTCGAGCAAAAAGGCGCGGAGCCGATGCAGTTCGCCAGGGTCGTTAACGACAGAGAGAATCTCGTTCAGATTATCTGCGAGCAGAAGCGCCCGCTTCCCTGATCGGGTGAGAACATCCAAAAAGGCATCCCGCGCGAGGGATTCAAGGTGCGGGTCGCGGCTCATTTGAAGCGACTCATAGACGCGGCTCGCAGTGGGCATCAGACCCGACTCGACCAGTCGCAGGCACTCCAGCCAAAACCCAGCGAGGTCGGCAATGTGGTAGTTTTCTTCGTCGAAGAGCAGTGGCACCCAAATTTTGTCGAGGGTTTCATCGCCTTCCATCCGGTATTTCAGGGCGTAAAGGGACGTCGTTTTCCCGAAACCGCGTGGTCCGATGAGCAGAGAATGCTGGCAGGGTTCGCCCGGTGCATTTGCCTGGAGAATGCCCATCAAATCGTCCAACATGTCACGGCGTGCCGTGAATTCTTCCAGCAGGATTTGCCTGGGAATTTGGGAGGGATTGTAGGCCCCAAGTGCAATCGGAACAGCCATCATGCATGTTGCCGCGCCCAATAGTCGCGGAGTAAATCCGAGGCGAAGCGGGTTGCCTGCGCGCCCGTTGTTTCCTGGATGAGATAGCCGTCGTGCCGAAGGACACGCAGCACGAAGTCGATATCAGCCATCGCCCCCGGACTGCCGGGCGGAAATTCCCGCACATGCAGATTCTCCATCTCCTGACGGGGGAAGCCCTCGCTGCTTTTGCTGAGAGCTTTCAGGAGCGTTCGTGCAAATCGCGCGTCGGCTGGATCGAAGATCTCGGTCAGCTTGTCCCACATGTGCTTGAGATTCTCGTTCCCGTTCC
Organism: Candidatus Methylopumilus sp.; assembly: GCA_041662005.1. Classification (GTDB taxonomy): domain Bacteria; phylum Pseudomonadota; class Gammaproteobacteria; order Burkholderiales; family Methylophilaceae; genus DATHXC01. The sequence continues at coordinate 2,624 of JBAZTJ010000179.1, forward strand.
GAACGAGTTGATCCGTGTAAATCAACTTCAGATCCCCGGGCTCCGCTCCGCGCTCGTTCCGGCGGGACCACTTTTGGATCTCGGCAAGAAAAATCTGGAGATGTCCACTCGCGGCCAATACTTATGCCCGGTGGCTGGAGCCCCAATAACAAGAGTGGAAATCAGCTCTTTTTGCATAACAATGATATTATTGCGCAATAACTTCATTGCGCAATAACTTTCTTTCTGTTTGAAAAGAACATGCCCCGCATTTTGCGACAAACCTCTCCAGTCTGACAACCAAACGCTTTGTGGTGCGGCGCGTTCTGATAATGCGAAGGCATACTTGCGTGGACTTGCGCTGCGGGCAAGGTTGGTGAAATGTGGCTTTCATGGCAAATGAAC
>JBAZTJ010000180.1:0-2863 GCA_041662005.1 Candidatus Methylopumilus sp.
TTACGCATTCGATGGCGACTACCTCTATGGCCGCCTGCACAAGATCACGGATGGCTGGCGCGGGGAGACGGAGCAGTATTCGGTCATGCTCGGCGGCGGCATTCACATGATCGATCTGATGCTCTGGCTGACAGGCCAGCGGCCAGTGTCGGTCCATGCCGTCGGCAACGCAATCTGTGCCAGCGGCACGGCGTTTCAGTACAACGATTTCACCGCCGCAACGATGACCTTCGCTTCCGGGCTGGTGGCAAGGATTACGGCCAATTTTGGCTGCGTACATCGGCATCAGCATGTGGTGCGGATTTTCGGCACGCGCAAGACGTTCGTTCTGGATGATGCCGGCGCGCGAGTTATGACGTCGCGCGATCCCGTTCGGCCGGGCGAAGGCGTGCCTCCTCCGTCGCCGATCGATCTTGCGGCAAAGCCGCCCCACAAAGGCGTGCTGATCCCGTCCTTTGTCGAAGGGATCTTATCGAACGCTAAACGGCAATCGCCGGAATTCGACGCCACGCTCGACTCGATTGCGATTGCGGTCGCTTGCGACGAATCGGTTTCGACCTCTTCAACGGTGCAGATCAGTTATCAATGACCCCACAACGCAAAATCGCATTCGGCAAACCCTGGATTACGGACGCGGAACGCAATGCCGTTCTCGGCGTGCTGGCGGGCGACGTGCTCACGCATGGTCCGCAGGCCCATGAATTCGAGAAGGAATTCGCTGCCGCCATCGGCGGAGGTCATGCGCTGACGCTCAGCAACGGCACCGCGGCGCTGCATCTCGCCTACTGGCAACTGGGTATCGGAGCCGGGGACGAGGTGATCGTTCCGGCGCAGACGCATGTTGCCACCGTGCATGCGGTGGAAGTCGTGGGAGCAAAACCGGTTTTCGCCGACTGCGACCTTGCGACAGGTAATATGACGGTTGACGCCATCGAGGCGTCGATCACGCCGCGCACTCGGGCCATCGGCCTCGTGCATTTTCTCGGCATTCCTTGCGACATGCCGGCGATCATGAAACTTGCGGAAACCCGCAATCTGAAAGTCGTCGAGGATTGCGCGCTTGCGCTCGGCACGCGCTACGACGGCGTGCACGCGGGCTTGTTCGGTGACGCGGGTACATTCTCGTTTTATCCGGTCAAGCACATCACGACCGGCGATGGCGGCATGGTCGTCACGCGCCACGCTGATCTGTCGGAGAAAATATCGAAGGCGCGGGCCTTCGGCGTGGACCGTACGTTCTCCGAACGCAAGGTGCCGGGCGTCTACGACGTGTTATCGCTCGGCATCAACTATCGCCTGAGCGACATCAATTCGGCGATCGGCCGCGAGCAGCTCAAGCGCCTCGATACAATCCTTGAGCGGCGCGCAACGAACTTTGCCCGGCTCAAGCAGGGGCTTGATGGCCTCGAAAATATGGCAATTCTCGATGTGACATCGGCGCGGCAGACCAACAGTCACTATTGCCTCACTGTTGTGCTCGACGGCCCGCTGGCGAGCCGGCGAACGGAGGTGATCGGCCGCTTGAACGCCGCTGGGGTTGGCACCAGTGTCTATTACCCCCATCCAATTCCGAGACTTGTTTACTACCGCGACAAGTACGGCGAGGACCTGGCGAAATTTCCGAATGCAACGCGGATCAGCGATCAATCGATCGCGCTTCCGGTGGGGCCGCATCTTGGAACCGATGACATGGACTACATCGCGGAGTCCCTGACGACGATTGTGAAGGAGCTGACGTGTTCGAAGAAAAGCTGAAGGGCAGAACGATCGCGCTGATCGGCGGCGCGGGTTTTATCGGTCATAATCTCGCGCTGGCGCTGAAGCGGCACGGTGCGGACCCGCACGTCATCGACGGGTTGCAGGTCAATAACCTTGGCGCGTTCTCGAATTCGGGAGCGGACCCCAACAAGAATCTGTACGTCAACTTCATCTTCGAGCGGATGAGATTACTGCGTGAGGCAGGTATTCCACTGCACGTGCTCGACGCGCGCGATTATCACGCGCTCTCGCGCTGCCTCGGTGAGATCAAGGCCGATTGCTACGTTCAACTCGCAGCGATCGCCCATGCCAACCGCTCGAACAAGGATCCCTACAGCACGTTCGACCACAGCTTCCGGACGCTGGAGAACGCGCTCGACACGGCTCGCGGAAGCAATGTGCACTTCGTCTACTTTTCATCGTCGATGGTGTACGGAAACTTCGACGGCGAAGCGGCTGTCGAAGAACGCCACTGCGAACCGATGGGTATCTACGGCGCGCTCAAGTATGGCGGCGAGAAGCTGGTCATTGCCCACAATCAGGTGTTCGATACGCCTTACACCATCGTTCGGCCATCGGCTCTGTACGGCGAGCGTTGCGTCAGCCGCCGTGTCGGGCAGGCATTCATCGAGAACGCCATCCGCGGTATGCGGCTGACGGTGAACGGCGACGGCAACGATGCCCTCGATTTCACTTACATCAAGGATCTGGTTCAGGGCTTACTGCGGTCGATCGCTATTCCTGAAGCAAAAAACCAGATTTTCAATCTGACCTACGGCGGCGCGCGCACGCTCAATCAGATGATCGATCTGATGAAAAGCGAGTTTCCCGACATTGAGATCGTTCACAATCCGCGCGATGGCCTGATGCCCGAGCGCGGAACGCTGTCGGTCGACAAGGCAAAGCGGCTGATCGGGTACGAACCGCAATTCCCGCTCGAGAAGGGCTTCATCCAGTATATCAACTGGTACAAGCAGCTTGCCGCTTCCCATCCTGACTTTTTTAACTGACGGCGGGCTTGTGGACCTGCGCGACGATGCATGGCTGGGGGAAGTTCTCGAAGTTCCCTGTTATCGCGCCGTGCAGTTCGACGGCGGCATGAATG
>JBAZTJ010000181.1:0-2727 GCA_041662005.1 Candidatus Methylopumilus sp.
GCCCTCACCACAGCCGCTGCCACGGCCAATCCGATCAGAATCCGCATCCATTCAGTGGGCAACGCACGCAAGACCGTGACGCCGAATGGTGTTCCGATCGCGGCTCCAAATGTGAGGCGTCTCAGCACTCTGAAATCGATGTTCTTCCGTTCGGACGGCAACGTCAGCAGGCCGATGGCAAGCTCCAGCGGAAATACGGCAGAGACTGCGACGCTCGGCGGCAAGCCGATGGTCAGGATTGGAACTGCGGCGAGTGCGAAGCCGAACCCGGAATAGCCGCGCACGACGCCGCCAAAGAATCCGGCCAGAGCCACGATGTAAAACGATGGCTCGCCAAGGAAATCGAACATGTCAGAAACAGCCAGACCTAAGATCGATCACGACCGTCTTAAGGGTTGCGTGACGATGGTCGCCTTCGGGGACAGGACGCGATTTGATTTCATAAGAGGCCCAATGGCGTCGGACGCCAGTTATGGGTCCAAATGGGCGGCGAATGAAGCAATTCGTGTCATCCAGCCGGCGTTTGGCGTCTAAATCAACTCGGCGAGCGACTGCCCCTGCAACTCGATGCTCAGGCCCTGCATGGACGCTTCGCTGACCTCGCCGCCCATCGCTTTGAGGCTTTCCTGGCGGATCAGCGACATCAGGCCCCGGCGCAAGGCCAGAAACTCCGATGACATCATCATCGATTGCTGCCGCGGCCGCTCCAGAGGAATCGCGACTTCGGCCTTGATCGAACCCGGACGCGCGGTCATGCAGTAAACTCGATCCGACAGAAAAATCGCCTCGTCGATGTCGTGGGTGACGAAGAGAACCGAGATCTTCAGCCGCTGCCACATATTGGTGAGGATCTGCTGCATGATCACACGTGTCTGCGCATCAAGTGCGCCGAACGGCTCATCGAGCAACAGCACCTTCGGGCCTGTTGCCAGCGCGCGAACGATACCGACGCGCTGTTTCATGCCGCCCGACAGGCGATCTGGGTAGTGGTTCTCGAATGCTTCGAGGCCTGCGAGACCGAGCAATGTGCGCGCCGCGCGCTCCCGATGAAACCTCGACATCTTCTTCATCTTGAGGCCGAACTCGACATTCTGCCGAACGGTTTTCCAGGGAAACAGGGAATATTGCTGAAACACCATGCCGCGCTCGGCGCTTGGCCCATGAACGGGCTTGCCATCGACCGTGACGGTCCCGCTCGTGGGCTTGAGAAAGCCGGCGACGGCATTGAGCAAAGTGGATTTGCCGCAGCCGGACGGGCCGACGATGGAGACGAATTCTCCGGGTTTGACGTGAATCGCGGTATCGGTGACGGCCGATACCGGCCCATCGAGCGTTTCATAGCTCAGGGAAAAGTTCTTGACCTCGACATGACCGGCGAGGGCACGATCGGGAATGGTCTGGCTCATGAACACCCCCACGGCATCGAGAGGCGGCCGACGCCGCGGATCAGAAAGCTGGATCCCAGACCGAGGATGCCGATACAGATCATGCCCAGGGCAATGTCTGCATATTGCACGAGAGAATAGGCCTCCCAGGTGAAATATCCGATGCCGTATTGGCCCGAAATCATTTCCGCGGCGATCAGCGAAACCCAAGCCACGCCCATGCCGACGGAAAGTCCGGTGAAGATGTGTGGCAGCGACGCCGGAAAGTAGACTTCGCGGAAAATGGACATCTCACGCGCACCAAGACATTGGGACGCGCGCACCAGAACCGGATCGACCATCGACATGCCATGAAGCGTGTTGATCAGGATGGGGAAAAACGAGCCCAGGAACGTGATGAAGAGGATGCTCTCCTCATTGCTCGGCCAGAGCATGATCGACATCGGCACCCAGGCAATTGCCGGAATCGGGCGCAGAATCTCAGAGACTGGAAAGACGATTTCACGGGCCAGCCTGAAACGCCCCATGACCAGACCGAGCGGAACGGCAACGATCGCAGCCAGGCAGAAGCCGATCAGAATACGGCGACAGCTCAGCATGATGTGCATGAAGAATTTCGGATCGTGGATCGCATGCAGAAAACTCGCATACACCATCAATGGCGAAGGAACATTGGTAAACCGGATATGGGCATTCACGCGATAGGTCGTAAGGAAGTGCCACGACAGGATGAAGGCCAGGATCGAGATGGCCCCGATCAAGGTCGATCGGAACAGATCGCGATGAAGTCGTGCCCAGCGTCGGACATAGACCGAGGCAGACGTCGAGACATGTTCCGGCATGGTCGGCGACGCTTCGCCCGGTGGTTTGACACTGTGACTTTTGTCGATCTGATCCTGATACCGAGTTCGGAGAGCGCCCAGTTGCATGGTCTAGCCTCCGCTGGCGGCTTTGAGAGCATCGTCCAGGACCACGACTTTTCCGCCGTTTTTTGCAACGAAGGCCTCGGCGTCCTTCTTGAGCAGGAACGGGGTGATGGCCTTGTCATCGCCGAGTGCAAAGAACGCCTGGTCTGCAAACAGCTTGATGCCACGATTGGCATCGAACACGTAGGCGACGTTAATCTTCCTTCCCTTTGCCTTCATGTCTGCGAAGGCACCGAGCGTGCAGGATGCGCTGCTGAACGGCTCGATGTCCTCGCCCTGCACCCAGATCTCGCCGGATTTGCGCGGATCGGAGATCGGCTTCTTGCAGAATTTGTCGTCGCCCGAGATTTCGTAGTTCCTGGTGCTCTTGAGTTCCGCATCGTAGTCAAGCTTCAATTCGGCATAGGCCTTGCGAA
>JBAZTJ010000182.1:0-2707 GCA_041662005.1 Candidatus Methylopumilus sp.
GGCTTGATTGCCATTGGTTACGCAAGTAACAAAACCAGCATTGATTGGGTCAACACTATTAATACCTAGCGATAGCAGGAGTTGTGATAGCTGGATACGATCACTTCTTGGCTGGAAATCGGCAATAGTGTCGATGCCATCCTGCATACTGTTGAACACAAACACATCACTACCGCCATTACCTGTAAGGATGTCTGCGCCCACTCCGCCGTATATCACGTCATCACCAGCGGTGCCTGTGATAGTGTCCCGGCTGCTAGTACCATTCAGCTTTTTATACAAATTCAGCCCCACTATTACAGGATCATGGTCGGATGCTTTGTAAGGACGGTTATCGTACAAATCCTGAGGTTTAAACTCGGTGTTGTAATCAATCACGAACGGCTCATCTGCATTGATATGCCATTCCATCGCCACTGTAATTTGCTGTGCCATGGCAGCATTGGCTAGCGCGTGATCAAGGTAGCCTGACTCACCATCAAACACATAGGAGTAGCCCTGATCGCCGTTAAAGCGGGTAATCTGGTCTGTGAAACCCTGTCCAGCCAGATAGTCAATCGGGTCTTCCTTGCCGTAAGAGTTCAAGTCACCAATGATCAGTACATCATCGTCACCCGCCGCCGATTGCACTTGAGGGATAAACGACTGTGCCAGTTGCTGGGCTTGTGCAGAGCGAGCGCCGTTGTAGCAGCCCTGACCATCATTCTGGTCGGCATTGGCACCTGCTGCATCTGAGCAGCTTTTTGATTTGAGGTGATTCACAATGACAGAGAACTTTTCGCCATTAGCAGCACTAAATACTTGTGCCAGCGTGGGGCGATTGTTGATGCTGTTGATGTCGGAAAGTGAAGCACCTGCCGGGCTGAGCTTGACTGGCTTATAGATCATGGCCACCTTGATGGCGTCCGTACCTGTACCAGTGACCGGGTCAGCAATGCGAGCATAACTACCTGCCCCCATTTTGGTATTGAGGCCGTCTACCAGATTTTGGATTGCCACCGCACCGTTGTTCTGAATTTCCATCAAGCCAACAACATCTGCATTAATAGCAGCAATGGCGTTGATGATTTTGTCACGCTGGCGAGTGAACTCGGCCTGATTGCTTGCACCACGGCAATTACCTGCGGAGGTGCTGGCACCCAGTGAACAACCTTGACCAGTTTGACCAGATGTGGTCTGACCATTGGTGAATGTAGTGAAATAATTCAATACATTAAAGCTGGCCACTTTGATATTGCCAGCAGTGATGCGACTGTCCTGCTCAACAGGAGTAGCAGTGCGCGCATTCTCTCTGGCAAATACGACAGGCTCTGTGGGGTGCAGTTTGTAATCGCGAGGCCCACTGGCACTGGCGGTGATGAGGCCGTGATCAATGACACCCGTAATGGACTCGGCGACATCCCCGGCACGCAAGGTATTATCAGCGCCTATGAATGGAATCGGGTTGGGGTTTTGCGCACTGCTGCCGTCATCCAGCGTAATACGGCGGCGTGCATTTTCATCAGCAAGATTTGTTGCTTCAGGGCTGCCTGGGCGGTAGATGTTGGTTGGTTTGATCATGCGGCCTTCGGCGGACAGGCTGACTTGACCATAGCGGCCCTGGAAGTAATTTTGTGAAACAGTCAGTGGCGAAGTGATACGCACCAACATGCCTTCATAACGTTCGAGATCGCCTTCAGTATTTTCTGGCAGCGTAATTTCCAGTGGTAATACACTATGGTTGGTACTCAATACACTGATGTTGCTGGGTGAAGTCAGCTCTGTGACGGTGTTGAACTCAGCCACTGTGCCATTCAGACGGATTTTATTGCCGACACTCACCGCACTGCTTGATACACCGGCAGTGCCAAAAACAAATATCCCATCTGATGTCAGTGGATTTTGGTCACCATTTTCATCTTGTAAATAAAAACCGCTCAAGCCTGGAAATACTGCAGTGACTATACCTTCAACAGTCACAGAAGTGCCGATGAGCGGACTCGCACTACCTGTGCCTTGAATATTGTAAATCGGCGTCATGGCGGATGCCGCTGATACGCTTACATTGACCGTGCATGATGACTGCTGACCATCGCTATTTGCGAAGTTGACCACCACTGGATAATTGCCCACAGCAAGACTGTTGCTGACCGCCAAGTTAACTGTGGCAGTCCTACCAACCGCTGCTGCTGCGGTGACACTACCAAGTGATATACCGTTAACAGGTTGAGAGGTGATGGCAGCATCGAATACCAGGCCATCTGCATCGGATGCAGAAAGCACAACCGAGCCTGCAGCACCTGTTGTGACATCCAACGATGGGCATATCGCAATGACAGGCTGGTTAGCTACACCGCCACATGCCTGGATAGGTGAGGCTGTATTGCGAGGGGCAGGGGCAGCGGTTGAAAAATCCTGGCCATTGTTGTCCTGGTCTTGGCAGCCATTACTATTGCGGAGTAAAGCAAGACTGGCAGAAGCCGCCGGGGCTGGGCTAGTTTCAAAGAAATTGGCAGTACCGAACCCCACCAGATCGATAATCTTAGCCAGATCAGCGGAACTACATGGGCTAGAGCCTCCATTGCAGGCCAATCCTGTTGTGGAGTTGATCAAAGCTATCTTGCCTGCAGTCCCTGACATATTGACAGACCCTGATGCGTCAGGGGCAGGCAGGCTGGAACCATTAGCCCCGCCACTGGCTTGTTGGACCAGAAAATACTGTCCAGGC
>JBAZTJ010000183.1:0-2629 GCA_041662005.1 Candidatus Methylopumilus sp.
TCAGCGCGTCGACCGCGCTCGATCGTTCGAATTCCAGACTTTGCGTTTGCGCACTGATCAAGGCGAGGTTGTTGAAACGAATCCGTCCCGACAGGATGGCCAGCAGGTTGCGAGCGATACCATAGGACAACTCGATCAGCGCCCAGATGACCTCGTGATCGATTGCCAGCAGGCGCGTTTTCTGGGCCGCAATTACCAGCGCCGATGCACGTTTGCCATCGATCAGCGACATTTCCCCGACGCATTCGCCGGGATTGAGCAGAGTGTGTTCGGGAAGTTCCCGCCCGCCGAGATAAACGCGCAACTGACCGTCGAGCACCAGGTACAGCGTATTGTTTTGCGCGCCCTGCCGCAGCAAGGTATCTCCCGCGCCGAGCAGCGTTTCCGGACAGGTGTCGAGCAGGTGCTCGATGCTTTCAAGTTCTATGTCGCAAAACAACTGGCTGCGTTCGAGCAGCAGGCGATCAGCTTGGTCCATCGGGGCGTCCGGCAATTCAAAACTTTGCAAGCATAGCGCGTTTGATGCTATGCGGGAATACGAGTATCCGTGTTTCGCGATTGCCGGACAAATACCGTCAGATCGGACAGTTTTACGTGATCCTCAGTCCACACCGACCATCACGCTGTCGGCCTTGATGACGGCGTAGGCCGTACCACCCGGCTTGAGGCCGAGGCGTTGCACGGAACTGCTGGTGATTTGGGCGGTGACTTCCACACCGGGGGCGACCGCGATCACAACCTCGCTGTTGATTGCTCCGGGCGTGATGGACTTGACGGTACCCTTGAGTTGATTGCGTGCGCTTAGTTTCATGATATGCCCTCCTGCAATTGGATGCCCGTCGTCACTCGTCGTAACGACGGGCATCTATCATATCATTGTAGAGACCCTCGCCAAACTTCTCCGGAAGGGATTCGGCGATAGGAACCGGCAGCGCTTTCGGCTTTGGCGATGTTCGCCGGATCGCTCTTGCGTCGACGATATAGAACTCATTCGAGCCAATCAGGGTCTCGCCGTTGCCGTAAGTATTGTCCCTTTCGTCGGCAGCTTAAGCCGGCGGAAAGATCGCGAGCAGGGAGATTGCCGTCAATCCAGCGAGTTTCATAAGCGTCAATCGCTAGGCATTGCCTCATTTCTTGGCATTGGGAAAAAACAGTTGCTCGCCGTCGATCTTGTATCCGGCGATGGCTTTCTGGCCCACATCGGAGAGCAGCCAATCGATGAACTGCTGGCCGGCCGCCTGCTTGACGTGCGGATGCTTGGCCGGATTGACCAGAATGACACCGTACTGATTGAAAAGGCGCTTGTCGCCGGCGACCACAATGACAAGATTCTGCCGGTTCTTGAACGACAGCCAGGTGCCGCGGTCGGCAAGGATATACGCATTCATCGATGCGGCGGTGTTCAGCGCCGGGCCCATGCCGGAACCGGTGTCGCGGTACCAGGATCCCTTGCTGGCGTCGAGGTCGATGCCGGCAACTTTCCACAAACGCAGTTCCGCGGCGTGGGTGCCGCTCTTGTCGCCGCGCGAGACGAAGGCCGACTTGCTGGCCTCGATTTTCTTCAAGGCTTCGGTGATGTCCTTGCCGCCCGCCACCTTGGCGGGATCATCCTGCGGCCCGACCAGGATGAAATCGTTGTACATGACTTCCTGGCGTTTCACGCCGAAGCCCTCGGCGACAAACTTTTCTTCGGCCGCCGCGTCGTGCACGAACACCACATCGGCATCGCCGCGCCGCGCCATGTCGAGCGCCTGTCCGGTACCCAGCGCCACCACGCGGACTTGGATGCCGCTTGGCTTTTCGAACAGCGGCAGCAGGTAGCCGAACAGCCCGGACTGCTCGGTCGAGGTCGTCGACGCCACCGTGATGAACGACTCTGCGGCCTGGGTCGGCAAGCCACCGAATAGGGCGCAAGCCAAGAGGAAAAGCAGGCAACTGCGACGTAAATGATTCATGGTAATTCTCCTTTGAGGAAAGCTTCGGCTTCGGCCGAACGGGGTTGCTGGAAAAACTCGGAAGCAGGGGTATACTCCGCGATGCGGCCGGCGTGCAGAAAAACAATCTCGTCCGCCAAGCGTCGCGCTTGACCTAAACTATGCGTAGTCATCACGATCGTCGTACCGGCAAGGTGGAATTCGGTGACGATACGCTCGACCTCGCGCGCCGCGCTCGGGTCGAGGCTGGCGGTCGGTTCATCGAGAAACAGGATGCGCGGATCGAGCGCCCAGGCACGCGCCAGGGCGATGCGCTGCTGCTCGCCGCCGGACAGCACCCGCGCCGGACGCTTGGCAAGATGGGCAAGACCCACTCGCGCTAACGCCGCTTGCGCCCGTGCGCTGCGCGCTGCACGCGGCACACCGTTGAGCTTCAAGCCATAGGCCACATTGGCCAGCGTAGAGCGGCGCAGCATGACTGGGCGCTGGAACACCATGGACTGGGCAGACGGCCTGTCCTTGACCCCATTCCACACCACGCTGCCGCTGCTGGGTGCCAACAGGCCGTGCATCAGCCGCATCAAGACACTCTTACCCGCACCATTGGCGCCCAGGATGACCGTGCGGGCACCGCCCGCAATGCTCAGTTGGACATGGCTGAGTAATGGCAAGCCACCGGGTGCGAATCCGACATC
>JBAZTJ010000184.1:0-2560 GCA_041662005.1 Candidatus Methylopumilus sp.
TGCGCCCGCACCTGCATGCCACGGACGGCTTCTTCGCGGCGGTACTGGAACGGGTCTAGTCCGGATCGCTGCCGCAGTCCGCTTCAACAAAAAAGGCCGTCTGACAGACGGCCTTTCGTTTGCCCCTTCGCGGCCGTATCAGCGCGGCATCACACCTGGAAGTGCTTGACGGATTGTTCGAGTGCGCTGGAGAGCGTCTCGAGGTTCTCCACGGTGCCGAAGACTTCCCTGACCGCATCGCTGTTCTCGCCCGACATCTGTGCGACCTTCTCCACGTTCACGGCGATCTCGCGGCTCGCCAGGCTCTGCTGCTGGATGGACGAAGAAATGTCCTCGACCCCGCTCAGCACGCGCGACACGCCATCGTTGATCTCCACGATCGCACTGCCGGCTTTCTCGGCCATGACAGTACCGGCCTTGACCATCTCGACGGTCGCCACCATTTCGGCGATGGCATGGCTGGTGCTGCCGCGTATCTCCTCGACCATGCCGGCGATCTCCTGAGTCGAGTTGCCGGTCTTCTCCGCGAGCTTGCGCACCTCGTCGGCCACCACCGCGAATCCCCGCCCCTGCTCGCCCGCCCGCGCGGCCTCGATCGCCGCGTTGAGCGCGAGCAGATTGGTCTGGTCGGCGATCTCCTTGATCACCTTGACCACATTCTGTATCCGGTCCGATTGCTCGCCCAATTGCTGCATCGTCTGGGCCGTGTTCATCACGGACTGATTGGTTCGTGACATGTCTTCGACGACCTGGCGCACGATCTTGCCGCCCTCGCCTGCCAGCGAAGTCGAGTTGTCCGAAACGCGCCTGACCTCACCCGCATTCTCCGCGATCAGGTCTATGCTTGCGGTCATCTTCTCGACGGCGCTGGACATGGTGTTTGCCGCCTCCGACTGGGACTGCGAGCCTTCCGCCACTTTCGTCATGGCTTCCGTCAAATGCTTCGCGCGGACGTCGATATGCCCCGATACCGAGGCGATCTGGTCGATGATCGAGCCCAGCAGCACCTTGGTGGACTGCACCGAGCACAGCACCTCGCCCATTTCGTCGCGCCCCGAAATATCGACCTGGCTGGACATGTGGCCGTTGATGACTTCGCTCAGGTGCTTCTTGATCTCGTCGACCGGCTTCACCACGAAGCGGCGAACGATCAATCTGATGAAGAAGAACAGCACCAGTTGGAACACGATCTGGATGATGACCTGCTCGATGATGACCTTATGCAGCTTGTCGTAACCCGCGCTCAGGTCGATCCGGATATCGGAGACCCCGTTCACGCTGCCCTCCTCGCCCTGATGGCAAGTCATGCAGTCCGAGCCGTTGTAATTGTGGCTGAGCAGATAGGGCGTCACCGCGCGGAAAAGCGGCTTGCCGTCCCGCTCCTCAAGCGCGTAATAAGGCTGCCTGCTCGCAACGACTTTGCGTTGCACCTCGTCCTGTATCTGTTCTTCCGGCAAACCGGCGCCGTACTGTTTGGCGACCTGCTCGGTGCGCATCAGGCGCAGCCCGACGATATTCCCCGAACCGGACAGTTTCTTGATCAACAGCTTCCGCGTCTCGGTGTTGCCGATCTGCCCCGTGAGCATCAGCATGTTTGCGCTGTCGATGACCTCGTCGGACACCGTTCTGGCATGCTGCTGCGCCGCATCGAACATGCTGACCCGGTTATCGTTGATGATCGCGACACTGCCGACGCCCAGCATCAGCAACAGGGCCGGCTGGATCAACAGCTGCAGCTTGGTTTGCAACGAGAGATTCTGGAAGCGCTTGGCGAGCGGAAGCTTCTCAGAGGGTACACGCCCCGATTTATACAGCGCTTCCGCCTCCGACACTTCGGCGCGCGTCGGCTTCTTCCTGAGCGAGATGTATCCGGTGATCTTGCCGTTATCCGTGATGGGCGATACGGTAGCGCGCACCCAGTAGAAATCGCCGCTCTTGGCGCGGTTCTTCACGATGCCGCGCCACGGATGTCCGCTCTTCAGCGTATCCCACAGGCTCTTGAAGGCCCATTCCGGCATGTCCGGGTGACGGACCATGTTATGACTCTGTCCGAGCAGTTCGTCGCGGGAAAAGCCGCTGACTTCCACGAATGAATCGTTCGCGTAGGTGATGATGCCCTTGGTATCGGTCTTCGTGACAAATACCTGGCTTTCCGGGTAATCGATTTCCTGTTGCGTCACGGGTAGATTCTTTTTCATATTCCCCCCCCACACTTTGCCCGGCAATTGCCCCTACTCTTATCAAGGTATCGCAAGGCCGCAGTCCGGCAACCCCCGATTAGATGGCAATAAGCCATGCAATTAACTCGATCCGTGGGCAGGCGAGGAATCTCCCGTACGCAGGATCGCCGTGACCGCCAATGAAAAAGGCCCACTACTGTGGGCCTTTTATTATTTATATATACGTTTGATATAAAACGTACGTGTTAGAACGGGATGTCGTCGTCGAAGTTGTCGAAGCTGCGTCCCTGGCCCGAGCCCGACGAAGCGGCGGCCGGTGCGGATTTTGCAGCGGGTACGCGCGACGGGGCCGACTGGTTCTCCATCACTTCGAAGCTGCC